>NZ_BAAARK010000021.1:0-164654 GCF_039532155.1 Streptomyces lunalinharesii
ACGCCGCCATCGGAGCCTACGTCCGCTGGCGCAACACTCACGCGAAACCGAAGACAAACTTCGCCCCAGACTCAACGATCCGAACATGGACTCATTACCCCGCCAAGGCAGCGTGACGAGCCACTAGGACAAGAAGCGTCCTACATCGGCGCGGACCGCCCGCGCGCCGCGCCGCATCCCCCGGCCTCAGAGCGGGAACGACGTCCGCCCGTGCTGGATCGACACCCACTTCTGCGTCGTGAACGCCTCGACCGTGGACTCGCCGTTCAACCGCCCGATGCCGGAGAACTTCTCGCCGCCGAACGCCACCTGCGGCTCGTCGTGCACCGTCCCGTCGTTGACGTGCACCATCCCGGTCTCGATCCGCTGGGCGATCCGTGCCCCGCGCTCCACGTTGGCGGTGTGCACCGCCCCGCTGAGGCCGTACTGGGTGTCGTTGGCGATCCGCACCGCCTCGTCCTCGCCGTCGAACGGCACCAGCAGCGCCACCGGCCCGAACAGTTCCTGGCCGTGCAGGGCGGAGTCCGCGGGCAGCCCGGCCAGCACGCTCGGCTCGACGAGGTTGCCCTCGGTGCGGCCGCGCAGCAGCGCCGTGGCGCCCTCGGCTATCGCCCGGTCCACGAGCGAGGTCAGCGCCTCCGCCTGGAAGTTGTTGATCAGCGGGCCGATCTGGGTGCGCGGATCACGCGGGTCGCCGGTCCGCAGCGCCGCCACCTTGGCCACGAACTTCTCGGTGAACTCGGCCTCCACCGCCCGGTCCAGCAGCACCCGGTTGGCCGCCATGCAGACCTGCCCCTGGTAGACGAACCGGCTGAAGACCGCGGCGTCCACCGCGTAGTCGACGTCGGCGTCGTCCATCACGATCAGCGCGCTGTTGCCGCTGAGTTCGAGGACCACCCGCTTGAAGTGCCCGGCGCTGACCGACGCCACGTGCCGGCCGACCTTGTCCGAGCCGGCGAACGAGATCACCCGGGGCACCGGGTGCTCGATCAGCGCGTCCCCGATCTCCGCGATGTCGGTGATCAACACGTTGAGCAGGCCGGCCGGCAGCCCCGCGTCCTGGAACAGCTTGGCGATCAGGCCGCCGCCGGTGATGGGGGTGTTCTGGTTGGGCTTGATGACCACCGCGTTGCCCAGCGCCAGCGCCGGCGCCACGGACTTCATGGAGATCAGGAACGGGAAGTTGAACGGGCTGACCACGCCGATGACCCCGACCGGCCGGGTGTAGACGCGGTTCTCCTTGCCGTCCACCGGCGACGGCAGTATCCGGCCCTGCGGCCGCAGCGCCAGCTGGATCGCCTCGCGGACGAACTCCTTGGCGAGCCGCACCTCGTACTCCGCCTTGATGCGGGTGCCGCCCAGTTCGAGGACGAGGGCCTCGACGATCTCGTCCTCGTGCTCCTCGATCAGCCGCAGCAGCCGCTCGGTGACCTGCCGCCGTTCGTAGGGGTTCCGCAGCGCCCAGTCCCGCTGCGCCCGCTCGGCGGCGCGGTAGGCCGCGTCGACCTGGTCCACGCCGGCGACCGTGATCGACGCCAGCTTCTCCTGGTCGTAGGGGTTGAAATCGATGATGTCCCACGAGCCACTGCCGGCCCGCCACTCACCGTCGATGAACTGGTAGGCCAGGTCTGCGAAGAAGGACATGGCATCCCTACTCTGTGCGGCACTGCTCTGCGGGGGGCTGATCCAGCGTCATCCTACTGCCGGGTCAGGTGAGTTGGAGTAGACCACGCAGAAGATCCCTGGTGGCGGACGGGTTCGGGCTGTCCTCCTGGAGCCGCTCCATCGCCCGCTCGTAGAGCGCGACCTCCTCCGGCTTGTCCACGTAGAGGGCGCTGGTGAGCTGCTCCAGATAGACGACGTCGGACAGGTCGGACTCCGGGAAGCGCAGCATGGTGAACGCGCCGCTCTCCCCCGCGTGCCCGCCGAAGTTGAACGGCATCACCTGGAGCCGCACGTTCGGGCGCTCGGAGATGTCGATGAGGTGCTTCAACTGCCCCCGCATCACGGCCCGTCCGCCGTAGGGACGGCGCAGCGCGGCCTCGTCCAGGACGCAGTGCAGTTGCGGAGCCCGTTCTGATATCAGCAGCTTCTGCCGCTCCTGGCGCAGTGCGACCCGGCGCTGGATGTCGGCGGCCGACGCGTCCGGCATGCCGCGGGAGACCACGGCGTGCGCGTACTCCTCGGTCTGCAACAGCCCGTGGACGAACTGGACTTCGTAGACGCGCAGGAGCGAGGCAGCCCCTTCCAGGCCCACGTACGTCTGGAACCACCCCGGCAGCACGTCGCTGTAACTGTGCCACCAGCCCGCGACGTTCGCCTCCTTGGCCAGGGAGAGCAGCGCCTCGCGCTCCTGCTCGTCGCTCACGCCGTAGAGCGTGAGGAGATCTGCGACATCGCGTGCCTTGAAGCTCACCCTGCCCAACTCCATGCGGCTGATCTTCGATTCGGACGCACGGATCGAGTAGCCGGCCGCTTCACGGGTTATCCCGCGCGACTCACGCAGCCGACGGAGCTGGGATCCGAGCAGGATCCGCCGCACCACCGACCCGCCCGACTCACTTGCGGACACCTCTCTGACCCTCCTGTGACCCCACCCCGTCCAACAGTGGGCCGCAGTCTGCCACGTTCAGGCTTCGTTCAGTGCTCATGCGGTTACTGATATGTGCAGCCCCTGCAAGCCCTCCACAAGAAATCACAGGAAGAATACGGCGCTTATACGGCCAGCCCTACGCAATCGCGTCAGCTGCACGTGCATCTGCCCTTGCATCTGCCCTACGCATTGGGAACCATGGGCGTCGCACGCATGCACGCTCGTGAAAGATCCGCCAGATCCCCGGCTGACCGGCCTGGGTCATGACGTCCGCGAACGCCAGGAGTGCCTCGCATGGGGACCAAGGTTTCGACCATGCTCGACTTCGAGCCTTTATGGCAGGGCTTCCCGCCCGTCGACCCCCTGGCCGTCTCCGGTTCCGCGTCCTGCCCGCTCCCGCCCCGTTACGAATCGGTCGGCGGCGCCCGCAAGTTCACCCGCGAGACGCTCGTCGGCTGGGGCCTGGAGGAGCTCTTCGACGGCGTCGGCCTGGTGGTCTCCGAGCTCGTCACCAACGCCCTGCGGCACGCGGTCCTGGCCGCCCCCGAGCACCCCGGTTTCGGCGCGGACTTCACCGACGGCCACCTGCCCGCCCGGCTCCACCTGATGCGCTGGTCGTCCCGGCTGGTCTGTGCGGTGCGCGACCCCAGCGACGCCTCACCGGAGGCCGGCGAGGCGGACTCCGCCGACGAGTCGGGCCGCGGGCTCTACCTGGTGGACTCGTTCAGCGACAGCTGGGGTTGGCACCGGTTGTCCGGGGCCCGGCACGGCAAGATCGTGTGGGCCCTCTTCCGGCTGCCGTGAGGACCGCCGCACGGTCCGCACCGACCGGCTGACCGCTTCCGCCGTCCGCCCTCGCGCAACGGGCGCCCGCACGACGCGGGCGCCCGTCTTCCGTGTGCGCACCGACCGCCACCGCGTCGGCGCCGCCGGTCCGCTCAGTCGCGCACCAGGTGGTCGAACTCCCCGTCCTTGATGCCGAGCAGCATCGCCTCGACCTCCGCCGGCGTGTAGACCAGCGCCGGGCCGTCGGGGAAACGGGAGTTGCGCACCGCTATGTCGCCCCCGGGCAGCTTCGCGAATTCCACGCAGGAGCCCTGGGAATTGCTGTGCCGGCTCTTCTGCCAGGTCACGTCGCGGAGCTCCGTTGCGGCCATGCCGTTGTATGCGTGGGGCACAGGGCTCTCCCGGGTGGTGAACTCGGTGATAAACGGTGTCAACTGCCCGGGATCATAGCTGCGTTCACATGCGGATGCATGCGCAGATGCACGTGCACGACAGGGGGTGCCGGGCCGGTCACATTTTGTTGAGCACCTTCCCCAAAGCGTCCGTCACAATCGACCGCCAGCCACCACCCATGACGCGGTGTGCCTGCACCTGGTACGGGTCGTCGGGATCGAATCCCTCGTGGACGAGGAAGAGACGCGTGCCGCGCCCTTCGGGTTCCAAGGTCCAGGTGAGGGTCCAGTCGGCGCGGTTGCCCTGGCCCTCGTCGGCGTCCTGCCAGCGCAGCCGCAGCATCCGCTCCACCTCGAACGCGACGACCTCGGCGACCACCGTGCCGGAGAAGTTGGTGTTCGGCCGGGGCAGCGTCCGCATCTCGTAGCGGTGGCCGACCGCCAGCCGGAAGTCGCCGGGCATCATCCACTGCGCGAGCAGCTCCGGCTCGGTCAGCGCCCGCCAGACCTTGGCGGGCTGATGCGGCAGGAAGTGGTCTACGCGGAGCGTCGTCGCGTCCGCCGGGTCGTCGTCGGGGTCCGGGATGCCGTGGGTGTTCATTGCGCCTCTTCGTGGGGGATGCGGTCGAGCAGCTCGCCCAGGCTCGCGAGCTTCGCGCGCCAGAACCGCTCGTAGGGTCCGAGCCAGTCCTGCACCTCGCACAGCGGTGCGGCCTCCAGGCGGTAGATCCGCTGTCGGCCGACCCGCCGCTCGCTCACCAGCCCCGCCTCGCGCAGCACCTTCAGGTGCTCGGACAGGCTCGGCCGGCTCATCGCGAAGTGCTCGGCCAGCGCCCGGACCGGTTGCGGCCCGTCGTCGCGCAGCAGGCGGAGCAGCTCGCGCCGGGTGGCGTTGGCGAGCGCCGCGAAGATCCGGTCCTGATCGGTTGCGGACGGCATGGAGCGCGGCGGTGCAGGAGTGGCGTTCACACCCCCAAAATAAGTAGGAGATTCCCTACGCGTCAAACGTAGGGAATCTCCTACCGGTTGCGCGGGGCGGCGCCGGCTGCCGGGAGCCCCGCCCCCGCGAGGTCCGCGTCACCGCGCGGAGTACGGCAACAGCGCCATCTCCCGGGCGTTCTTGATCGCGCGGGACAGCTGCCGCTGCTGCCGGGCGGTGACCCGGGTGACCCGACGGCTGCGGATCTTGCCGCGGTCCGAGACGAACTTCCGCAGCAGATCGGTGTCCTTGTAGTCGACGTACGTGATCCCGGCCGCGTCCAGCGGGTTGCGGCGGGGCGCGGCCGTGCGGCGCGCGTCGTGGCGACGGGTCATGGCGGGGTTTCCTTCTCCGGGTGGAGGGACTGGTTCCGGGCGGGTAAACGGCCGGTTCACGAGTGGCCGGGGCGTCACGAGACCGGGTCGAGCAGCACGTCGAAGGCGGGCGACAGGCCCTTCCAGGCCGCCGGACCGCCCACGTACTCGGCGTCGGTGAGCAGGCAGGACGCCAACAGGTCGCGCAGCCCGGTGCGGTCCAGCCCGGGCGAGGTGAACGTCAGGTACTGCCCCCGGTCGCCGTGCTCGGGATGCCAGTCCAGCGCGGCGGCCGCCCGGCGCACCGGCGGCACCAGCTCCCAGGCGGCGTCCGGCAGCGCGGCCAGCCACGGCCCGGCGTTCTCCACGCACAACGCGCCGCCGGCGGCGTCCCAGGACAGCAGCGTGTCCGGCCGGTCGGCCAGCCAGAACCTGCCGCGGCTGCGGGCCGCCGCACACGTCAGGTCCTCCAGGGCCGCGTAGAGCCGCTCCGGGTGGAAGGGCCGGGCGCCGCGCCAGACGAAGGTGCCCACGCCGGCCGCCTCGGCCTCCTGTGGCAGCAGCGCGCAGGCCGGGTGCTGTCGGCTAGCCGCGGCCTCCACGTCGAAGCCGGCCAGTGCGGCGGCCGCCAGCTCCACGGAGTCCACCGCCACCTGACGCGCCATCGGGTGCAGCTGCGCCAGCAGCGCGTGGTCGGCGTCGTCCGCGGCCTCCTCCCCCGAGGCCACCGCCAGCACCGGGGCGTACTCCAGCTGCCGCGCCCAGGTGTCGGCGACCGTCCGCTGATCCGAGGCGGCGGCCGCCAGCCCGGCCTCGGCGAGGTCGTCGCCGCAGCTGAGGTAGGGCAGCAGCAGCGCCGGGTCGACCGCCGTGATCACGCCCGTCAGCGCCAGGTTCGCGCTGCCGCACGAGGTGACCACCTCGGCCATCGCCTTCGGCTCGACCGAGTCCCACAGCTCGACGATCGCCAGCCGGCAGGTCCGGCCGGCGGCCAGCCGCTCCAGTTCGGGCACCAGGTCCTCGCGCAACGCGCAGCAGGCGCAGTCGTTGACCAGCGGCACCTCACCGGTGTCCAGCGTGCCGCCGGCGTCGCGGACCGTGCGCCGCACGGTGCCGTCGGCCGCAGCGGCCAGGTCGTGGTGGAGGGCGACGCTGCCGGGGACGGTCCGCAGCAGCCGCTCGACGGCGGCCCGCCGGGCGTCCGCGTGCAGACCGCCCACCAGCGCCACGCTCAACCGCTCCATCAGCGGGCCCCGCGCTTGCCGTACCGGCGCTCGAAGCGCTCGACGCGGCCGGCGGTGTCCAACACCCGGGCGGCGCCCGTGTAGAAGGGGTGGCTCGCCGAGGAGATCTCGACGTCGATGACGGGATAGGTGTGGCCGTCCTCCCATTCGACCGTCTTGTCGCTGGTCAGGGTCGAACGGGTCAGGAAGGCGAAGTCCCCGGCCCGGTCGCGGAAGACGACGGGCCCGTAGGCGGGGTGGATTGTGGGCTTCATCGCGCTCAGCGCTCCTCTCGGAAGGTGACGTGCCGACCGACCACGGGGTCGTACTTGCGCAGTTCCAGGCGGTCGGGGTCGTTGCGGCGGTTCTTGCGGGTGACGTAGGTGAACCCGGTGCCGGCGGTGGACCGGAGCTTGATGACCGGGCGTATCTCGTTGCGGGCCATGCCAGGTAGTATACGCAAATGGTTTCCATTTTCAATAAGCCCACACAGGGCCCGACCACCGGAGGGACCGCACCATGTCCGCCCACTGCCAGCTGACCGGCCGCAAGCCGGGCTTCGGCAAGTCCATCTCCCACTCGCACCGCCGCACCTCCCGGCGCTTCGACCCCAACGTCCAGCGCAAGCGCTACTGGCTGGCGAGCGAGGGCCGCCACATCCGGCTGACCCTGAGCACCAAGGCCATCAGGACCGTCGACGCGATCGGCGTCGAAGCGGCCGTCGCCCGCATCCGCGCCCGGGGGGAGAAGGTCTGATGGCCAAGAAGAGCAAGATCGCCAAGAACGAGCGCCGACGCGCCACGGTCGCCCGGTACGCGGCCCGCCGGGCCGTCCTCAAGGCCGTCATCCGCGACCCGCGCGCCCCCGACGAGCAGCGCACCGCCGCCCGACGGGAGCTGTCCCGCCAGCCGCGGGACGCCAGCGCCACCCGCGTCCGCAACCGCGACGGCGTCGACGGCCGCCCGCGCGGCTACTTCCGGGCCTTCGGCCTCTCCCGGATCAACCTCCGCGACCAGGCCCACAAGGGCCACCTGCCGGGAGTCACCACGTCCAGCTGGTGAAGCCCCGCCCCGGCCGCCCGCCCCGGACCCGCCCCCTGGGCCGGGCGGCCGGGCCGTCCGGGTAATACTGGACAGCCCCACCACCCCGACGAAAGCGAGAGCGCCGTGCTGCGCAACGCCCTGGAGCCCTGGCACCTGATCCTGATCGTGGCCGTCCTCGTCCTGGTCTTCGGCTCCAAGAAGCTCCCCGACATGGCGCGCGGCCTCGGCCGCTCGATGCGCATCCTCAAGTCGGAGGCCAAGGCCCTCAAGGACGAGCGCCCCACCGAGGCCGCCCGCACGGAGCAGCCCGCCGGCCACTGACCCGGCCCCGCCCCGCCGAGGTCAGTGGTCGCCGCCCTCGTCGATCAGCCGCCGCACCTCGCGGTCGACCAGCCCCAGGCGGGCCTCCGCGACCAGCGGCACGGCCCGCCGCTGCCGCCGCGCCTCGGACGGGTCGATCTCCACGGTGACCAGCGCCGTCTCCCACTTGGGCGCCTGCGCCACCACCGCGCCCCGCGGGTCCACCACCCGCGAGCCGCCCCAGAACGACGCCCCGTGCTCGTTGCCGACCCGGTTGACGAAGACCACCCAGCACTGGAGCATCCGCGCCGTGTAGGACAACAGCGTGTCCCAGTAGAGCCCGGTGTCCATCGCCTCCGGATCCAGGCTCGCCGCACTGTTGGTCGGCACGAACAGCACCTCGGCCCCGTCCTGCACCGCCAGCCACGGCAGCACCGGCTGCCAGGCGTCGTTGCACACCAGCGTCGCCCCCCGCCCCCCGGTCGGCGACTTCGCCAGCTCGTACGCGCGCAGCGACTGCCCCGGACTGACGTGCTTGCGCTCCTCCCACGCCAGGTAGTTCGGCAGGTAGAGCTTGCGGTGCGCGTGCGCCAACTCCCCGTCCACGTAGTACGCGGACGTGTTGTACGCCCGCAGACTGGTGTGCTCGTGGAAGCCGATCAGCACGGCCGGCCCCAGCGTGCTCAGCTCCCGCAACCGCGGATCGCCCGTCTCCAGCGACGCGTCCCGTTTGAGCGCCCCCAAGTGATAGCCGTGCAGGCTGAGTTCGGGGAACACCACGAGATCCGCGCCCTGGACCGCCGCCTGCTCGATCTGCTCCCGGGCGACCCGCAGGTTCTCCGCCACGTCCCCCAGCACGCAGTCCGTCTGCGCCAACGCGATGAGCATGCCCCGCACCCCCTCAGCTAATTGCGTTTAATCGCTTTTACTACCTTCCTTGTCATTCCCCCCAAACATCCGGTTCCACCACATCCCACCAACGAGCGAAACGGCCGTCCGCCCCGTGCCGGCGGCCGTCATCGCGCGTTGATCCGCACGACCCGTCGTGCCCGCGGGCGGCCTCCAGCCGCAGCTCCGCCCGGTACCAGCGGTACGGCGGCCGCGGTCGGGACGTCCGGCGCCCACGGCGCCGCCCCGACCGGGTGGCCCTGGCCGAGCGGCCCGCCGCATCCGCTCGGCCGGCCGCCACGCCCCGGCGCCGCACGGCTCATCCCCGACGACCACGGACCCGGTGCAGCAACGCCACCCCGCCGAGCACCAACCCGCCACCGACCCCGGCGACCAGCCCCAGCCGTCGCGCCCCACTGGACGCCAGCAGCGCCTCCCCCACCGACTTGCCGGCCCGCGCCACCGCGCCCACCCGGGGATCCCGATAGCCGCGCACGCCCAAGCCCCGTCGGACCGCCCCCTCGGACACCCCGACCGGTCGCCGCTCCCGACGCCCCTCCGCACGACGTCCGGCCAACGGCGACCGCGAGGACCTCGCCCCGTTGCCGCACCGGATTCCCGAAGCGGGCCCCAACAAGGCCCGCACCCCGCCCAACGGGTTGCCGCACGCAGCGACCGGAGCCAGCGCCTCCGCCAGGACCACGCTCCCGGACGGCGCCCCGGGCGAACCCGCGACACCTCCCCGCGCACCGGCGCCCGCGAAGACCGGGCCGCCACCCACCCCCAGCACGCCCGCCGCCACCGCGACGACCAGGCACGCCCTCAGCCTCTGTCCCATGTCCCCTCACTCCGCAGTCCTCGCGCACGGACACCCCGCCCGCATCCCCGTGGCGCTCGCACGACCGGGCAGCCAACGGCGCACCCACCCGTTGGCCGCCCGGTGTCGCAAGCGGCGAATCGGCCGAAGCCGACGGCCGTCAGCGGTTCTTGACCCCGTTGCCCGAGAAGATCGGAATGTCGTCGAGGAGGTGCGACAGCGCCTCGTCGCCCTTGGCCTGGGTGGAGTTCCGCGCACACTGCTGGTTCTGCGGCGACGACAGCACGTTGATGTCCTGCACGGTGACCGGAATTCCGCCGATCAGCGAGCCGGCGTTCCCCTTGGCGGGCAGGCCGACGCACAGGTCGTTCAAGCTGCCCTGCACGAGCCCGAGTTGGGTGCTGCGCTTGCCGTGCGTCTTGGAGTTTCCGTACACGGACTTGGCGCCGTTGCCGTTGACGGTGCTGGTGCCGTCCTGGTCGCCGATCGCCATCGCTTCTTGAGCCGTCGCGGCCGAAATTCCGACGAGCGATGCCGCGATCGCCGCGGCCGCCATCATCTTCTTCATCGCGCTGAACCCTTCAAGAGAAGGAACCCCCGGCACGGGAGCCCTGTTTCAACAACACGCCGCGGCCGCCCGAGTTCCGCACCGTCACCCAAAGAGATGGTGATCGGACTCCCCAAAAGTCCTACAGCGCGCGCCACCGGCCCGGGAAATCACAAGAAATTCTCCCGGGCCGCATACTCATTTTCGGCCGGCATGCCAATGCCCCGGCAACCCCATCATTCTCGCGAGGGCATTGGCATGCATCCCTCCACACACTCTCATAACGATCCCGCCGAACCCCCAGCGGTCACGGGCGAATAACAATCCAAAAACCGCCGGGGCGACAAAGGAAAACCCGGGCCGCTCAGCTGCGAGAGCTGAGCGGCCCGGGCGGTGTTCACCCGATCAGCGGTTGTGGACGCCGTTCGCGGAGAGGACCGGGATGTCGTCCAGGATGTGCGACAGCGGCTCGTCGCCCTTGGCCTGGGTGGAGTTCTCGGTGCACTGCTGGTTCTGCGGCGACGACAGGACGTTGATGTCCTGGACCGAGACCGGAACCACGCCGGCCAGCGAACCGAGGTTCGCCTTGGCGGGCAGGCCGACGCAGGGCTTGTTGAGCGAGCCCTGGATCAGGCCGATCTGCGGGCTCATGTAACCGTACGTGGTCGAGTTTCCGAAGAACTGCTTCGAACCATTGCCGTTGACCGACGACGTGCCGTGCTGGTTACCAGTGGCCATCGCCTGGGGGGCAACGGCTGCGGCTACCCCAACAATGGAAGCAGCCGCGGCTGCGGTGGCCAGAGCCTTCTTGATCATTGTTGATCCTTCGTGTTTCGGGATGCCCTTGAGCCGGGCGATCTGACTAACTCAGAAGGGCACATTTAGTTGTGCTCATTCACTCAAATGAGCTTATTATCCGGATCACCTCTTGCCGACCGGGCATCCCGTCCCAAATTTTGCAGCCGTGATTCATCTTCCGGACCGGGGTCAACCTCGAAAATTCATTGACGCACACAGCGCCGATCCGACGGCTGAGGTTTCACTCGGCCGCATCGAATTCCCCGGGCAATCACCCGAGGCAGTCGCGCCGCGGTTCGCCGACCCGTCACTTGCCGAACGGCAGACCACCGAGCAGCGGAAGTTCCCTGGTGGCCCCCGTGGCGCCACCAACGATCTGCTTGGGGTGCTTGGCGGTCTTCTCCGCCCCCCGAACGGTGTCGACCAGCGGCTTGACCTGGCGACCGTCCACCTGCTGGTTGTTCAGCGCGTCCGCCAGCCCGCCGTTGAGACTCATGTGCGGCGAGGCCATGTTCGGCGAACCGGCATCGGCAGCGAAAGCGGGCACGGCCGCACCCAGCGCCAGGACGGAGCCGGCAACAGTTGCAGCAGACTTCGCGTACTTCACTTTCCACTGTCCCTTCTGGTGCGGTGCTCGAAGGAATCACGGCACCAGCGCCGCGTGAGCAGTCACTTCGCTGCTCGGACCACCGCATTCCCTCTGCCTAACGAGGGCCGACGCACCGAGAAACTGTGACGCTCCGATTCTTCGACCCCGCCCGTGAATGCTTTCGGGGCCACCCGGAACACGATCGTGAAGGGCCGGAAAACCGTCGGCCCCGGCACGCAACAAAGGCGAGCCGGGGCCGGCCACAACGACGCGGCTCGAACTGTGTCGATCAGACGTTGACGCAGCGGTTGCCGAAGGCCGGGTTCAGGATCCCGATGAAGCTGGCCGTGTTTCCGCACACGTTGACCGGGATGTGGATCGGAACCTGGATGACGTTCCCGGAGATCACGCCCGGGGAACGCTTGGCACCGCCCGTGGCGTGCGCGTCGGCGAATGCCGGCGCGGCAACGCCCACTGCCATGAGCGTGCCTGCGGTGACTGCTGCGACCTTTGCGTACTTCACTTTCAGCCCTTCCTGCAGCGGGATCCGTAGCACACACGACCGTCGTGTCGCACGGGCGTGAATCTGCTCGCCCGTAACTCCGCTGCCGATATTGGTAACGATTTCCCGTGCCCCGCGAAACTCCCGAAGAGGAGTTTTCGGAGAAATCGCCCGAATGTCGCAAAGGTTTTGTGGCGCCCCATTCATATAAAGAAAAAACACGGAAATTCGAACGGGAGGGTTACTCACCGAATGCGAATTCCGGCCGGGAAGGGGCCGGGCATTTTCGTCCCGGCGCCTCCTCGGACGTGCCGCAGGTCCGGAGGGCCTCAAGGAACACGAGGACCGGCGCCCGGGCCTGCGGCCGGAGTCGACCGACTCAGCGGTTGCCGATGCCGTTGGCCGACAGGGCCGGGATGTCGGACAGGATGTGCGACAGCGCCTCGTCGCCCTTGGCCTGGGTGGAGTTCTCGACGCACTGCTGGTTCTGCGGCGACGACAGCACCTTGACGTCCTGGACCGAGACCGGAATGCCACCGAACAGCGAGCCGACGTCCCCCTTGAGCGGCAGGCCCACGCAGAGCTTGTTCAACGACCCCTGGACGAACTCCATTTGCGGGCTCATCCGGCCATGCGTGGTGGAGTTGCCGAAGACGGCGTCGGAACGGTTGCCGTTGACCGTGGAGGTGCCGTGGCGATCGCCGACCGCCATCGCCTGCGGGGCGACGGCCGCCGAGACGCCGACCAGGGAAGCGGCTACTGCCGTCGTGGCCAGGACCTTCTTGATCACTGTTTACCCTTCTGGAAGCGGAGCGCCCGTGTCGGGAGCGCACTGGCTCAACTCGCCTCGCGGGGTGCGGTTTCGCGGATTCACCCGAATGCCACGCCATCCGTAGACCCATATCACTGCGTCCGCGCGTCAACGTAGGCCGCCGGAGTGCGTTTTGGCGGTACCGGACGACAAGTCGTCTGCCTCGTGTGCGAATTCCGCACGGAAAAGGCCCGCCCCGGAACGGGGCGGGCCTCCATCACCAGAAGGTGATCACTTGTTGATGCAGCGGTTGCCGAACGCCGGGTTGAGCGCACCGATGACGTCGACGGTGTTGCCGCACACGTTGACCGGGACGTGGATCGGCACCTGGATGAGGTTGCCGGAGATCACGCCGGGCGAACCCACGGCGGCACCCTTGGCGTGGGCGCCATCGCCGTGCCCGGAGGCACTGGCGATGCCAGCGCCTCCGACGACGGCAATGCCCGCGGCGGCGGACAGGACAACGGCCTTGGAGACAAACTTCACGGTGAACCTCTTTACTGAGCAGCATTCAGGTTTCTGTGCGCGCCGCCTGGAGCGACAAGCAGTTCAACGCAACAAACCGGGCAAAAGTAGCGGCCCAAACGGGTGATAGTTGGCGGTAAGTGCCGTACGGGGCAGATGTGGTTTCCGCGGTGAATTCGCGTAGAGCGCCCGTCCCGGCGGCACGTTGCCCGGTCCGTCGTTCCTCACCCGCGTCATCGTCACACGTCGACCGTCACGTACCGGTGATTGGCGCCTCCGTCGCGCCTCTTCGCTGTGGCGCCAAAATCCGTGCCGGACGCGAAGGCGCTGGTCAAGGGCATTGTCAGACCCTGGTGCAAGACTCGGGGCATGAGATGGGCGGTGGCGGAGACGGGCGACGGGGGTGTTCGTCTCTGCCCGCTCACTCAGGACGGGCGGCCCGCCGGTCCGGTGGTGCGGGAGTCCTCGCTCACCGGGGCGGTGCGGTCCCGCCCGGAGGTCGAGCGGTGGGTGTGGCGGTCCACGACCGAGACCTATCGACGGCTGTTGGCGGCCGGGGTGCGGGTCGAGCGGTGCTACGACGTCGAGGCCGCCGAGGCGCTGCTGATCGGCCACGAGGAGGGACAGTCGGGCCAGCCCCACTCGCTGGCCGCCGCCTGGGCCCGGTTGCACGGCCTGCCGGTGCCGGCCGACGCGCCGCTGCGCACCGCCGAGACCCAACCGTCCCTGTTCGAGCCGGGACCGGTGCCGTTGCCGCCCGACACCGACGAGTTCACCGCGCTGCTGGAGGTCTACGCCGGCCAACTCGCCCGTACGGCGCGGGCCGAGCACCCGGACCGCATGCGGCTGCTGCTGGCGTCCGAGTCGGCGGGCATGCTGGTCGCCACGGAATTGTCCCGGACCGGCATTCCCTGGCGGGCGGACGTGCACCGCGAGGTGTTGGACGGCCTGCTGGGCGAGCGTTTCCCCGGCGGGTTGGAACCCCGGCGCATGGCGGAGCTGGCCGACGAGGTGTCGCGGGCCTTCGGGGCGGGCGTGCGAGTCCGGCCCGATCTGCCCAACGACATCATCCGGGCCTTCGCCCGCGCCGGGATCGCCCTCTCCTCGACCCGCAAGTGGGAACTGCAACAGGTCGACCACCCCGCGGTGGCACCGTTGTTGGCGTACAAATCGCTCTACCGCCTGTACACCGCCCACGGTTGGTCCTGGCTCCACCAGTGGGTGCACGACGGCCGGTTCCACCCCGAGTACCTGCCCGGCGGCACGGTCACCGGCCGGTGGACCACCAATGGTGGCGGCGCGTTGCAGATCCCCAAGGTGATCCGGCAAGCGGTGCGGGCCGACCCGGGGTGGCGCCTGGTGGTGGCCGACGCCGCCCAGATGGAACCGCGGGTGCTGGCCGCCGTCTCCCGTGACCAGGGCCTGATGGAGGTCGCCGGCACCGGCACGGACCTCTACGCGGACCTGGCGGCCCGCGCCTTCGGCGGCGACCGCGACCGCGCCAAACTCGCTCTGCTGGGCGCCATGTACGGCCAGACCTCGGGCGACGGCCTGAAGCACATGGCCGATCTGCGCCGGCGCTACCCGGCCGCGGTGGCGTACGTCGACGACGCGGCCCGGGCCGGCGAGGAGGGCCGGCTGGTGCGCACCTGGTTGGGCCGCACCTGCCCGCCCGCCTCGGTGGCACCGCCCGACGAGGCGGGCCTGCCCCAGGAGGAGGAACGGCCCGCCGGCTACGGCAGCACCTCGGCGGCGCGCGCCCGTGGCCGCTTCACCCGCAACTTCGTCGTGCAGGGCAGCGGCGCCGACTGGGCCCTGCTGGTGCTGGCCGCGCTGCGCCACGCGATGGCCCGCGCCGGTCTCCGCGCCGAGCTGGTCTTCTTCCAGCACGACGAGGTGATCGTGCACTGCCCGGCGGAGGAGGCCGCCACGGTCGCCGAGGCCATCGCGGTGGCGGCCGCCACCGCGGGCCGGCTCGCCTTCGGCCCGACACCAGTGCGGTTCCCGTTCACCACGGCGGTGGTGGAGTGCTACGCGGACGCGAAATGACCACGGGGGACGGACGGGTGGCCGGTCCGGCGGGTGCGCGCCCCCGGGTGCCGCCTACTCCCGTCCGGCCCCTTCCGGGAGCAGGCCGCGCGTGAGGCGGGACATCGCGGCGACCAGGACCGCGCGCGGGGTGTCGGGGCGCTCCAGCCACCACAGCGCGAGGCCGTAGAGCGAGCTGCGGATCGCCTCGCCCAGGGGCTCCAGTTCGGCCTCGGGGACGTCGGGCGCCACCTCGCGCAGCAGGGCCACGTCCGTCGCCCGTTGCCTGCGCTGGAGTTCGCGGTGGAACGCCTGCACCTCGGGGTCGCCGGTGGTGTCGCGGAACATCATCCGCCAGGTGTACGGATGGCTCTGCACGTGGCCGAACCAGGCGTCGTACATCGCCTCCATCCGGGTGTGCAGAGCGCCTTCGCCGTGCAGGAGTTCGCGCAGCGGCGCGGCGGCCAGTTCGTCGCGGTGCCGTTCCAACAGGACGAGGTGCAGTTCCTGCTTGGAGTCGAAGTGGCGGTAGAGCATCGGCTTGCTCAGGCCCGCCTCGGCGGCGATCTCCCCGATGGTGGTGCCCGCGAAGCCGCGCTCCGCGAACAGCCGGGCCGCCGCGTCCTCGATGCGCGTCCTGGCCTCCGCGCGGGCGGCGCGGCTGCGGTCGATCTCGTTCATCGGGCGTCCTCGTGGCTCTCTCGGATGGCGTGCTTCTCGTCGTTCTCGGGCTGCCCACCGGCCGCTGCGGTCGCTGGCGCGCTCACCGCTCGGGTGGTGCCGGGCGCGCGCGACCCCGCCCGCGTGCAGGAATCTGGCGCGTTCTGCCGTGGCATTCGCCTCGCAATTGTCTCCGCCGTGCGGCATACTATGTCGTGTACCACATGGTATACGCATGGGTAACTTAACGGTTGCCCCTGCGCCGGGACGGACGGGGGTCCGACATGATCGTTTCCGTGCACCTCGGCGTGCGCGCCGCGCGCACCGCCCTCGGTCGTCCTCCGCGGCCGGGCGCCGTCCCCGGCCTGCGGTTCGCCACCACCGCCCTGACCGGCGCCCTCGCCGCCGGTCCGCCCGCCGTGCGCCCAGGCCGGGCGGCACTACTCGCCTCGTGGGACGACGACGCCGCCCTGGACCGCTTCCTCGCCGAAGACCCCCTGGCCCGGCGGCTGGCGGGCGGCTGGCAGGTGCGGCTGCGGCCGGTGCGGGTCCTGGGCGCGTGGAGTCCGCTGCCGGTCGAGACCGACCCGGACGCCGCCCTCACCGACGAGGACGGACCGGTCGCCGTGCTCACCCTCGGCTCGCTGCGGTTGCGCCGCACGGTCCCGTTCTTGCGGGCCAACTCCCGTGCCGCCGGGCGGGCCGCGGCCGATCCGTCGATGCTCGCCGCCGTCGCGCTGGCCAGACCTCCCCGGTTCGTCGCCACGTTCTCGATATGGCGGACCGTCTCCGCGATGAGCCGCTACGCGTACGGCACCGCACACCCGCAGCACCGGGCGACCATCCGGGAGCACCGCGCCGAGCCGTTCCACCACGAGGCGGCGTTCGTCCGTTGTCGGCCCTACGGCGCACGGGGCACGCTCGACGGGAGCGATCCGATGGCCACGGCCGCTCGGGACCCGTCACGCCCTAAACTCGCCGGGTAGGGGGCCGTCGACCGACGGGCGGCCGGGATCCGAGCCATTCACTCCGTCCGAGCCGTCCGAGCCGCGAAGGGACCAGCGTTGACCGACACCGAAGGGGCCGCCGACGCCCCGGTCGCGAGTGAGGCGCCGGTCACCAAGCTGAGCCCCAAGGACCGCCGCAAGCGGATCACCGACCGGGTGCTGGCCGAGGGCCAGGTGAGCATCGAGGAACTGGTCCTGGAGCTCGGCGTCAGCCAGATGACGGTGCATCGCGATCTGGACGCCCTGGAGCACCAGGGCTGGCTGCGCAAGGTGCGCGGCGGGGCCACCGCCACCCCCAGCGCGCTCTTCGAATCCACGGCGCGCTGGCGCGGCAACGAGCAGGTGGCGGCGAAGGAGGCGATCTGCGCGGCCGCACTGGCCATGGCCGAGCCGGGCCAGGCCGTGATCATCGACGACTCCAGCACGGCGCTGCCGCTGGCGCGCGCGCTCTCCTCACGCGGCGCGTTCACCGTCATCACCAACTCCCTCCAGGTCATCAACGAGCTGGCGGAGGAGCCCGACATCCGGGTGATCGCGCTGGGCGGCGAGTACCACGCGGCGTTCAACGCCTTCCTCGGCATGTCCACCGCCGACATCGCCCGCAGCTTCCGCGCGGACATCGCCTTCTTGTCCACCTCCGCGGTCGACAACGGCCACTGCTACCACCAGGCGCAGGAGAACGTGCTGGTCAAGCGGGCCCTGATGGCCGCCGCCCGGCGCAAGGTCCTGCTCGTGGACCACTCGAAGTTCGGCCGCCAGGCCCTCTACGAACTCGCGCCGCTGGCCGACTTCGATCTCGTCATCTCCGATGAACACCTTCCCCAGGAGGAGCGGGACGCGCTTCAATCCCTGGGAGTGCGTTACGAGTTGGCGACGGAGGGGAGCAGACGGGGATGAGCGACGGCAACGACGGCAACCGCAACAGCCACGACGGCGTGGAGCGCATCAACCCTCCGCACCTCGCGCCGCCGACCGGATTCAGCCACGCCGTGCGCATCGCCGCCCCCGGCACGCTGGTGTTCCTGGCCGGGCAGACCGCACTCGACGGCACGGGCCGGATCGTCGGCAACGGCATCGTCGAGCAGTTCGAGCGGGCGCTCGGCAACCTCCTGGAGGTGGCGTCCGCGGCCGGCGCCGCCCCGTCCGACCTGGCCAAGCTCACCGTCTTCGCGGTCGACGTGGCCGACTACCGCCGCCACGCGAAGGAGCTCGGCCGGGTGTGGAAGCGCCTGGTCGGCGGGGACTTCCCGGCCATGGCCGTGATCGGCGCCACCCGACTGTGGGACGAGACGGCCCTGGTGGAGATCGAGGGCATCGCGGTGGTGCGGGAGGACCGCACGGCGCCGCGGTAGCCCGGGCACTGGGGCCCCCTGCCGGGCGGCCCCAATCACCCGGCTCCCCGCCTCACTCCCCGTACGTCGCCACCAGCGCCTCCGCGTCCGCCGCGGACAGCGTGATCCCGAATGCGGTGTCCAACAGGCCCGGGATCTCCTCCGGAGCGGCCTCCCGCACCTCCCGGGACCAGTCCGGCCGGGTCAGCGTCAGCTCCCGTCCGACCAGCGTGCGGCGCAGCTCGGAGCCCGGCTTCTGCACCACGATCTTGCCGGTGAACGGCGACCGTGGGTGTGTCGATATGTAGTGGTTGAAGACGGCGTAGTCGGCCGGGAAACGCTGCTCGGTCCCGAAGGCGTACAGGTCGAACCACCCGTCCGCGTGCCGCGACCGCAGCACCCACGCCTCGGACTCCTTCTCGTACACGAGGCCGAAGGTCCAGGCGCCCTGTGCCTCCTCGACGCCGTCCCGCAACGGGAGCGGGGCCAGCAGCGCCTCACCGCCGAAACCGACGTCAGTGATCCACTCCGTGCCGGCCAGCTCCACCTTCAGCAGGGCGTGGGTGACCGCGCGGACCTTGTCCTCGCCCATCCGGATCCGGGCGCCGAGCCCGGAGACCTGGAAGCCGAGGCGTTCCAGGGCGGCCGCGTAGAGGAGGTTCTGCTCGTAGCAGTAGCCACCGCGCCGCTGCCGCACCATCTTGGCCTGGAGCGCCTCCAGGTCGAGCAGGATCGGGCGGCCCAGCACGATCTCCACGTTCTCGAAACCGATGGCGGCGCCGTGCGCGGCGTGCAGCGCCCGCAGTGTCTCCAGGGTCGGCCGGCGGTCGCCCGCGTAGCCGATGCGCGCCAGGTAGGCGTTTAGATCGAGTTGCTCGCCGCCCCACGTGGATCCGGTCATGGTGTCTCTCCCCCTTCGTCACGGCGTTCTCCCTGCGGGGGAGCCGCAAGGGAGCTTAGGGGACACTTGTTCAGGGCCGTATCGGCTGCCGGGACGACAGCCGGCAGCGGCCGGACCTGGGCCCCGAACCGAGGAACGGGGGGCGGGGCGGCCCAGGGCCGAAGTGCGCGAGGGCCGGGGCGACGGACCGCCGGCCCGTCCCGGCCGACCGGCCGACGGACCCTCGGCCGCACCCCGGCCCTCCCCGCCCCGACATCACCGACCTCACCGACGCTGGCGCGCCGTCCCCACCGCGTCGGGCTTGAACGCCCAGGTCATCTTGGGTTCCATGGCGAACCGGAAGATCCGCTGCACCGGCGGCGTGCACAGCAGCGTGACGAGGGTGCCCGCGATCAGGGTCAGCAGCACCTGCCCCCACGGCGTGTGCAGCCAGTCGTTGTCGTACCAGTGCCAGAAGCGCGAGCCCTTGGCGAGGAACCCGTGCAGCAGGTAGCCGTAGAGGGTGCCCGCGCCCAGCGCCGTGAACCACGTCCGGCGGCCCGGCACCCAGGCGAAGAAGCAGGCCACCAGCACCAGCGAGCAGCCGAACATCGCCAGCGTCATCACCACGCCGCTCCACCAGGGAGCGCCCAGTTCCTGCGCGCTGTCGCGGTGGTAGAACCACGCGGCGTTCATCCGCGGCGCGGCCCAGTAGGCGAAGACCAGCGCACCGGCGACCACCGGCAGGGCGGCGATCCGCACCGCCCGGCGGCGCACGAGCTGGAAGTGCTCCGGCCGCAGGGTGAGTCCCACGACGAAGAACGGCAGGAACTGCAGCACCCGCTGGAGGTTCAGGTCGTCGCCGATCTCCGGCGAGACGGCCGCCAGGACCGCGATGGTCAGCGCGAGCGGCAGCGGCCAACGCACGATCTTCCACAGCGGCGTGGTGAGCCGCCAGATGAAGAGCGCGATCAGGAACCACGTCAGGTACCACGGCTGCAACAGGGTGATCGGGTACCCGGGATCGTCGTCCGCCCAGCGCTTGAAGAAGGTGTAGGCGACCTCGAAGAGGACGTACGGGACCGCGACGCCGGTGATCAACCGCTGGAGCCGGTCCTTGCGCATGTCGAAACTGCGCGAGAAATAGCCGGAGATGATGATGAACGCCGGCATGTGGAAGGCGTAGACGGTGATGTAGAGCGCCGCCGCCGACCGGCTGCCGTCGCGCAGCGGCTCCCAGGCGTGCCCCATCGCCACCAGCACGATGGCCAGGTACTTCGCGTTGTCGAAGAACGCATCGCGGGTCTTGGCCGGAGCGCCGTCGCCCGTCGGCCGACCGGTGGCGGCCGTGCCCCGGGCCGCGCGTCCCTTGGCGTGCCGCCGGCCGCTTGGGGCACCGCCGGCGTCGGCGTCCTTCTGCGACGGCGTGACCGGGGCGAGGGTGGCCGTGGCCGTCGCCACGCCCGCCCCGTCCGCCCCGGTAGGAGCGCCCGCGGCAGGTGGTGCGTCCTTCGGCATCTGCCGCGGCGCGGGAAGCGGTACCCGCCGCTCGCCGTACGCCGGAAACTCGTTCGTCAAGGGCCCTCCCGGAACGCGCCTGTCGGAGGAGCCGGATGCGGCGGCGAAAAACCGGGCCCCGAAACGGAACCCACAGGCCAAATCCAGCGTCTTAGTTGAATTGCGGGGAGCGTGGCGTCGAACATCCCTGGCACCTTAGCCGCGCCAGCGGAATCCCGTAAATCCCGCCCGGCCGGGGCCGCCTGTGGAGCCGCACCCCTTCACGGCACCTTCACTGAATGTGGACGAAACAGCGCAAAACACGGGCGGGAGACTACACCCGCACCCCTCGGACGAGCCGCCGCAACTCCGACACACACGAAAAAATCACCCACCCCCGAACAACTCACCACGTCCGCAACGATTCGCGCCCGCATCCCGCCCCACCGCCGCGCCCGCGCACCGCCGCCGCCCCCTCCCCGGAGCGGGCGACCCGTCGATCGGTCAGTCGATTACGCCTTCCACGCCCCGCCCCCGCACCGCCCGCACGCTCGCCTGCGCCCCCACGTCCCAGGCGTAGATCTCCAACCGCCGTCCGTGCGGCCCGTGCAGCCCGTGCACCACCCGCGCCCACCGAGAACCAACGTCGGACATACGGGGGTTGATCTGGTCGGCGAAGCGCGCATAACGCCGGAGCTTGCTCAGCGACGGCCGCCCCAGGATCCCCGTACGCACCTCGGGCATCAGCTTGTGCACCCGCTTCACGCACCGCACGCAGAAGCTCTGGATCACCAGCCGGTTGGTGAGGTGCGCGGCGTCCAGCCAACCCAGCGACCGGAGTTCGCGAAGCGTCTGGCGCTCGATTCCCGGATACCGCTCGGGCGCCTTGAGTTCCAGCAGCAGACCCTGCCGATGCCGGTCCAACCTGCGCAGGTAGTCCGCGAGCGTGGGCACGTGCTCCCCCGCGAACCGCTTCCCGAACCAACTCCCGGCGTCCAGCCGCGCGATCTCCGCCGCGGTGAAGTCCCCCACCCGCCACGGCGCCCGCCCCGGGAACACCTTCGCGGCATTGGTGGTCCGATTGAGGGTGGTGTCGTGCAGCACGATCAGCCGACCGTCCTTGGTCCGCTGCACGTCGTTCTCGACCCACACCAACCCCCGCCGGTACGCGGCGTCGACCGCCGCGAGGGTGTTCTCCGGCGCGTACCGGGACGCACCCCGGTGGGCGATCACGAACGGCGCGCTGCCCCCGGCCTGGAGGCTCACGACCTTCCCGCCGCGGGTGGCGAGTTGCTGTCCGTCCGGGCCGGACGCCAGCGCGGACGACGCCACGGTCAGCGTGACGACGGACGCGAGCGCTCCCGACGCCACCCGCAACGGCCGCCGGAGCCACACCACCCCGCGGACCCGCACCGATCGTCGAACCATGCGGGGCCTCCCGGTCGCTCGGCCGCAGACGCCGCCGTCTGCGTCAGGTACGCCCCCTAGGGCCTCGTTGCCGGCCCTGCCTCCCGACCCTGCCCCCATCCCGGCACCCGCGCCACCCCGGCACCCCGGCCCCCACCCCGCCGCCCCCCCTTTTCCGCAGGTCAGCGCCCTCCCCAACCCCTCACCAACCAGCCCCCCATCCGTGCCCCGCCCCTCCCCCGGACACAACAAAAAACCCAGGTCAGAGAATCTCTGACCTGGGTCCCAGCGGAGCCGCCTTCGGGATTCGAACCCGAGACCTACGCATTACGAGGGGGTGCAAGGTCGTCCAAGGTGGTGCCAGGCGGTGCCACCGAATCCCGTTTCCGCTGATCAGAGACTTGCGACCTTGATCGGCGTGACGCCTGATCCGCCCCGGTGCCGCCCAGTCCGCTCACGCAGCGCTCACGCAGCGGACACCCCAGCAGGCCAATATCTTCCGCCCCCTGACCCGTGACGTTCGATTTCACCCTCCAGTGTCGGGCCCTGCTGACAAACTAGGCCGGTGAGCTTGAATGAGAAGGAGACCCGCCTCCAGCTGATCGACCCGCTTCTGGCGGCTGCCGGATGGGCAAACGGGTTGGTCGCTGAGGAGTACCTGTACCGCCCGGGCAAGCTGCGTCTGCTCGGCGACCAGACCGTACGCGATAGACCGCAATTCGTTGACTACGTTCTGCGCACCGAGCCGCGTGGCTGCATACTCGCCGTCGTCGAGGCCAAGGACGAGTCGCACGCCGAAGGCGCCGGCCTCCAGCAGGCGCTGGCGTACGCCGCCGATCTGGCTGCGCCGTTCGCCTACTCGACTAACGGGCACGGCATCGTCGAGCAAGACCTGCGCACGGGACAGGTGCGACAGCTCCATGCCTTCCCGACTCCCGACGAGCTCCGCCAGCGCTTCGAGGCCGGAGCAACGTGGCGCGGTACGACGGTCACGGGTCACGGCGGCGACCAGGTGCCAAATCCACTCCTACAGCCAGCCTTTGCGCTTCCCGGTGCGCCAGCCATGCGCTACTACCAGGAGCATGCGGTCTCGGCCGCGATCGAGCAGGCCCTCACGGGTCGCCACCGCGCGCTACTCTCACTGGCCACCGGCACCGGCAAGACGTTCATCGCCTTCAACTTCGCCTACAAACTGCTGGCCACCGGCTACGCCCGACGCATCCTGTTCATTGCTGACCGGGTCAGCCTACGTGATCAGGCATACAACGAGTTCGGCGGGCTGGGGGAACGACGTGGAGTGGTGTCCGGCCCCAACATCCCATTGGCCCGTGATGTTCACTTTGCCATCTACCAGACGCTCTATGCCGACGCCCCCGGCGGCGGAAAGGTCTTTGAGCGCTACCCCAAGGGCTATTTCGACATTGTCATCGTCGATGAGTGCCACCGCAGCGGCTATGGGGACTGGGGTGCGATCTTGGAGTACTTTTCGGACGCCTTCCACCTGGGCATGACCGCAACGCCAAAACAGGACGACTCTATCGACACCTACGCATTCTTCGCTGGCGAAAATCTGGATGAGGAGGGCATCCCACGCCCCATCTTCGAATACTCCCTCGGTCGCGGCATCGACGACGGGTATCTCGCGACCTACAAAGTACTCAGGGTCAAGACCACCGTCGACGAAAGCCTGGTCATCCAGGAGGAGGTCGAGCGCGGTGCCGAGCTCGTTGTCCCGGAGGGCACCACGCCTCGGGATGCCTACGAGATGCGCGAGTTTGAGCGGGCCATTGTGGTACCCGACCGGACCCGTGTGCTGTGCCAGCACCTGGCTGGCGTGCTGCGGACGAACGGCGCGCTCGACAAGACCATAGTCTTCTGCGTCACCATGGAGCACGCCGACCTGGTGCGCAGCGAGATGCAGGACCTGCTCGGATCCGAGACTGGGAAGAACCTCTTCGCCGCCCGGATCGTCAGCGAGGAACGGGACGCCGGAGCCATCCTAGAGCAATTCCAGTTGGCCTCCACCAGCGAACCGGTTGTCGTCACCACCGTCGACCTGCTCTCAACTGGCGTGAACGCACCCTCGGTACGCAACATCGTCTTCATGCGGCCCATCAGCTCCGTCACGATGTTCAAGCAGATTATCGGGCGGGGAAGCCGGGTCGATCCGATCACCGACAAGACGTACTTCCGGATCATTGACTACACCAACGCCACGCGTCTCTTCGACGACTGGGATCTGCCCACGTCGCCCCCGGTCACTGGTCCGATGGAAGGTCAGCTGGTCGTGGCCGGGGTCGTCATGGACGATGAGACAGGCGCGCTAATCGCCGACGCCTCAGTCTCCGTTCGTCTGGCTGGACGCCTGCTCGCTGAAGCTCGGGCCGACGGCAGCGGCGCGTTCCGGATCGAGGAGCTGCCTGGCACGGTCGTTGACGTCTTCGTGACCAGCAGGGGATACACCCGTCGGCACCTGCGCGTCGACACGACCGAAGCCGAAGCCACCGAGCTGGAGGTAGCCCTGCGCATGCCTTCGCAGATCGATCACAGGCTTAGGATCTCCGGCGTCGACGTGGCGATCGCCGAAGAGGTGGAGCTAGACCTCGGTAACGGCAACGTCATCCAGAGCAACGAGTACCTCGAGCGAGCAAAAGCCACGGTCCTCGAGCGAGTCGGCTCTCTCGACGAACTCCGGAACGCCTGGGTCGACAAGAACAAGCGCGCCGAACTCAGCGAATACCTCGGCATGCGGCAGGTGACTCCCGAACTACTGTCGCTGGTGCTGGGACGCCCTGATGTTGACGGCTTCGACCTACTCGCCCGCGTCGGGTTCGACTTCGAGCCGGTGAGTCTCTCGGCCCGGGCCACCGCAGCTGAGCCGCTGCTGGTTACAGAGTTCCCCGAGCTCCCCGACAACTTCGTCTCTGCCGTGCTGGACAAGTTCCGTTTGGGAGGTGTGGCAGAGATCGCCAGTAGCGAACTCTTCCGTCTGCCACCGTTCGCAGCCTGCTGGGGTGGCGTCCTCGGGGTAACGTCACTCCTCGGTGGACCAGCGAAGGTTGCCTCTTTCCTCGCGGCTATCCCGCGCGCCCTCTTCGAGCCCGAAAGCAACACATGACGCTCTCCGAACTCCAGGCCAAGATCAAGTCGGCATCCGATAAGATGCGGGCCGACGACAACACCAAGAACGCCCTGAAGTACCTTGAGCAACTTACCTGGTTGCTCTTCCTGAAGGTCTTCGACTCGCTTGAAGAGAATCGCGAGATGGTCGCCGAGATCGACGACACTGTCTATAAGCCACTTATCGAGGACGAGTACCGCTGGGGCACCTGGGCCAGAGACTCGAAACTTTCTGGCGACGACCTCATCGACTTCGTCACTGACGATCTGCTCCCGTATCTCCGCGAGTTGTCCGGTAGTTCTCGGGCAGAGCGCTTCGCCGCGATCTTCGCCGAGGTCCGCACGGTCATGAAGTCGGGCTATTCGCTCAAGGAAGTCATTGCCATCGTCGACTCGATCGACTTCCACGCTCTGGACAACCACCACTCCATGAGCGTCATCTACGAGTGGCTCCTGGCGCAGACGGCCGACGCCGGATGGTCGGGGGAGTTCTACACGCCACGGCCGGTCGTTGAGACCATGGTGCGTTGCGTCAACCCGAAGCTCGGCGAAAAGGTTTACGACCCCTGCTGCGGCTCGGCTGGCTTCCTTGTCGCGAGCGCCGAGCATATCGCGCCGTCGACCAAGACGACAGAGCAACGCGAACAATTCAACTCTGGGACAATCTACGGCCAAGAGTCCGGCGAGATTGCCGCGCTCGTCGGTACCATGAATCTGATCCTTCACGGCGTTGAGGACCCGCAAATCATCCGGCGGAACACGCTTGAACAGGACATCCGTAACGTAAACCCGAGCGACCAAGTCGACGTCATTCTGACGAATCCGCCGTTTGGTGGCAACGAGAACCCTCAGGTTCAGCAGAACTTCCCGAGTAAGGCTGCCGCTACCGAACTGCTCTTCCTCCAGCACTGCATGGCCAAACTGCGCGATGGCGGTCGGTCCGCAATCGTCCTCCCGGACGGCATCCTGTACCGCACCGAGACGGCGTTCTCGACCGTGCGCCGTCGCCTGATCAACGAATTCAATGTGACGGCTATTGTGCGTCTGCCCACTGGGGTCTTCCCGGCGGCCGCAGACATTCGCACTAATCTCATCTTCTTCGCCAAGAGTGGACGCACCGAGTCTATTCGGTATTACCAGGTGCCGTCCCCGCCAGGGAAGCGCTCCTACAGCAAGACCAACCCACTGACTCGAGAGGTCCTCAAGGGCGTCGAGCACTGGCTGGTCGCAGGCGAGCCGGATGAGTACTCCTGGGAGGTGTCTTACGAAACGCTCGTCGAGAGCGGCTTCGACCTCGACATTCCCTGGCCGAACACATCGCAGGTCACTGGGGCAGAGACGGCAGGCGAGCAGCTGGAAGAACTGCAGGCGCGACTCAGCATCCTGAGCGAGCTCACCGAGACGCTCGTCAAGGCGCACGCCGAGCTGCACGACTATCCGCTTCAGGAGGCCATCCCCATCGGGAACTTCGTCGTGGAAACCGGCGTGCGAGCAGGCGGTAAGACACCGGACCGCTTCGTTGGTGTGAGCAATTCCGGCGGGCTGGCAGCCTTCAAGGGTAAGCCCGCCAGCGACACCAGTCGCTATCGCGAACTCCGACCTGGCGACTTCGTCTACAACCCCATGCGTGTCAACGTCGGCTCGATCGCGCTCTGTCGCCGGGAGGAGGAGGCTGGCTGGGTCAGCCCTGACTATGCGGTTTTCCGGCTCACGGAAGATGCACCATTTGATGCCGAGTACCTGCTCATGTACCTCAAGAGTGAGCAGGGGAGAGCAGAGATTGAGCGCCAGAGTCGCGGAGCGGTACGACGGCGTCTATACATCGATGGCCTTCAGCGAGTCACGGTGCCATTGCCGGGTGATGCTGAGGCATGGTCAGCACTCATCAGTTCCTTCGCTTCGGTTCGCCGTCACCTGCGCGAGTTGCCCGTGACATCCGTCGGAGCTCTGGCCGCCTTCGAAGCGGCAGTATTCAGCCCGCGTGAGGAGCCAGACGAGCGAACGGGCGAGGCCAACCCCTCCCTGGACTGATGTCGACCAACCTCCAGGATGTCTCGGCTAGCCGGTCCACCCCCGGACTTGCGGCGACCACTCACGCGGTCTGCCCCACACTCGTCACATCAGTGGCGGATCGGCGACTGGACCAGAACCCCTGGGCGGCTCAGTGTAAACCGCCCAGGGTTCGTTGGAGGTCTCAGCTGATGGTTGAGATGACCTGTGGCTGTGCGGACACGGCTGTGGTGATATCAGTCCTCCCATTGGGTCGGCCTGCCGGCCACCAGCGCCTGGCTCGCTGAAGACGGTGCTGTGGTGAGCGGGAACCTCTGTCCAGACGATCTTTCCTGGCTGCGGCCCCGGCTGGTAATGGCCCCAGCGGTTGGCCATGGCTTGGGTCAGGAGGAGCCCGCGGCCTCCAGTGGCGCTGGTGCAGCCCCTGGGCTACCGGTGGGGGTCGTGCTCTCGTGACGGGCGCGTCAACATCCATTGGGCCACCATGCAATTGCCGCCCACTCTGATCGACTAGATCCTTGTGCACGAGCTAGCTCACCTGCACCGACGCGACCGCAGGCCGGAATTCTGGCGACTGGTGGAAGTAGCGGTGCCCGGCTATCAAGATCGGCGAGAACGCCTCCGCCGAATTGGTCCCGAATTGTGGCTGCCAGAAGAAGGGCGATGAAGCGAATCGACGTTACCGACTATCGGAGAGTGCCCACTCGGAGCCACCCGCACTCCCTGACATGTGGACGAATTGCGCGCAGTTCATAGCCGCCAGCCGCGTCCGCGCCAAGGACGGCAGAGACACCTGTGAATCGACACTGCGACCGCCGAGCGTGTGCCATCCAGGCCCGGGTGCTCGAACCGCATTACAGCGAGCCCCCGGTGACCAGCTCTATCGACTGCTACATGCATACCTTGGGCATGAACCCAGTCATGGATACATGGACGGTCGACCGCGCGATGCGCGTAGCAGAGGCCGAGCTCAGTGCGGCGCTTCCTCGGCGGTGGGCACACTCCATAGGGGTCGCACGTCGCGCGGACGATCTTGAGCAGATGCTCGGCGAGGACACCACCCTGCTGGTAGCTGCCGCCACGCTTCACGATGTTGGCTACGCGCCTCGCCTGGCGACAACGGGGTTCCATCCGCTCGACGGTGCCCGCTTCCTCCGTGATGAGCATGGTGCCGATGAGCGGCTGGTGCGGTTGGTGGCGAACCACTCGTTCGCGTTGCTGGAGGCCGAGGAGCGCGGACTGCGTGAGGTGCTGGAGGCGGAGTTCCCGTTGTTGGAGGAGCCGCTGCTGGTGGATGCGCTGGTCTATTGCGACATGACGACAACACCCGACGGGGAATCGACAACTGCCCGGGAGCGGGTGGCGGAAATCGTGGGCCGCTATGGGGCGGACAGTGTCGTGGGACGGTTTATCCGTCGGGCGGCGCCGGAGATCTTCGCCGCAGTGGAGCGGGTGGATGCGGCGTTGGTGGCTCAGCCGAGGTAGGGGTAGGTGCCAGCGAGGTAGTCGCCGATCTGTTGGCGCATGCTGGGGTGGATGTCGTACTGGTCGAGGTCCGCGGGCTGGATGAAGCGGACGCCGTCGGCCTCGTCGTTGATGGTGGGCTCACCGCTAACCGGGCTGCCGATGTAGGTGTTCTCGTACTGCTGGCGGATCTCGCCGTCGGTGTAGGCCACGATGTGGTGGGGGTTGGTGTAGACGCCGAGGAAGCCGGTGATCTCGGCGACGATGCCGGTCTCCTCCAGGCATTCGCGCACCGCGCACTGAGCCGCGGTCTCCCCGATGTCCTGGGCGCCGCCGGGCAGGGCCCACTGGCCGGTGTCGCGACGTCGCTGAAGCAGGATCGCGCCGTCGTCGTCGACGACGAGCAGATTGCTGGCGGGGATGAGGGTGTTCGCCTTCGGTGCGGTGGGGTCGTTGTAGTACTCAGTCCTGCCCATGGGTGGCCGTGCCCTCCTGGTCGGGAGTCCAGGGCCGTGCGCTGGCCCAGACTGCTTCAAAGCTTTGAGCGTAGTTGTCGAACCACCCTGTGGCGTCAGCCCGCTTGAGGTGGAGGAGTGGATTGGCGCTGGCGGGCTGGCCCCACACGTGTGGGTTGACCAGCAGGTTGTCGTCGTAGCGGAACAGGGAGGCGTACAGCGTGGTGTCGTGCAGCCGCACGTCGCACCCTGCCTCGGGGAGTAGGGGGCGGTAGTAGGTCAGGGAGGCGCGGATCTTGGCTGCGAGGGTGTCGCCGATGCCTTCCTCGCGGCCCCGTACGGCGACCGCCTGACCACCCGGGTCGCCGAAGCACAGACGTACCCGGACGCCGGCGGCTGCGCGCTCGGCGAGCATCTTGGCGACATGGGGATTGGACTGGGCGAAGAAGGTCCCGGAGAAGACGAGTACGCAGATCTGCTCCTGGGCCTCCGCCAGCAGTTGGAGCCACATGTCTCGCGGAACACTGGCCCGGTTCTGGTAGGTGCCGACAAGCTCGGTACCCAATCCGGCGTCAGGTCGGCTGCCGTGTGGGGGCGGGGTGGGCCACAGGAACGTCTCCTCCACGCGCAGGTGCTGCGCCACGCTGAAGCGGTGCCGGCGGTGAGGGACGCGCCCGCCGAGCCAGCGGCCGACGGTCTTGGGGTCCACTTTGCAGACTTCGGCGAGCGACTCGGGTGAGACACCACGCTGGGCGAGTACGGAGTGCAGTCGCTCGTTCACGGATGTCATGGAAGTCGAGGCGGCCGTGATCCGGCAAGGACGTTTCGGGACGTTCTCAGGAGCCGCGGATTTGGCCGATCCCTATTCTGACGGCATGGAGCTCATCGTCCTGTGGGACATCGACCACACGCTCATCGAGAACGCCGGGGTGAGCAAGGAGATCTACGCCGCAGCGTTCTCGGCCTTGGTGGGAGACCCACCCACCGGGCCGGCGCGGACAGAGGGGCGAACGGATCGCCTGATCATGCGGGAACTGTTCGTGCGCCATGGCCTGTCCGAGCCGGACTGGGCCGTCGTCGAGGCCGCCCTCGCCCGTGCCGGTGAAGAGCGCCTTGAGGTTCTCGGTGAGCGCGGGACCGTGCTGCCGGGAGTGCGCGAGACGCTCAAAGCGGCGTCGGCACAGGACGGCTGGATCTCCTCGGTGCTGACGGGCAACATCGCCGCCAACGCACGCGTAAAGCTGTCAGCCTTTCACCTCGATCCCTTACTGGACTTGCCTGTTGGGGCCTACGGGGCTGATGCGGAGCAGCGCCCCGACCTTGTAGGTGTTGCCAGGGAGCGGGCTCAACACCTCCGCGGAGTACCGGATGACGTGCCCGTGGTGCTTGTGGGAGACACGCCCCGGGACGTCGAGGCCGCTCTTGCCACGGGCTCCGGAATCGTCGCGATTGCCTCAGGGGTTCACAGCCCCGAAGAGCTGGCTGCGGCCGGCGCGGATGTGGTGCTACCTGATCTGTCGGATACGGCGCAGCTACTGCGGATTCTGGAGAGCTTCGCGGCGCGCTGAAAGGTCCCAGGACGTCTTCGAAGGCGTCCGCGTAAGGGGTGATGCGGTCCCTGCCTGCTCGGCCACCATCGGGTTTCCAACCAGAGAAAAGGCCAAGGGGGCTCATTCGTGATCGGGCAAGACACCTCGATACGCAAGATCCGGATGCTGTGCGTAGAGCTGCCGCACTGCTGCAACGTCGGGTACTGGAACTGGTTCCACGGCACGCGGCTCCGGCATGCTGTGGACCAAAGCGCCGTGGCCGCCCTTTCCAACTGATCCCGGGGGTCGCGTCGTGCTTCTGGAACTAGCCATGCCGTACAGGGTGGTCCCTGGCATCGCCGACTTCGCTCGCGGCGGCTTGCCGGCCGCGGCGTCCACCGATGACGGCAACCGGTGGGTCGATGGTTACTGCTGGCTCTACTGCGGCCAGCAGTGGACTCGGGTCTTGTGGATCGGCCCCGTGAGCGTGGCCGGCGCCCAGGCGCCGATGTACGCCTGCGGGCCGTGCATCCGGATACTTCAGGACCAGGTCTGGCAGTCCATCCTTCTCAGCGATGGGTCGGCGGGGTCCGCGCAAGTCGAAGTTCCACCTGAAGCAGAGCCGTCGGGCGGCCACCGCGAAGGTAGGCACCGAGCGCGCGGCGGATTCCTGCGCCGGCACTGAGCGCTGCTGCGCTACGGCACCCTGCCTTCGACGTCGCTCTCTGCCGCGGCACCTTGCACCCACGGGCAAGTCCCCGCCCACATCACGAGCACCTCCGCACGCCATAGACGTCCCGCCGGAACCGGCGGGAGACCGGTAGAGGAAGGAGCACGAAGTGGAAGACAAGAAGCCCTCCGTCGAGGCGGGCCTCCTGGTCGCCGTGGAAGTCCTCACGAGCGTCCATGACCGGCACGACAGCAACGCCTCCGACCCCGGGCAGGGCTCGTCGGGTGACGGCCCCTGGCCCGGCGGAGACGGGCTGAACCACGCGGCGTAGCCGCCAGTTATCTGGCGGAGGGGCAGCGTAGGCGGCCCCTCCGCCTCCCAGGTCCCGTGTCTGACGCAAGGAGGGAGAAGCGAATCGTGGAGCACCGTTTGGTCCGCGCTGTCGAAGAGGCACTTGGGTGGGATGGCCCCGCCCCTCTCGGGAGTGAGTTCGCCCGCGGAAGCATCAGCGACCGCGAAGTCGTGGAGAGACTGCTCACGCCTTCGCGGCTGCTCGACATGGTCATGCGCCGGAGCTTGGCCAGCCCGCAGTTCCGGCTCTTCAAGGGCGGTGAGGAGCTGCACCCCGATGCCTATCTGAACCGGCAAGTCACGCCGCGGGGGCAAGCGATACCGATAGCGGACATGCGCCGCGTGGGCAGCCTGCTACGCGAGGGGGCGACGCTGGTCCTGGACCAGTCGAACGTCTTCGACCCCACGATGGAAGTGGCATGCCGGGCCATGCAGTGGTGGTCCCGGGAGCACGTGCAGGCGAACGTCTACCTGACCACGAACGACGCGTCCGGCTTCGACCTGCACTGGGACGACCACGACGTCCTCATCGTGCAGCTCGCCGGCGAGAAACAGTGGGAAGTGCGCGGCGCCTCCCGTCCCGTACCGATGTTCCGGGATGCTGAGCGGAACAGCACCCCAAGCGAAGAGATCGTGTGGACCGGCACCATGAGGACCGGAGATGTGATGCACATCCCCCGTGGCTACTGGCATGCCGCCACCCGCGTAGGCCGAGGCGGCGGCCATAGCACCCACGTGACCTTCGGCTTCGCCAAACGCACCGCCGTGAGCTGGCTAACCTGGCTCGCCGACTGGTCCCGGCAGGAGGAGGTGTTCCGCCACGACCTCGATCGCTGGGGCAGCCCCGATGAGCAGCAGGACCAGCGGCTGGCGCTGACCGCCGCGGCCTCCCAGCTCATCGACGCCCGCGGCCCGGCAGAGTTCCTTCGGCTCCGTGAGCAGGAAGCTCCTCCCGGGCGCCATGTCCCGTTCCTTGACATCTTCGGCCCGCTTGAAGCCGTGGCGTGCGTCAGCGAGTTCCCGCCCGTGATCACGCAGGACGGGCAGACTGTCGACGTGGTGGCCGCGGGCAAGAAGCTCACCTTCGCGGCCAAGGCCCTCCCTGGGCTCCGCTTGCTCCTGAGCGGCCATCCCGTGCGGCTGGACGAGGCTGGTCCGCTGGTGGGCGCCGAGGTGGAAGCACTGGCGAAGATCCTTGTGGAGGAGGAGCTGTGCGCGAGTGTTACCCCCGAATTGTTCTCGGGCTACACCGGTCTCGCTACGAGCGCCGGATTCTGACGAGCGCCCTGGAACTCGGTGTCGACGCGATCGACACCAGCTTCAACTACCACGGGTTTTCGGCCCACGCCGCCTTGGCAGCCACTGGAAGCGGCCTCCTCCCCCACTTCAAGATCTCCACCAAGGTCGGTTTCTTTCCGGCCGCCGGCCGAGCCGAGCACTCCCTCGATCCCGCTCGTCTCCGGGAAGCCGTGGAGCAGAGCAACCGTGACTTGGGTCGTGCCCCGGATCTGGTGTTCCTCCACAATCCAGAGCGGTCGCTGACCGGCTCCTCGGCAGCCGCCCAGGACAGGCTCGGTACGGCGTGCGCTGCCGTGGAGAGTGCAGCGGCCAAGGGACTGTGCGGAGGCTGGGGCATCTCCTCATGGGACCCCCGCCCATTGCCCGGTCTCGTGGATGCCACCCTGCCCAGACCCGACGCTGTCATGGTCCGTGCGGGACTCCTCGCCGGAATCGATGTCCTGGAAGCCTCCGAAGCGTTGACGGCCCGCTGGGACCTCGTCCCGGACCAGCTCTGGGGCATGAGCCCCTTCGGGGGCAGTACTACGCAATCGCTATGGAACGAGCTGGACCCACGGGTGTTCATCCAGGAACCACACGACGGCCTGTCGGCCGTGCATGCCGCGTTCCGTGTGGCCTACTGGCTGCCGCGGGTTGGAAGGGTCGCCGTCGGTACGGATAACCCCTCGCACCTCCGGGAACTCGTCGACGCCATGCGATACGAGGCCAACGCAGACAACCTCAGTGCCTACCGGCGCCTTCTCCGTGAACAGCGAGATCGTCAGCCACTCTGAAGCTCCTCCGCGACCTGCGCAGCCATGACACGTGCGGGGCCAAGGCGAGGGTCCTCGGGGTGGGCGTCCGGGGCCATGATCCTCGCGCAGACGAACAAGGTCATCAGCTTGCCGTCCCGGCTCTCCAGATCGCGGCGCCTCTCGTGGCGGACGCGCTCGGCCAGAGCTGGGACGGCGAGGGAGTTGCCCCACAACGACGCGGCATCCAGCCCTTGAGGGGCCACGCCCCAGTCCTCCCAGTCGAACAGGCAGAACTCCGGCCCCGTCATGTTCGCCCAGTTGAGATCCGCGTGGGCTGGCAGCCACCGTTCCACCGTCGTGTCGACTCCACCGGGGAGAAAGCGGTGGATCGCCTCGGCGACACCGCTCTGCGTGATCATCACGGTGTCCGGCGTGGCGACGCGGCTCGTGTGCTGCTCGGCCAGGGCGTCCAGCGACGCATTGAACGCCTGCCACCACTGATCCGACAGCACGGGGTCGGTGGCCAGGACACTGCTGCCGATCGGCGCTCCGGGCAGGAGGTCCGTCTCGTCGGCCCGCCACATCACAGCTTCCCCGGGCTGTCTCCAAGCGGCACCTCGGTGCCACTGCGGCTTGGCCACTCCCTCCAGGAGGGCAGCGCATTCGGTGCCGTTCCAGCCTTGGCTACCGATCTTGTCGAAGCGACGCCGCTCAACCCGCACCCACGTGCCACGGTCTGTACGCGCCCCCAGCGACCGCCGCTTGCGCACCAGCGTCCCTCTGTCCAACTGCGTTTGAAGGGCACGCTCGACCTCGTCGAGCACACCGTCAACGGGTTCAATTCGCAGATCCGCTGGGGCTGTGGTGGACAGGGAAGACGACACTGGACCTCCTTGGCAACGGACCGAAACTAGCAAGAAATTGGGCCTGCGGGCCCGCTTCTCGTCGTGCAGCCCGGGACGAGGTTGATAGCTGGCCCTGGCTGGACGCCTTAGCGAGATCAGGCGGTGAGGCGGTTGTAGCTCACGTGCCACCAGGCATCCCGAAGACAACGATTCGGGCGCCGTTTGGTGCTGTGACAGCGGTGCGCTTGCGCTCGTCACGGTTGCGGCAAAGACCACGGCGCCTCCGATCCCGGCCGGGTGCCGGATCGAAGGCGCGTCGCTGTACTCGCTAGACCCACGGGTTGCGCTCGTAACTGGGCTCCTCGTCGGGGAAGTCGTCCGGGAAGACCTCGCTCACGATGTCGCCCCGAAGGATCCGCAGCAGGTAGCTCTCCACCGGGCCTTCGTACAGGTCGTACTCCCTGCCGCGGCCGATGACAGTGAGGACGGCCCACTGCTCCGGATCCTCGTGCGGCACCAGGAAGCACATGTCCGCGTTGTCCGTGCCGCCCCAGCAAATCAGCTGCGATGGCTTCACAGCGCGCTCTGCCAGTAGTTCCCGGATCGCGTCCCGCGTCACCTCCATGGTGTGCCGCGCCGTGACGGTGTTCGCTACCAGGTCGGCGTATTCGTTCTCGGCACCTGCCCGATACACGCGCAGGAAGTCGTCGAACTTCGCGCCGCCGAACGCTTCGAGAAACGTTTTGAACGCAGGCGGAAAGGTGGTGCCCAGGGTCTCCTCGGCGGCCTCCCAGTCGTTGATGACCGGTCCCGCTTCGCCAGTTGCGGGGAACGATGCCAGGAGTTCGAGATCAGTCATGGCCGCCTACTTGTTGATGATGGTCTGGTCGATGTGCAGGCCAGGGCCGATGGCTCTGACGTGGACGCCCGTAGGAATGACGTCTCCCGGGTTGGCGTAGACCGGTGCAGCTGAATAGTCCACACTCCCGCGCTGCTTCACGGTTTCATAGATTTGCTCTTCGAGCTTTTCCATCACCTCGTTGTTCGCTGTCTTGTGCATGATCACGATGTTGGCCTCAGAGCGGCCGTCTCCCCCGAGTGATCGGGCCAGGAGGTGTCCGCGCGTGTGACCGGCCGCTTCTCCTCCCCAGCCTGGGGGCTGCATCCGCCGGGATGCCTTGGTGCCGGTGTCGAGCATGTCTTGCGTGATCCTCGTTTCGACGCCAGTGGCTCGACCCATGTTGTCCAGTGGCTTGGCATACGGCGGAATTGGCTTTTGCGGTGCCCGGCCTCCCCCTCCCCCGCGCTCGAAGCTGCGCATCAGCGGCTGGCCGGTCGGACCGACGGGACCTTCGCCAGCCATCGCCAGGCGTGGGCCGGCCAGGTTGGGCATCGATATTTGGAGGTTGGGGAGTGAGATGTTGAGGTGCCCCAAGCCGTCCAGCTTCATGTTGCGCAGGACGTTCTTGACGCCGCCGGCGTCCACCACCACCTTGACGCCGCGGGCGGCTCCGCCTGCGGCACCGCCCATGAGCATGCCGGACACGCCGGCGTCCTTGATCTCGGCGACGTTGATTCCGCGCTGGTCCCCGAGCAGGTTCCGGCCGCCCTGGGCGACGACCACGTCCACCGTGATCGACCCGATGCTGCCGATGGCGGCCGTTGCCAGCACGGTGCCGGCGATCTCGGCGACGGTTGCAGAGACGGCCACGCCTGCCGTACTGGCAGCGGCGACGATCGCCTCGGTGGCACCGGCGGCGGCCACCTCGCTGAGGCCACCGGTGAAGATGGCCAGCGCCGTTCCGGCGACCAAGACCGCGCCGGCGATCTCCAGTTCATGTTCGATCTTCTTCTTCGCCTCGGCGATCTGGTCAGCGAACTTGTCCAGCGCCTTGGCCATGTCCCGCGCGGCGGTGGCGACGTCGTCGAGGTAGCCCTTGCCGCCGCCGTGGTACTTCTTCCAGAAGGCGCCGAACGCCTCGATGCCGGCGCCCTTGTTGTTGTCGATGACGTCCTGGGCCTTCTTGTGGCAGTCCGCCGTGCAGTCCTCTACATCGTCGGCGAAGGTCCGCCAGGCGCGGGCGGCCTCCCGGAGTTCGTCCTCGTCGCCCTCCGGCCACCACATCCCGGTTAAGTCCTGGACGATCTCCTTGGCCTTATCGGCGGCACCCACTACGCGTCCCCCTTAAAGCCGGACTTGGCAGACCGATCCGCCTCCTCATGGTTGGCTGCCATGTCGTTCATGGCCTTGGTGATGCTGGACAGGCCCTTGGCCAGGGCCGTGGCAGCCTTCTCGATCTCCGCCCGGTGCGGGGCGTAGACGTGCTCGAACTTCTTGCCCTGTTCGTCACTTCCCCACGGCTCCCCCAGGCCGTCGAGCGCCCCCCGGAGCTTGGCAGTCGCCCGTTCCAGGGCGACGGCCTCCCGGTGGAACGTCGGAGCAGCGGTATTGAGTTGGTCGGTGTCTACGTCAAAGCCGTCGCCGGCCATGCTGTGCCTCCCCCTTGGCCCTGCTGTCGTAATAGGCGCGATCCGCTGTCAGGACCTCCGTCTCACACGTAGCGACCCTGACATACGGCACTGACAATCCGCCTGGTCAGAACACTTTTCAGCCACGCGGCAGCGCTGCCCGGCTGGCGGGTTCGGGGTGAGATTGCGGCCCCTGCCAGCCGGATGGCGGTAGGGGGCCGATTCATCGATGGTCTGAAACGAGTGAGGACGCGTTGGGCAGCTATCGGCGAGGGCGGTGCTGCTGCTCGGTCGGTGCCGGGGCTGCCGCCGTTGCCTGGGCGACGTCGGGCCCACTGGGCGACAGCGAGGCCGTCGTGGTCGAGCGTCGGCGGGCGGCTTCCGCGCGGCGGTTGGGTACTGAGTTACGGCTCGTGTGCTCGATACGAGTGATCAGGACGCGGGCGGGCTGGCGAGCAGTGTCCAGTTCGCGTTGGGCAGCTGCTTCCTTGAGGAGTTGGTGGGGTGTGTGGCCGCGGGCTTCGGCGTCGGCGAGGACGGTGGCGAGGGCCGGCCAGCTGGGGTCGGTGAGGATCCGCTCGGCGTGGTCGGGGACTGCCGCTCGTACGTCGCTGGCGTGGACGTGGCGGGCTCGCTGCTTGGGCGTGCGGGCTTCGAGTTCGGTGAGTACGGGTGTCAGGGCACGGTCGGCTGCGGCCTGGAGGTGCTGGACTGCTTTGCGGGCGGCGTCGGCCTGGTGAGCGTGGTGCTTCGCTTCGTGCCAGCGTTCGGCGACGATTACGGCCCAGACGATGCTCGCGAGCAGGGCAGCGAGGGCGCTGCCGTCGGGGCCGGTGGCGGTGTAAGCGATGTCGCGTGCGGCGCTTCGCAGGGCGTGGGCTGCCCGGTCTTCCGCCCGGATTTGGGAGCGCTCGGCTCGGGCGAACGCCTTTGAGGCGGAGTGGAGTTCCCTCCGCAGGTTGTCGGGTGCCTTTTGGGCGGTGGCTTCGATCAGTTCGCCGAGGGCGGCGATGTGCGCTTGGGCGTGTACGTCGTCGGCAAGGTCGGCGTGGAGTATGTCGAGGGCGTCGGTTGCCGTGTGCCAGAGGGTGGTGGGCCGGTTGCGGCGGGCGGTGGGGTGTTCCTCCGGCGTGACGGTCTCCAGCCGCTTCTTCAGCTTGGGCAGGGAGAGGTCGGGGGAGATCCTGCCGCCGGGATGGAAGATCTGTTCCTGTTGGCCGTTGAGGTCGCCGGGACGGCCTGCGGCGTAGCCGAGGGGGTCGCCGGACGGGCCGCGCTTGACCTGGAGCAGGACGCCGTCGGCTTCGAGGTAGGTGAGGAGTTCCTCGGCGTCGGTGACGTGCGGGATGGCGGCGCGGATGCGCTCTTCGAGCCACTGCTGGGCAGGCTGCTCCCAGCCGAGGCGTTCGGCCTTGTGCATCTCGGCCTGGGTGGGCCGGCGTGTGCCGGTGCGGTCGCCCTTCTTCAGGCGGCGCAGTCCGTAGTCCTTCTCGATCTCGCGGCATTCGTCGCCGACGCGGATGCCGCTGTCGTGGAGTTTGGGGCGGTGGCCGTCTTCGCGGACGGTGGTGGCGAGGATGTGGATGTGGTCGTCAGCGTGGCGGACGGCGATCCAGCGGCAGGCCAGGTCGTCGCCTTCGGGGGCGATGCCGGCGGCGGCCACGATGCGCTGGGCGATCTCGCCCCATTCGGCGTCGGAGAGGTAGCGGTCTTCGGGGGCTGCGCGGACAGGGCAGTGCCAGACGTGGTCGGTGATCTTCTTGCCGAACTCGCTGTTGCGGAGGCGTACCGGCTGGTCGAGGTAGTGGGCGAGTTCGGTGAGGGTGGCGTTCTCATCGCGGCCGGGGTCGGGCATCCCGAGCATCGCGAAGCCGGCGACGATGTGCGGGTCGAGGTGTTCGTCGGCGCGGCCGGGTCCGTAGAGGTAGGCGAGCAGACCGCGGGTCTTGGAACCCGGTCGCTTGATAGCGGCGATCATGCGGAGACCTCCTCTTCCGGGATGGCGGGCTGGCGCAGGGCCTGGGCTATCAGTTCCAGCAGGTGGTGGAGTTCGTCGAGGCGCTGGCGGATATCGGGTGGGGTGTAGTCGCTGTTGAGGGCGCGGGCGATCTGGTTGACGTTGACGCCAATGCGGTTGAGCTGGCGCAGGACCTGGGCGCGGAACATGTGTGTGCGGCGTCGGTCCTCGGACAACGGCAGGTTGGCGGTGAACTGGCCGGAGACGAAGGCGAGGACGACGTCGGCGGCGAAGCCGGACTTGCCCTTGTAGCCGTGCTCGGCGACTGTCTCCTGGAGGCGGACGTCCTCGTTACCGGTGAAGAGCATGGGGCCGACACGGACGGTGCGTTTGGTGCCGGTGAAGCGGCGGATGGTGGGCTGAGCGCTCTTCATGGTGGGCTCGCCGGCGGCGGTTTCGGTGACACGGGAGGGGCGGAGGATCTCGCGCTGGACAGCGTGGAGCGTGTCCGGGTCGGGGCCGCCCTCGGCCCCGACCTCCTGGTTCTGCGCCCCCTGGCGCTGGGCCGTCTCCGCCACCCCTGGGGCGGAGACCCCCGAAGACCGGCCTTGAGTCGGACTCGGGGTACTACTGGCTCCGCCAGGGGCAACCCGTCCGAACGCACGCCGTAGACGGTCCATCAGCGTAGGGGAATCCCTCAGCTGCAGCGGCTCGTCGGGGGCGTCCTCGGGGTGGTGCGGGTCGTGCGTCATGGGCGGTTCTCCGGATGAGGCAGGGAGGGCAGGCGGGTCGGCGGGAAGGCCGGGTGGAGTGCGGGCAGTCATCGCTGGTCCACAGGTGTGGATAGGCGGCGCCGAACGGGGCGGTGACCAGTTGGCGGGCCGCGGGCTCTGATGGGTTCGGTGTGTGGCCGTCGGGGTTTCGGTGGCGCCGGAAGTACTTCCGGCGCCACCGAAAGGCGCCGTTCTGGGCTCGTCAGCCGGTGCTGATACCGGACGTGGGGGCTTTGCCGGGCTCGGCTTTCTCGGCGTTTAGGTCGTCGCAGACCTTCTTCACTCGGGCGTTGCTGACCTTGCGGCGCCGGTGGTTCCTGATCTCGTCCCCGACCTCTGTGGGGGAGGCGGTTCCCGTCCGGGCCATCACCTCGCGGGCGATGGCTCGTATCTCGTCATCGGAGATGTCCTGCGGGCGCCCGGTACACCGAGGCCGTACTCCGGTTGGTTCCGCGTCCATGCTGGGGGCCTCGCCGCTCCGAGGGGCTGGGGCGGCGGCTAGACGATCGGGGTCCGGATGCTCCATTGCCCCGTCACCCTGGCGCCGGCCCTCGACAGGGGCGGGCAGCTGGACAGAAGCGTTGACCGGTGGGATCGGCGCCTGCATGGGCGCGGAGTCCAGGTGGGCGGTGGGGCGGTCGACGAGTTGGTGGATCTGCCGCATCAGCACGCCGAAGGCCAACAGCGCGGCGGTCGGTGGCACTGCGGCGACCACGTAGTCGAGCAGGGGCACGGTGCTCGCGTTGCTCGTGCCGCTGGCCCCGGCCACGTTGAGCGCGATGGATCCGACTGCCCCAGTCGCGGTCAGGGCGATGGCCCAACCATCGGTGACCCGGCGTAGGCCCGCGCGGAGCATGAGCAGTTCGCCAGCGACGATGAACGCGTCCAAGGTGGCGGGCCAGGCCCAGCGGCGGACCGGTGAAATTCCCAGGCCGTGCTGGCCCGCGACCTCGGCCAGGTGCGCGTAGGAGAGCCAGAACGCTCCGGCAGTGAGAGCGGCGATGACAGCTCCCGCCGCGATGAGCGCGTACCGCTCGGCGGCGTGGTTGGGCGTCGCCGGCTGCCCTTCGTCGGGCCGGTTGCCCGGCGACTGGTGGTGTGGTGGATGGGGGATCGCATGGGTGGTCAAGCGGGGTTCTCCTGGGGGCGTGGTGTGGTGCGTCTTTGCCGTCTTGGCCGTTGCAAGCGCAGGTCAGGGCGGGTACGGCAGCGGCCTCGGCCTTCCGTCCTGGCGGGTGCTGTCGCCGTCTTCAGCCCTGTCGCGCGGGAGGCTCAGGAGGGTCGTCGTGCCTGAGCCTCCCTCGCGTGGTGGCTCTGTCTGCCGGGACGGTGGTGTTGCGTCTACCGTCCCGGCAGACAGAGCTGTGACCTGGGGCGATACGGCACGGACGCTCAGGACGGCACAAGACGGATGTGGGCAGCATCTGGAGGGGGCAGCGCGCCGGTCATGATCGCGTTGCCGTCTTGGCCCCGGTTGCCGTCTTGGCCGTATGCCGTTTGACCTGCGAGATCACGGCAGGGACGGCACGGACGGCAACCAGGGTGGGGCGCTCAGCCCTCGCCGGGGGCGGGGTCGGCGTCGACGGGGTGGACGGTGGGGCAGTAGCGCCGCCATGCGTCGAGGAACTTGTTACGCATGTAGCCCTTGCGCTGGGTCCGGTCGGCAAGGCGTACGTTTCCGGACGTGATGCCGAAATCGCGCAGCATCCTGCCCAGTTCACGGGAGGTCAGCCCGGCTCGCCCCCACTCCGCCCAGGGGCTTTCGGGGTCCTGACGCAGGTGGTGGAGGAGTTCGTCGGTGGACAGGCTGTCCACCTCGCGCTGAGCGACGAACACCCGGCGGATGTCGGCGAGGATCCGCGCCCCGCTGGGGTGATCCTCCTCAGCTGCCGCTTCGGCAGCGACCATCCGTGCGCACGCCATCCGCGCCAAGCGGGGCCAGCGACCACCTGCCAGATCGGCGACGATGACCAGTGGTTCCCAGGTGTCCGCCGCGCGGTCCTCGACCGGCATCTCCGGCTCCAACTCCGCGGTCTCGTCCAGCAGCGGCTTGGCCCACGCGGCGATGCGGTCGCGCAGTTCGTGCAGGGCCGGGATGTCGCGGCGAGAGCGGAAGGGCTTGACCTTCTCGCCCTCGGCCCGGCGCCGCATGCGGATCACCACCGCCCGGTCCATGATCGTGTCGGGCAGGTCACCGATCCCTGCGATCGCCGCCATGGCGAAGGTGGCGAACCGGCGCGGGGTGTGGTCGTTGCCGACGACGCGGGTGACGTAACGGTTGCGCTGGTGACCGGCGTTGAGCAGGCCACGCATCTCCTCGTTCTTCTCCGCCATTTTCGGCGTACCGAAGATCGTGTCCGCCTCGTCCACCAGGAGCGTGGGCGGCGCTTCCTCGGTGATCGACCGATAAACCGCCGCAGGCGTGGTGTTGATGGTCAGCATCGGGTCGTGGACCGTCTCGGTCAGCACGTCCAGGAGCCGCGACTTACCGCACCGTTTCGCGGGCCCGACCACCGCCAAGCGCGGGGCGTGCTGCCACGCGGGCTGCAGATGCGTCGCCACCACCCACAAGACGATCGCGTCCAGCGCCGCCGGCGAGGGCGGGATCACGAACTGGGCTATCTGCGCACGCAGTTCGTCCAGCAGCTCCGAGCCGTACGTCGGCTCGGCATCGGGTATCTCCTCCGGCCCGCTAGGCGTATCCACCTCATCGGTACTGCGGGTGACCGCATCACCGGTCAGGTCTGGATCGGCGTCGTCAGCCTGCGCGGCGCGCAGGTGAGCGCCAGGCTGGCCGGGGATAGCGGCTGCGGGCCAGATCGCCTTGGCGGCGGCGGAATAGGACTCGGGGGTCTCGGGTTGCACAGGGCAGCTCCTCGTCTGGCGGTGGCGGGCTCGCACGCCCTTGCCGCCGGGTCGGTTCGCATCGGATTGCTGGGGAGTTATCGGGCCTCCGGCGTCGCACCGCCGGAGGCTCTCCCTCCTCTCGCGGGCGCTCGGGCATCGCGAGGGACCACGGACAGTACGTCCGCACCTGTCCACAGTCCAGCGCTTCTGTGTCAGCTCAGCGCAGAAGCATTTGCTACGCGCAGCCGCGGTCATGCCGCCAGGCTCAGCAAGGCCAGCAGGTCCGCGGTCACCACCCGGTAGGCGTTACCCAGCCGCAGCACCTTGCACGGGTACTGGCCACGCTTCGCCAGCTCGTAGCCCTTACTCCGTCCCAGCCCCAGCGCTCGGTTACCGGTCTCCAGGTCAACGGCGGCCGGGAGGGCCACCAGCTCCTCCCGGCTCATGCCCTTCGTCCGGCCGGTGATCTCGTTGTCGCGCATGCGGCGTCACTCCATGGCTACAGCCGTCGGCGAACGTGGCGTTCACGTCCGTCTCCAGGCGTGAGATCTACTGTGACCAGAGCTACTGTGTTGTCATGACACAGCGCCGTTTGCATCCTGGATACGACGAGGACGACGTCCCTGAGTGGGCGGATCAGGTGATGGCCACCGTGGCCGGCGAGGTCCGCCGCCGGAGGAAGGAGCTGGGCATGAGCGCGCAGGACCTGGCCGACGCCTGCGAGGAGATCGGCTACCCGATCCCCCGCAACGTCATCGCCAACATGGAGTCCGGCCGCCGCGCCACCCTCCCCCTGGTCGAGGTCATGGTCCTGGCCAAAGCCCTGCACACGTACCCGATCTGCCTGCTCTACCCGCTCGGCTACGTGGAGGAGGTCCAACGGCTGCCGCTCCGGCACTCCGAGCCGACCTGGGAGGCCATGCACTGGTTCACCGGCGACAGGCCGGACGACTTCGGCATGGAGGCCGAGATGCTCCGCAACTACCGCGCGCACGCCAGCCACCAGCGGGCCGCCATCGCCGCTATCGCAGGCGAGAAGCACGAACGGTGGAGATTCGAGAAAGCAGCCAACCCCACCGAGCGCGAAGAGGCCCTGCTCGCCCATGAGGAATACGCCGAGCGCGCCGCCCATGCCAAAGAGCGGCTCCGCAGCGCCCGCGCCTTCATCCGCGAAGACGGCGGCACACCACCAACCCTCCCACCCGAACTCGCCGACCTCGACACACCCGAAACCCCCAACACCACCGAGGAGAATGAATTTTGAAGGGCTCCACCTACCGCCGCTGTTCCTGCCGCGACCCGAAGACCGGCAAGGAACTCGGCACCTCCTGCCCCAAGCGCAACAGCAGGAACCACTGCACGTACTCCATACGGCAGGAGCTACCGCCCCGTGAGGACAGCAGCCGACGGTCCTTCGCGCGCGGCGGGTACACCAGCCTCAAGGCGGCCCAGGCCGACCTCGACCACATACGCGCGCTTCTGGGCCTCGTCGAGTCGGACGACCCCGAAGGCACGGAGCTGATTGCCGCCATGCTGTCGGAAGTCAGCAGGGAGAAGGCTTCACTGCCGGATGTCGAGGAGACGAGGCGGCGCCTCAACGCCGGCCAGGACCTCATCGGCAGCCTGACGGTGAGCGAATGGCTCGACCGGTGGCTAGAGGGCAAGCGGATCCGGAAGTCCGGCCTGAACCGCTACGAGACCGACATCCGCGTACACCTCAAGCCGCACATCGGGAACCGACGCCTCGACCGGCTGCGTGTGAGCCACCTCAGCGACATGTTCACGGCCATAGCCGACGCCAACGCCGAGATCCTGGAGCAGAACGCCCAACGGCGTGCGGTGGTCGAGGAATTGGCGACCGTGCCGTGGAAGGGCGCGGAGCACCGCGCCCGTCGCAAGGCGATGAAGGCCGCGATCGACGCGATGCCGCCCTTCTGCCGCGTTACCGGGCCTGCCACGCGTCTGCGCGTCAAAGCCACGCTGCGGGCTTCACTGAACGACGCCATCAGCCAGCAGATCCTCACCTTCAACCCGGCCGCCCACGTCGAACTCGACCCCGTGCGCAAGCCGAAGGCGCTCGTGTGGACGGACGAGCGGGTCGCCAAGTGGCAGCAGACGGGCGAGAAGCCGTCGCCCGTGATGGTCTGGACACCCAAACAGACCGGCGCCTTCCTCGACTTCGTCGCCGAGGACCGGCTGTACGCGATGTGGCACCTGATCGCCTTCCGCGGCCTGCGACGGGGCGAGGCGTGCGGGCAGCCGTGGTCTGAGACCAATCTCGACACCCACTCACTCACGGTCTCCTCGCAACTCGTGCAGGACGGCTGGGAGGTGGAGACCTCGGACCCCAAGACCGACAGCGGCTTTCGCGTGGTCGCGCTCGATAACGACACCGTCAACGTCCTCAAGCGGCACCGAGAACGGCAGGATGCGGACCGCGAGGAGTGGGGCTCAGCCTGGGTGGAGACCGGTCATGTCTTCACCCAGGAGGACGGCTCTTGGCTCCACCCCGGCAAGGTGACCGACCTCTTCGAGCGTCTCGTCGCCGCCTCCAGCCTCCCGCCGATTCGGCTGCACGACCTGCGCCATGGCGCGGCCACCCTCATGCTGGCCGCCGACATCGACATCAAGATCGTGTCGGACACCCTCGGGCACAGTGACACCCGGATCACCCGGGACATTTACCAGAGCGTCCTGCCCCACGTCGGCAAGAACGCCGCCGAGGCGACCGCCAAGCTGGTCCCCCTCCAGCGCAAGGCCGAGGAAGAGAAGGCCGCCCGCAAGGCCGCGAAGGCCGCCAAGAAGGCCAAGGCCAAGAAGAACGGCAAGGGCGGAAGCAAGCCGAGGGACAAGGCGAACCCCGATGCCAAGTCCGAGAAGAAGAGCGGCGAGAAGGCCAGGCGGAAGTAGCCCAAGAAGTAGGCCACCAGACTGCTCCGCTCACGCATCGCTCACGCAAGCCATCCCGCGGCACCCCGGCCGTGCGCCCCGCCATGCCCCGAGCAGCACAAAACCCCAGGTCACGGGCAATGTGACCTGGGGTTTCAACTGAGCCGCCTTCGGGATTCGAACCCGAGACCTACGCATTACGAGTGCGTTGCTCTGGCCAACTGAGCTAAGGCGGCGTGTTGCGCGGCCCAGTCTACACAGGAGCGGGGGGTGCTCTGTACTCGGTTGATGCGGGGTCCGGTGGGGGGTGGGGCGGGTGTGGGGCGGGTGTGGGGCGGGTCACGTGCAGCGTTTGCCCTTGGCGGGTGGGGTGCCTTCCAGGAGGTAGGTGTTGATGGCGGTGTCGATGCAGTCGCTGCCCCGGCCGTAGGCGGTGTGGCCGTCGCCGACGTAGGTCAGCAGGGTGGCGCTGGAGAGCTGGGCGGCCAGGCCCTTGGCCCAGGTGTACGGGGTGGCCGGGTCGCGGGTGGTGCCGACGACCACGATCGGGTCGGCGCCCTTGGCCTCGATGCGGTGGACCGTGCCGGATGCCTTGACCGGCCAGTACGCGCAGTTCAGCGCCGACCAGGCGAAGTTGTCGCCGAAGACCGGGGAGGCCTTGCGGAAGGCGGGCAGCGCGGCTTCCACCTGGTTCGGGCCGGTGAAGGCGCCGGGGAGGTCCAGGCAGTTGACGGCCGGGTTGGCGAACATCTGGTTGGCGTAGTGGCCCGAGGCGTCGCGCTCGTAGTAGCTGTCGGACAGTGCGAGCAGTTCGCGGCCGCTGCCTGACTGGGCCTGGGCGATGGCCTCGCGCAGCATGGGCCAGGCGCCCTGGTCGTACATCGCGGCGATCACGCCCGTGGTCGCGAGGGACTCGGTGAGCTTGCGCTCCTGGCCGGTCTCCACCGGGTGGGAGTCCAGCTTTTTGAAAAGTGCGGAGAGCCGTCGGCCGGCGTCCTGGGCGTTCTGGGTGCCGAGCGGGCAGTCCTTCTTCTTCACGCAGTCCGTGGCGAACGCCGTGAAGGCGGTGTTGAAGCCGGCGGTCTGGTCGACGTTGATGGCGCGGGAGTCCAGCATCGGGTCCATCGCGCCGTCGAGGACCAGGCGACCGGAACGGGTCGGGAACAGGCCGGCGTAGGTCGCGCCGAGGAAGGTGCCGTAGGAGGCGCCCACGTACGTCAGCTTCTTGTCGCCCAGGATGGCGCGCAGCACGTCCATGTCGCGGGCCGCCTCGATGGTGGAGACGTGCGGCAGCAGCTTGCCGGAGCGGGCCTCGCAGCCTTTGGCGAAGTCGCGGTAGGCGGCGACGAGCGTGTTGATCTCGGCGGGGTCGTCGGGGGTGGTGTCGGTCTGGGTGAAGCGGTCCATCTGACGGTCGGTGAGGCATTCGATCGGGTCGCTGCGGGCCACCCCGCGCGGGTCCATGGCGACCATGTCGTACCGCGCCCGGACCGCGGCCGGCTGCGGCGCGTACTGCTGGAGGTAGTCGATCGCCGAACCGCCGGGGCCGCCCGGATTGACCAGCAGCGAACCGAGCCGCTGCCCGGGGCCGGTGGCCCCCTTGCGGGCCACCGCCAGCTTCAGGTCGGTGGCCGGGTCGGGCTTGGCGTAGTCCAGGGGGGCCTTCATCGTCGCGCACTGGAAGCCCGCCACGCCGCAGTCGTGCCAGCTCAGCTTCTGGTCGTAGTACGGCCGGAGGTTGGCCGGGATGGCCGTGGGCAGCGGCTGGAGCGGGGCGACGGCGGCCGCCGGGCGGTCGGCGCCGGCCTCCGTCGAACGGCCCGGGGAACCGGCGTCACCCGGGGACGACGTCCCCGACGAGCAGCCGGAGATCAGCAGGGCGAGGGCCGCGGCGGCAGCGGTCGCGGCGGCGGTGGTGGAGCGGAACGGGCGGCTGGACGGCATGGCGGTCCCTTGGTGTCGATCCCCGGTAGGGGTGTTCCCGGTGGTGGCCTGCGGGGCGTTCCTGGTGGCGGCGGCTCCTCGGGGGTTCCTTGGCCGGGCTGCTTGGGGGCTTCTTGGCGGGGCTCCTTGGTGGGGTGGGTGCCGGGGCGGGTGGGGTGCGGTTACGGGGCCGGGCCCGGTGCCCGGGGCCCCGGTGTCTCGGTCCCGACTACGGCAGCCACCTACGGAGCGTATCCATAGATGAACGATGTGTGCGCGACGGTCGGCGGCGGTGGCGGACGGTGCGCTGGTCAGCCGGCTCGGAGCGCGACCGTCATGGCCTCGACGGCGAGCAGGGGTGCGACGTTGCGCCCGAGGGCTTCCCGGCAGGCGATCACCGCTTCTATGCGGCGCAGGGTGCCCTCGGCCGTGGAGGCGGCGGCGATGCGTCGGAGGCTGTCGCCGACCTCGTCGTTGGCGAGGGGGACGGCGGCCCCCATCTGGACGGCGAGCACGTCGCGGTAGAAGCCGATGAGGTCGACCAGGGCAAGGTCGAGGCTGTCGCGCTGGGTCCGGGTCGAGCGGCGCTTCTGCCGGTCCTGGAGTTCCTTCATGGCGCCCGCGGTGCCCCGGGGCAACCGTCCGCCGGTGCCGGCCGCGGCGCCCAGGGCCGCGCGCAGCTCCTCGGTCTCCTTGACGTCGACCTCCTCCGCGACCTGCTTGGCGTCCTCTCCGGCGGCGTCGATCAGCTCCTGGGCGGCCTTCAGGCAGCCGCCGATGTCGTCGATGCGCAGGGGGAGCTTCAGGACGGCCGCCCGCCGGGACCGGGCCCGCTCGTCGGTGGCGAGCCGGCGGGCCCGGTCGATGTGGCCCTGGGTGGCGCGGGCGGCGCGGTCGGCCGTCTGCGGGTCGATGCCGTCGCGCCGGACGAGGATCTCGGCGACCGCCCCGACCGGGGGCGTGCGCAGCGTCAGGTGGCGGCAGCGCGAGCGGATGGTGGGCAGGACGTCCTCGATGGAGGGGGCGCACAGCAGCCAGACCGTACGGGGGGCGGGCTCCTCGACGGCCTTGAGCAGGACGTTGCCGGCGCCCTCGGTGAGGCGGTCGGCGTCCTCCAGGACGATCACCTGCCAGCGGCCGCCGGCCGGCGAGAGCGAGGCCCGGCGGACCAGTTCACGGGTCTCCTTGACGCCGATGGAGAGCAGGTCGGTGCGGACGATCTCGACGTCGGCGTGGGTGCCGACCAGCGTGGTGTGGCAGCCGTCGCAGAAGCCGCAGCCGGGGGCGCCCCCGAGGGCGCGGTCCGGGCTGACGCACTGCAGGGCGGCCGCGAACGCCCGGGCGGCGCTGGCCCGGCCGGCCCCGGGCGGGCCGGTGAACAGCCAGGCGTGCGTCATCTGGGAGGCGCTGCTGCGCTCCGGTGCGCCGGCCTCCTGCGGTGCGTCGCCGGCCGTCGACCGCTGACCGGCGCGCTCGGCCGCCACGAGGGCGTCCGCATCGCGTGCGGCCGCGGCGAGCTGCTCCGTCACCCGGTCCTGGCCGACCACGTCGTCCCATACCGCCATCGCTGCTGCCGTCCTGTCCGCTCGCCTGTGGTGCGGGAGGGGTGCCCTGGGGCGCGCCCTCGCCGCGGGTGCTGCTCGTGTCACCGCACGGCGCGCGGCGACGACCGCACGGCCCCGCGGCCGGTCCCGGACCGCGGCGTACGACCGTGGCCGGGTGCCCGCAGGTGCCGCGCCGACCGGTCGGCGTGCCCCGCCCGCCCGGACGCGGCCGCGTCGACCCGCGCCCTCCCCATTGTGGTGCAACCCGCTGACAATCCCGCCCGCCCGGGGCGTCGCCCGCGCGGGCGACGCCCCGGGCGGGAACGGCCGTGGCCGCAGCGCGAGGGCTGCGGCCACGGCCGTGCGTGCCGGTGCTGTGCCCCGGTCCGGGTGGCGTCAGCCGCGCCGGCCCCGGCGGCGGCCGTTCCCGCCCGGGCCCCGGTCGGCGTCCTCGTCCGCGTGCGGCCCGAGGAGTTCGTCGGCGAGGGTCGGCAGGTCGTCCAACGGCGTCTCCTCCGCCCACTCGGGGCGGGGGCGACCGCTTCGCGGGGGCTGGGCCGGGCGGCCCGTCTCGGGGTCGACCTGCGGGAGTTCACGGGTCCGCTCGGCGCCGCCGTCGGCCGCACCGTGCTCCGCGTCCGTGCCGTTCTCCCGGGCGAACATCCACGGCGGCACCCGGTCCGCCGGGGCGTCCTGGCGGAACGACGGCAGTACGGCGGTCTCCTCGGAGTCCGCGCCGCCCGTCCGGTGGGCGTCGTGGGCGTCGTCCCTTACGGACGGCAGGACCGCCGTCTCGTCCGCCGGACCGTGCGCGTCGCGCGGCTCGGGGCGGGGCAGCGCCGCCGTCCGCTCGGCGTCCCGCTCGGCGCCGGAGGGAGCGGCGGAGGGAGCGGCGGAGGGAGCGGCGGAGTCGGAGCCGCTCCCGGAGGCGGCGTCCGAGGGGCCGTCCTCCTCCGCCATCCGCTTCCGCAGCTGCGTCACGTCGGTCTCCGCGGTCGGCGCCTCCGCCGCCTCGGCAACCTTCGCCTCGGCCTTCTCCGCCGCCGCGGCAGCCGCGGCGGCGGCCGCGACCCGGGCCTGCTCGGCGCGCAGCAGCGCCTCCTCGGCCTTGCGCTGCTTCTCCAGGCGGCGCTCCTCGGCCTCCCGGCGCAGCCGCGCCTCCTCCTCGTGCTGCTTGCGCAGCCGCTCCTGCTCGGCCAGGCGGGCCTGCTCCTCCGCCTCGCGGCGGCGACGCTCCTCCTCCGCCGCCTGGCGGGCCTCCTCGGCGCGCTTGCGGGCCTCCTCGGCCTGCCGGGCGGCCTCCTGGGCCTTGGCCTCCTCGGCCTCCTGCCGCTTGCGCTCCTCCTCCTCGGCGCGCAGCTTGGCGAGCTGCTCCTCGCGCTCCCGTTCCCGGCGCTCCTCCTCGGCCTTGCGCGCGGCCTCTTCCTCGGCCTTGCGGCGGGCCTCCTCCTCGGCCGCCTTGCGGGCCTCTTCGCGGGCCTTGACCTCGGCCTCGGACAGCGGGAGCACCTGGTCGAGCCGGTGCCTGAGGACGGTGGTGACGGCCTCCGGCTCCTGGCCGGCGTCGACGACCAGATAGCGGGCGGGGTCGGCGGCGGCCAGGGTGAGGAAGCCGGTCCGGACCCGCTCGTGGAACTCGGCGGGCTCGGACTCCATGCGGTCCGGGGCCTCGGTGAAGCGCTCGCGGGCCGCGTCCGGGGCGATGTCCAACAGGACGGTCAGGTGCGGGACCAGGCCGCCGGTCGCCCAGCGGTTGATCCGGGCGATCTCGGTGGGCGCGAGGTTGCGGCCGGCGCCCTGGTAGGCCACCGACGAGTCGATGTAGCGGTCGGTGATGACCACGGCGCCGCGCTCCAGCGCGGGCCGCACGACGCTGTCGACGTGATCGGCACGGTCCGCCGCGAACATCAGCGCCTCGGCCCGGTCGGAGAGCCCCGAGGTGGACACGTCCAGGATGATCGACCGCAGCCGCTTGCCGATGGCGGTGGCGCCCGGCTCGCGGGTCACCACGACCTCGTGGCCCTTGCTGCGGATCCACTCCGCCAGCGCCTCGACCTGGGTGGACTTGCCGGCCCCGTCGCCGCCCTCCAGGGCGAGGAAGAAACCGGTGGCCGCGGTGGCCTGCGCCGGGTCGCCGCCGCTGACCGCCTCCCGCAGGTCGTGCCGGAGCGGGACGCCCTGCCGGTCGTCGGTCTTGCCCAGCACCCAGGCGGCGACCGGCAGCAGCAGCGCGCCGACCAGCATCAGGGTGTACGCGGCCCCGCCGTGCGCCAGGACGAAGGCGCCGCTGCCCACCTGGTGCGGGCCGATCAGCCCGGCCAGCAGGGGCGCGACGATGGCGGCCAGCCCGATGGCCAGCCGCACCACGGCCTGGAGGTGCTCGGTGGTCCGGGCGGTGCGGGACTCCTCGGTCTCCTGGTCCAGCAGGACGTGGCCGGTGTTGGCGGCGACGCCGGCGCTGAGCCCGGCCAGCAGCGCGAGCAGCAGCACCGTGGTGGTGTCCGGCACCAGCCCCATGGCGAGCAGCAGCAGGCCGGTGGCGGCGACCGCCAGGGCGAGCAGCCGGCGCCGGGAGAAGCCGGGCAGCACCTTCTGGGCGCCGCGGACGCCGAGGGCGGTGCCGCCGGTCAGGGCGAGCACCAGCAGGCCGTAGGTGGCCGGCCCGGCGCCCAGGTCCACGGCGTGCAGGACGCTGAGCGAGGCGGCCGCGGCGAGCGCGGCGGCCACTGCGGCGCAGGCCAGCACCAGCAGCGGGATGGCGCCGGTGCGGCCCTTCTCGGGGGCGGTGCCGTTCTTGGCCGTGGCCGAGGCCGAGGTGGTCTTCGGGCGGCGCAGGCCCTCCAGTGGGGAGCGCGGCCGCGGCGTCTGCCCACCGGGCAGCTCGATGAAGTAGAGGATCGAGATGGACGCGGCGAACAGGCCGGCCGCGACGTACGAGCCGAGCGCCGCCTGGTGGAGGTGGAACCACTCCACCCCGGTGCCCAGCAGCTTCCCGACGAGCGCGCAGAGCACCAGTGCGGCGGCCGCGATCGGCAGCGCGACGAAACCGGTGCGCAGGAAGAGCCGGCGCAGCGCGTCCATGTTGTCGGGCAGCGGCCGGATCGCGGCGCCCTCCGGGGGCGGGGCCGGCAGCAGGGCGGGCGCGGTGCTCTCCCGGGCGACGGTCCAGAAGCGCTCGGCGACGCCGGTGACGAAGACCGTCACCAGCAGCCAGGCCAGGGCGTTGCCGGGCGTCCAGTCGATCCACAAGGGGGCGATGACCAGCAGCGCGAGCCGCAGCCCGTCCGCGGCGATCATCGTCCAGCGGCGGTCCAGCGGCCCGTCCGGCGCCGTCAGTGCGGACAGCGGCCCCAAGAGGACCGCCCCGAAGAGGAGGGTCGCCAGCATCCGCACGCCGAAGACCGCGGTGACCGCGAGGGCGGCGCCCCGATAGCCACCGCCGAACACGGCCTGGCCCCCCAGCGGTACGTACAACGCCGCTTGGAGGGCGAGGAGTACCAGGACCAGCAAGGACAGGGCATCGCCGACACCCCCGACGAACTGGGCGCTCCACAACCGCTTCAGTGGGGGGAAGCGGAGCAGGGCGCGCACGGCGCGCTCGCGGGAGTCGGCTGCGAGGGCGTCTGCGGTGGGGGTCACGACCGTTGGCTGCTCGGCACGCGTCATCCCGCCAGCCTATCGGGACGGGACACTCCACCGGGCGCCCACCCGAACAAACGGGCGGATGCACCGGGGCGCGAAAGGGCGGGCCGGCGGAAAGGTGTCCGCCGGCCCGCCCTCCTCCCGCGCCGGATCGGGCCGGCGCGGGCCGTGCTGCTACTCCTCGGCCGACGCGGCGGTCTTCTTGGCCGCCGCCGTGGCCGCGGTCTTCTTCGCCGTGGTCTTCTTGGCGGTCGTCTTCTTGGCCGCCGTCTTCTTCGCGGTGGTCTTCTTCGCCGCGGTCTTCTTGGCGGCCGCCTTCTTGGCCGGCGCCTTCTTCGCGGTGGTCTTCTTCGCCGGCCCCTTGGCCCGCTTCTCCGCCAGCAGCTCATAGCCGCGCTCGGGCGTGATCGTCTCGACGTCGTCGTCCCGCCGCAGCGTCGCGTTGGTCTCGCCGTCGGTGACGTACGCGCCGAACCGGCCGTCCTTGACCACCACCGGCTTGCCGCTGACCGGGTCGGTGCCCAGCTCCTTCAGCGGCGGCTTGGCGGCGGCCCGGCCGCGCTGCTTGGGCTGTGCGTAGATCACCAGCGCCTCGTCGAGGGTGATCGTGAAGAGCTGCTCCTCCCGCTCCAGGGAGCGCGAGTCGGTGCCCTTCTTGAGGTACGGCCCGTAGCGGCCGTTCTGCGCGGTGATCTCCACGCCCTCGGCGTCGGCGCCGACGACGCGCGGCAGCGACATCAGCTTCAGCGCGTCCTCAAGCGTCACGGTGTCCAGGGACATCGACTTGAAGAGCGAGGCGGTGCGCGGCTTGACCGCGTTCTTGCCGGTCTTCGGGGTGCCCTCGGGCAGCACCTCGGTGACGTACGGGCCGTAGCGGCCGTCCTTCGCCACGATCTGGTGCCCGGACTGCGGGTCCATGCCCAGCTCGTAGTCGCCGCTCGGCTTGGCCAGCAGCTCCTCGGCGTAGCCCACGGTCAGCTCGTCGGGCGCCAGGTCTTCGGGGACGTCGGCCCGCTGGTGGCTCTCCTCGTCCTTCTCGCCGCGCTCGACGTAGGGGCCGTAGCGGCCGACCCGCAGGGTGATGCCGCTGCCCACCGGGAACGACGAGATCTCCCGGGCGTCGATCGCGCCGAGGTCGGTGACCAGTTCCTTCAGGCCGCCGAGGTGGTCGCCGTCGCCGTTCCCGGCGTCCGCGGCGCCGCTCTCGCCGGCACCGGTGGCCTCGCCGAAGTAGAAGCGCCGCAGCCACGGCACGGCCTGCGCCTCACCGCGGGCGATGCGGTCGAGGTCGTCCTCCATCTTGGCGGTGAAGTCGTAGTCGACCAGCCGGCCGAAGTGCTTCTCCAGGAGGTTGACCACGGCGAAGGAGAGGAACGACGGGACGAGCGCGGTGCCCTTCTTGAAGACGTAGCCGCGGTCCAGGATCGTGCCGATGATCGACGCGTACGTCGACGGGCGGCCGATCTCCCGCTCCTCCAGCTCCTTGACCAGGGTGGCCTCGGTGTAGCGGGCGGGCGGCTTGGTGGCGTGGCCGTCGGCGGTGATCTGCTGGGCGGCCAGCGCGTCGCCCTCGGCGACCTGCGGCAGCCGCCGCTCGCGGTCGTCCAGTTCGGCGTTCGGGTCGTCGGCACCCTCCACGTACGCCTTGAGGAAGCCGTGGAAGGTGATGGTCTTGCCGGACGCGCTGAACTCGGCGTTCCGGCCGTCCGCGGCCTGTCCGGCGATCTTGACGGTGACGGAGTTGCCGGTCGCGTCCTTCATCTGGGAGGCGACGGTCCGCTTCCAGATGAGCTCGTACAGCCGGAACTGGTCGCCGGTCAGCCCGGTCTCGGCGGGCGTGCGGAAGCGGTCGCCGGAGGGGCGGATCGCCTCGTGCGCCTCCTGCGCGTTCTTGACCTTGCCGGCGTACGTGCGCGGCTTGTCCGGCAGGTACGCGGCGCCGTACAGCTGCGTCACCTGCGCCCGGGCCGCGGCGACGGCGGTGTCCGAGAGCGTGGTGGAGTCCGTACGCATGTAGGTGATGAAGCCGTTCTCGTACAGCTTCTGCGCGACCTGCATGGTGGCCTTGGCGCCGAAGCCGAGCTTGCGGCTGGCCTCCTGCTGGAGGGTGGTGGTGCGGAACGGCGCGTACGGCGAGCGGCGGTAGGGCTTGGACTCGACCGAGCGGACCGCGAACGCGGTGTCCGCCAGGGCGGCGGCCAGCGACCGCGCGTTCGCCTCGTCCAGGTGGAGCACGTCGTTGTTCTTGAGCTGCCCGTTGGGGCCGAAGTCGCGGCCCTGCGCGACGCGGCGGCCGTCGACGCTGTTCAGGCGGGCGGTCAGCGTCGAGGGGTCGCTGGCGTCGCCGGCCCGCCCGGTGGAGAAGGTGCCGGTCAGGTCCCAGTACTCGGCGGAGCGGAAGGCGATGCGCTCGCGCTCCCGCTCGACGACGAGCCGGGTCGCCACCGACTGCACCCGGCCGGCGGACAGCCGCGGCATGACCTTCTTCCACAGCACCGGGGAGACCTCGTAGCCGTAGAGGCGGTCGAGGATCCGGCGGGTCTCCTGGGCGTCGACCAGCTTCTGGTTGAGGTCGCGGGGGTTGGCGACGGCCTCGCGGATGGCGTCCTTGGTGATCTCGTGGAAGACCATCCGGTGGACCGGGACCTTCGGCTTGAGGATCTCCTGGAGGTGCCACGCGATGGCCTCGCCCTCGCGGTCCTCATCGGTGGCGAGGAAGAGTTCGTCGGACTCGGCCAGCAGCGCCTTGAGCTTCTTGACCTGGTCCTTCTTGTCGCTGTTCACGACGTAGATCGGCTGGAAGTCGGCGTCGACGTTCACGCCGAGGCGGGCCCAGGGCTCGCCCTTGTACTTCGCCGGGACCTCGGCCGCGCCGTTGGGGAGGTCGCGGATGTGCCCGACGCTGGCCTCGACCACGTAGCCGGGGCCGAGGTAGCCCTTGATCGTCTTCGCCTTGGCAGGCGACTCCACGATGACGAGTCGGCGGCCGCCGCCCTCTGCGGTCTCGCTGGTCGGGGACAACTTCGCTCTTCTCTCCGGTCGACGCTGGGGATCCTCCCGGGCCGGACGCCCGGGGCGCACTGCGGTGACGCTTGACGCTGCGGAGTGTGACGGTACCTCCCGCCCCCGTGTCAAACGGAAAAACCCCGCAACGCCACTCGAACGGTAACCCGACTACATGCCTTCGTGCCGCCCCGACCGCTCCGACCCCTCCCCCACGGCCCTCCGGCAGCGGCCCGTGGATCACGGCCCGCGGTGGGCCCCGCGGCCCCCGCGGACGGCCGGTCACCCGCTCCTGCCTGGCCCTGATTCCGCTGCGTGACCACCCGGTGCGTCCCGCCGTTCGGCCGTCGTCGGCCACGGGGCCGGACGGCGCCCGCGAAGTCGCTCCCGTTGGCGTCATCACCGTGATACGGCGGGTGAGCGGGCTGGCAGGATGGAAGCGGCACGGCCCGCGGGCGGCCGGCTGCCGCCGTCATCACGATCCCTCGGGGGGAACCACACCCATGGCGCACCAGTACCCCGGACCACCTCCGGAACAGCCGCCGGGCCAGCCCGGCCAGAACCCCTACGCCGCTCCCGAGGGCGGGTCGCCCGCCGGGGCGGGCTACGGCTATCCGCAGGCCGGCGGCTCCGGCGCGTCCGGTTACGGCTATCCGCAGGCCGGCCCGCCGCCCGCGCCCGGTTTCCCGCCCGGCACCCCGCCGCCGCCTCCGCCCGGTGGCTTCCCGGGTCAGCAACCGCCGGTCGGCGGCATGGCGCTGTCGCTCGGCGACATCGCGGTCAGCGGCGACACGATCATGACCCCGGCCGGTTCGATGCCGCTGCGGGGCGCGGTCTGGACGGCCACCGACATGTCGCGCACGGAGGAGAAGATCCCCACGCACGCGGTCGTCCTCGCCATCGTCTTTTTCTTCTTCTGCCTGCTGGGGCTGCTCTTCCTCCTGATGAAGGAGCGCACCACGACCGGCTTCGTCCAGGTCACGGTGAACAGCCAGGGCCGGCACCACGCCACGATGATCCCCGTGCAGTCCCGCGAGCAGGTCATGTTCGTCCTCAACCAGGTCCAGTACGCCAGGTCGCTGAGCGTGTGAACCCCGACGAGCCCCTGGGGCCCGGGCCCGCCGACCCGACGTCCCCCGGCGGCCCCGTGCCGCCGGGGGGACCCGTGCCGTCCGGCGGGTTCGTGGAGCCGCACGCCGGGGCCGCCGCCGACCCCGCGGCCGTCCGCCGGCGCACCCTGCGCCGGGCGTCGCTCGCGCTCGGCGTCGCCGCGCTGGGCGCCGGCTACCTCTGGCACACCGACCCGCACCAGCCCGGCCAGCTGCTGCTCCCCTGCCCGTTCCGCCTGCTGACGGGGCTGCTCTGCCCGTTCTGCGGCGGGACGCGGATGGCGTACGACCTGATGCACGGCGACGTCGCCACGGCCTTCCACGACAACGCCGCCCTGCTCGTCCTCGGCGTGCCCGCCCTCGCCTACGTCCTGGTGCGCTGGCTGGTCGCCGGGGTGCGCGGGCGGCACCTCCCCCTGAAGCTGACCGCCCGCGGCAATGCCGTGGTGCTCGGCACCGCCGCGGTGTGGATGGTCGCCCGCAACCTCATCGGCTGACGGCCGACGGGCCGGACGTCAGCGGACGGTGACCTGCACGACCGGGGAGAGGGTGCTCCCCGACGCGATCCGCAGCTCGTTGACGCCCTTGATGCCGAGCTTGACGCGTATCGCGTAGCTGCCGTTGGCATTGACCGGCGCCTGGGCCGGCAGCGACACCCACTTCTTGCCCTGCTTCTGCTGCACCGTCACCTTGGTGCCCGCCTTGATGCCCTTGGCGGCGCCGGTGATCCGGAATTCCTGCCAGGCCTTGACCGTGGTGGCGCTGGTCTTGGCGGTCAGCGTCGCGGTCGCGGGCGCGGTGGCCACGACCGGGGCGGGCGTGTGGACGACGTCCTGCGCGGCGAAGGCGACGGCCGAGCCGCCGGCGAGCAGGGCGACGGTGGCCGCGGCGACACCGGCGTAGCGAAGTGCACGGTTCATGTCGGATTCCTCACTGATGGGCCAATGAGCTGGTGGTTGACCTTCTTTGAGGAATACGGGCCGCTGCGACCGGAGGTTCCCCTTCCGCGACCGAAACCGCCGAATTCTCCGAACCTGGCCGGAACTGAACGTCCCTGCCCGTCAGGGCCGTTGTCCCCTCACCACGCACCCAGCAGCCGGCACCCCACCGCCAGGAACCCCGCCCCGGCCAGCAGCGCCGTCACCGTCCCGGCCACCCGGCCGTACCCCACCGCCACCGGCTGCCCGGTCCGTACGCAGAGCGCCGCCCACAGCAGCAACCCGCCACCGAACAGCGCGAACGACGCGCCCGCGAATGCCTCCGGCCCACTGTCCATGCCGGCAGCCTGACAGCCCCGTACGGCAGCGGGACGAACGCCGCGTGAACGACGCCCGCCGCCGCCCGCCGGACGCCTCAGCCGACCGGTTCCAGGAAGCCCTGCTCGACCAGCATCCGGATCGCGGCCGGTGTACGGTCCCGGAGCAGCACCGGGTCCTCGCCGACGAGCTGCGCGATGGCGTCCAGGATCCGCCCGGCGGGCAGCGACCCGTCGCAGACGCCCGCGAAGCCGGCGCCGACGGTGTCCACCTTCGTGGCCCGGCGCATGCCGCGGTTCTGCCGCAGCACCACGTGCTCCGGGTCCTCCGCACCGGGCAGCCCGACCTGCTCCTGCACCACCTCGTCGGCCAACCGGAAGTGCCCCGCCAGCAGCGCCGCGTCGTCGGTGGCCCGCAGGTAGTCCTGCCGGTCGAAATGGCGCAGCACCGCCTCGCCCAGGGGCTGTTCGACCGGGTGCGGCCACTCCTCGACCGTGACGGACGGGTCCGCGGCACCGGACTTGCGCAGCGTGATCCAGCCGAAGCCGACGGCCTTGGTCTTGTGCGCCTCGAACTCGTCGAGCCAGGCGTCGTACCGCGCCGCGTACTCCTCCTCGCCAACGCGGTGGTCGCCGCCGTCGCGCAGCCACAGCTCGGCGTACTGGGCGACGTCCTGCACCTCGCGCTGGACGATCCAGGCGTCGCAGCCGCGCGGCACCCACGAGCGCAGCCGGTCCTGCCACTCCTCGCCCTCGACGTGCTGCCAGTTGGCCAGCAGCTGGCAGAACCCGCCGTCGTTGAGGTGCGCGGCGGCCTGCTGGACCAGGGTGCGGCACAGGTCGTCGCCGCCCATCCCGCCGTCCCGGTAGGTGAGCCGGGCGCCCGGCGAGATCACGAACGGCGGGTTGGAGACGATCAGGTCGTAGGTCTCCTCGCCCGCCGGCGCGAAGAGCGAGCCCTCGCGCAGGTCCGCCGGCCGGGCCCCGGAGAGCGCCAGCGTCAGTGCGGTGATCCGCAGCGCGCGGGGGTTGAGGTCGGTGGCGGTGACCCGGGTGGCGTGCTGCGCCGCGTGCAGCGCCTGGATGCCGGAGCCCGTGCCGAGGTCGAGTGCCGTGGCGACCGGGCGGCGCACGGTGATCCCGGCGAGCGTCGTGGAGGCCCCGCCGACGCCGAGCACCAGCTCGGCACGGTCCGCCCCCGCCGCGCCCCGGATGCCGCCCGCCCCGCCGACCGCGCAGCCGAGGTCGGAGACGACCCACCAGTCCTGCCCGTCGGGGCCGCCGTACGGCCGCACGTCCACCGTGGCGCGCACCGCGTCGCCGTCCGGCACCAGCCACCCGTCGGCGAGGCAGTCCGCCACCGGCAGCACCGCGGCCGCCTGCGCCCGGGGCACCGACCGTTGCAGCAGGAACAGCCGCACCAGGGTCTCCAACGGCCCGTCACCCCGGGTGGCGCGCAATGCGGGAACGGTCTCGCTGCGGGCCAGCGCGGCGTACGCGGGCGCGCCGAGCAGCTCCAGCAGCCCGTCGGCGGTGAAGGCGGCGGCCAGCAGCGCCTCGCGCAGCCGGCTGGTGCGGGCGCTGCTCTCGGGGTCCTGGGCATCTGCGGTGGGGAGGTGCGTTGTCACCCCTCCATTGTCGGTCCTGCCACCGACAATCGGCGACGGCCCGGCGCCACGCCCGTCTCGGGCGCGTCGCCGGGCCGTCGCCCGCGACCGTGACCGGGCCGGGGGAGCCCCCGCGGTCCGGCTCCCGCGCTACGCGCTCTTGGACGGCGCCGCGGACGGCCCGCCGGACCCGCCCTGGTTCTGGCAGCCCTTCTGACGGCCCATCGCCTTGCCCACGTCGCCGGCTTCCAGCTTCTTGAAGGCCTGCTCGCTCTTGGCGTTGAGCTTGTTGATCCCGTCGGAGAGCTTGCGCAGCCCGTCCGCGAACTTCAACTTGTCGCCGGTGTCCAGGGCGTCCACCTGCTTCTTGAGGTCCTGGTACCCCGCGGAGAGGGAGTTGAGTTCCTTGACCGCGTTCTTCTGCGCCTGGTCCCCGCCCTCGCTCGGCGGTGCCCCGGCCTTGTCCAGGGACTTGGCCAGCTGCGCGTACGCGTCGGAGATCTTCTGGAAGGCCGCCGAATCGGTCTGCTGGACCTTCTTGGAGTCCGTGTTGCCGCTGTCGGCCGTCTGCATGGCCGCGTTGGCGTCCTGGATCTGCTTGAACGGAGCCTGCGCGGGGTCGCAGAACGACTTCGCCCAGTTGTCGAGCTTGTCAGTGTTGTCGCTGCTGCAACCGGTCAGCGCGAGCAGGACTGCAGCACCGCCGGACAGGGCAGCCACGAGCTTCTTGTTCACCGGATTGGTCCCTTCCATGGCTCTCGGCCCCGGAACATACACGTCCAAACGGCCTGGTCCATGGGTCGGGCATCGGCCCCGGCCCGCATTGCAGCCATTTGCACCAAGGACCGCGGCGCCGTCCGAGCACGCCGCGGGCGGGTGTCCGGCGCGTGCAAGAAGCGCCGTACACCCGCCCGTTGAGCGGTCTGCGGGCCGGTCGGGCGGCCCTTCCCGTCAGGACGCCACGGCCGTCTCGGTCGACTTGGCGACGTTTTCGGGATCCTCCGAGTTGTTGTCTTCGTCACCCACGGCGATTCCGCGCCGCTTGGCGACGTAGACCGCGCCGACGATGACGCCGATCGCCAGCACCGAGGCCGCGACGCGCACCCCGAGGCTCTTGTCCTGGCCGTACGAGAACTTCACCACGGCCGGTGCGATCAGCAGCGCGACGAGGTTCATCACCTTCAGCAGCGGGTTGATCGCGGGGCCCGCAGTGTCCTTGAACGGGTCGCCGACGGTGTCGCCGATGACCGTCGCGGCGTGCGCCTCGCTGCCCTTGCCGCCGTGGTGGCCGTCCTCGACCAGCTTCTTGGCGTTGTCCCACGCGCCACCGGAGTTGGCGAGGAAGACGGCCATCAGCGTGCCGGTGCCGATCGCGCCGGCCAGGAACGAACCGAGCGCCCCGACGCCGAGCGAGAAGCCGACCGCGATGGGCGTGAGCACCGCCAGCAGCCCCGGCGTGGCCAGTTCGCGCAGCGCGTCCTTGGTGCAGATGTCGACCACCCGCCCGTATTCGGGCTTCTCGGTGTAGTCCATGATCCCCGGCCGCTCGCGGAATTGCCGGCGCACCTCGAACACCACCGCTCCGGCCGACCGTGACACCGCGCTGATCGCCAGCCCGGAGAACAGGAAGACGACCGAGGACCCCAGGATCAGCCCCACCAGGTTGTTGGGCTGCGAGATGTCCAGGCTCAGGCCCAGCCCACCGGCCGCGTGGCCGACGTCCCGCACGGCGTTGGCGATCGCGTCCCGGTACGAGCCGAACAGCGCGGAGGCCGCGAGCACCGCGGTCGCGATGGCGATGCCCTTGGTGATGGCCTTGGTGGTGTTGCCCACCGCGTCCAGGTCGGTCAGCACCTGCGCGCCGTCCCCGGTGACGTCACCGGACATCTCGGCGATGCCCTGCGCGTTGTCGGAGACCGGACCGAAGGTGTCCATCGCGACGATCACCCCGACGGTGGTCAGCAGGCCGGTCCCGGCCAGTGCCACCGCGAACAGCGCCAACGTGATCGAGGCACCGCCCAGCAGGAACGCCCCGTAGACCGCCAGGCCGATCAGCACCGCCGAGTAGACGGCCGACTCCAGGCCGATCGAGATGCCCGAGAGGACGACGGTGGCCGGGCCGGTCAGCGAGGTCTTGCCGATGTCCCGGACGGGCCGCCGGTTGGTCTCGGTGAAGTAGCCCGTCAGCTGCTGGATCAGGGCGGCCAGCACGATACCGATGGCGACCGCGACCAGGGCGAGCATCCGCGGATCGCCGCTGCGCCCCAGGATCTCCGGGTCGTTCACGCCGCTCAGGTCCTGGTAGCGCGACGGCAGGTAGCTGAAGACCGCGGCGGCCACCAGGACCAGCGAGATGCCCGCGGAGACGAAGAAGCCGCGGTTGATGGCGGTCATCCCGCTGCGGTCCCGCCGCCGGGGCGCCACCACGAAGATCCCGACCATCGCGGTGAGCACGCCGATCGCCGGCACCAGCAGCGGGAAGGCGAGCCCGGCGTCGCCGAACGCCGCGGTGCCCAGGATGAGCGCGGCGACCAGCGTCACCGCGTACGACTCGAAGAGGTCGGCCGCCATGCCGGCGCAGTCGCCGACGTTGTCGCCGACGTTGTCCGCGATGGTGGCGGCGTTGCGCGGGTCGTCCTCCGGGATGCCCTTCTCGACCTTGCCGACGAGGTCGGCGCCGACGTCCGCGGCCTTGGTGAAGATGCCGCCGCCGACCCGCATGAACATCGCGATCAGCGCGGCGCCGAGGCCGAAGCCCTCCAGCACCTTGGGGGCGTCCACCGCGTACACGAGCACCACGCAGGACGCACCGAGCAGCCCGAGGCCGACGGTGAACATGCCGACGACGCCACCGGTGCGGAAAGCGATCTTCATCGCCTTGTGCGCGACCGCCGTAAGATCCTTTTGCTCTGTCGCGCCTTCGTCCGGAGTGGCTTCCCGAGCCGCAGCCGCCACACGCACATTGCTGCGCACCGCGAGCCACATGCCGATATAGCCGGTGGCCGCCGAGAATGCCGCACCGATCAAGAAGAAGACGCTGCGCCCGGCCCGCTGGCTCCAATTCTCCGCGGGCAGCAACATGAGCAGGAAGAACACGACGACGGCGAATACGCCGAGGGTCCGCAACTGCCGCGCCAGGTAGGCGTTTGCGCCCTCCTGCACCGCCGCCGCGATCTTCTTCATACTGTCGGTACCCTCACCGGCCGCGAGCACCTGGCGCACCAGCACCGCCGCGACCGCCAGGGCGGCGAGGGCGACGACGGCGATCACCAGCACGATGCCGCGGTTGCCCGCGGTGAGTGAGGGTGCGGCCAGAAAAGTGGGGGTGTCCATCAACTGAGGGGTATAAGGCCCCGCCATTCGTCCTCCTTGACGTTATGGCACATGGGCGCGCGGAAGCACGCTCAGGCGTCCTGAGCAAGATGCTGACGGATTGTAGGGAGCCATGGTTGATCAAAACAGGGCGCCGCAAAGGGAATTCGCCTGATCCCCGCGAAGATCGAAAGGCAGAGGGTTCAACGAATTCGCCCGGACGGAGGAAGCCCAGGAATTCGCTGACTCCTGACCGATGATCTCCATTTCCTACTGATCCCGCTGCTCAACGACCCCGCACACCGGCTCGCTCCGACCGTGACCACCGTGAAATCGGAGGGAATTGAGCCGCGGACCGCCCCTCGGGAATCACCACGCAGGCCCCACCGGCCCCTTCCGCACCTTCCAGGCCGCAGTGACAGCCCGTCAGATCCCGACCGGATCACGTCACCCACCCCGCCGCCGACCGCCCGGGACGAGCCCGCTCGCCTCCGGGACACATAACCACCGGAGAACCTGGGCACCGCCGCCCCGCACGGTCATCAGCACCACGGGGCCCGCGCCGCCGCACGAAGCCCGGCACCCGGCGCTCACCGCACGCGGACGCGCCGCGCACCCGGCCACCCCGCGCGGGCGGCACTCGGACACCGCACCGGAAACGGGGACCCGGCATCACGGAAGCAGGACACACCCCTGAGCACGCGAACGCTCAACGCCGCGGCCAAGCGGGAACACAACAGCTGAGGCAGGAACGCCACAGCTCAAAAACACGAACGGCGCCCTGGGAGACTCCCGAAAACCGAAAACACCCGCACGACGACGGGCTCGCCACCCACTACGGACGAGGACCGACCACTGCGCCCTCCGCCCGGCCGGCGTACGCGTACCGCCCTACGGCAGGACGGGTGCCGGGTGCGCGGGCCAGCTCATCCTGATCCGCCCGCCGTTCTCACCGGCGGACACCTCGACGTCGTCGACCAGCCCGCTGATGACCGCGAGGCCCATCTCGTCCTCGCCCTCGGCGTCGTTCTCCCCGACGCCCTCGGCCTCGCCGCCCGCGCCGGCCCCGCCGGAGCCGGGAACCTCGTCGCCCACCTCGATCGAGAACGTCTTCTCGTCCTCGACCAGCACCACGCGCACCGGCGCCGTGATGCCGTGGCTCTCGTGCAGCCCCACGGCCCGGCTGCACGCCTCACCGACGGCGAGCCGCACCTCGTCCAGCACGGCCTCGTCCACCCCCGCGCGCCGTGCCACGGCAGCCGCGACCAGACGCGCGGTCCGGACGTGCTCGGGAAGGGCGCTGAAGCGCAGTTCGACGGTGGCCATGCCATCCCCCTCGTGATGCGGGCGTGCAACGCGGGGGGGCCGGACGAAAGCGTCCGGTACCCCCCACTCCTTCCACCCCCGCGCCCACGGCGCGGGGGACCGGCCAACCGTCAGTCAGTTGCTGCGACGGCTTCGTCGACCGAGGTGTGGATCGGAAACACCTTGGTCAGACCGGTGATACGGAAGATCTTGAGAATGCGCTCCTGGTTGCAGACCAGGCGCAGCGAACCCTCGTGGGCACGCACCCGCTTGAGCCCGCCAACCAGGACGCCGAGCCCTGTGGAGTCCAGGAAGTCGACACGTTCCATGTCCACCACGAGGTGGTAGCTTCCGTCGTTCACAAGCTCGACCAGCTGCTCACGCAGCTTGGGCGCGGTGTATACATCAATCTCGCCACCGACCTCGACGACCGTACGGTCGCCAACGGTCCGGGTCGACAGGGACAGGTCCACGGATCCTCCAGCACCTTGCTATCGAGCGGTCGCCCCCCTGGGGCCTCCCCACCGAGGTAGGGGCGGATCGGCAGCCGCCATGGCATTCAATCACTTACCAGCAGGCGTGCACGACGCCTTGTCAGCATTGTCCGTCACACCGGTGACACACTCGGTGCCGATGGCCTCCAATCGACTCCCGCCGGATCCGGGCGCGCGCACTTCCCCAGGCATGATTCTCGACCGTCTGGCCCGGGGCGCGACCCGCGCTGCGCGCATCACTCATACGGAGCACTTGCCCCCGCGCATCGGCACCCATGCCGACTGGCCGGCACGGATCCGGCCGGAAGTGATCGGTGCCATCCGTTCGGCCGGAATCGATCGCCCCTGGGCCCACCAGGCACGCACATCCGAACACGCACTGCGCGGGGAATCGGTCGTGGTCGCCACCGGCACCGCCTCCGGGAAGTCGCTGGCCTACCTGGCGCCGGTGCTCTCCACGCTCCTGGACGGCTCCGAGGCGCCCAACGGCCGGGGGGCCACGGCCCTGTACCTGGCACCCACCAAGGCCCTGGCGGCCGACCAGCGGCGGGCCGTGCGCGAACTGGCCGCCCCACTCGGCACGGCCGTCCGGCCCGCCGTCTACGACGGTGACACCCCGGTCGAGGAACGCGAGTGGGTGCGCCAGTACGCCAACTACGTGCTGACCAACCCGGACATGCTGCACCGCGGCATCCTCCCGGCCCACGCCCGCTGGTCCTCCTTCCTGCGCGCGCTGCGCTACGTCGTCATCGACGAATGCCACGCCTACCGCGGCGTCTTCGGCTCCCACGTCGCCCAGGTCATCCGCCGACTGCGCCGGGTCTGCGCCCGCTACGGAGCGGAGCCGGTCTTCCTGCTGGCCTCCGCCACCGCCGCGGAGCCGGCCCAGGCGGCGTCCCGGCTCACCGGGCTGCCGGTGGCCGAGATCACCGAGGACGCCTCGCCGCGCGGCGAGGTGGTCTTCGCCCTCTGGGAGCCGCCGCTGACCGAACTCCACGGCGAACAGGGCGCGCCGGTCCGCCGCACCGCGACCGCGGAGACCGCCGACCTGCTCACCGACCTCGCCGTCCAGGGCGTGCGGACGGTCGCCTTCGTCCGGTCCCGGCGCGGTGCCGAACTGATCGCCCTGATCGCGCAGGAGCGGTTGGCGGAGGTGGACCGCTCGCTGCCCGGGCGGATCGCCGCGTACCGGGGCGGTTACCTGCCGGAGGAGCGCCGGGCCCTCGAACGCGCCCTGCACGGCGGGCAGCTCCTCGGGCTGGCCGCCACCACCGCCCTGGAACTGGGCGTGGACGTCTCCGGCCTCGACGCCGTGGTCATAGCGGGCTATCCCGGCACCCGTGCCTCCCTGTGGCAGCAGGCCGGCCGGGCGGGCCGCGCCGGACAGGGCGCGCTGGCCGTCCTAGTGGCCCGCGACGACCCGCTGGACACCTATCTGGTGCACCACCCCGAGGCACTGTTCGACCAGCCCGTCGAGTCGACGGTGCTCGACCCGGACAACCCGTACGTGCTCGCGCCGCACCTCTGCGCGGCGGCCTCCGAACTTCCGCTCACCGAGGCCGACTTCCCGCTCTTCGGACCGGAGACCGCCGGACTGCTGCCCCAGCTGGAGGCCGCGAACCTGCTGCGTCGGCGGACCGCCGCCTGGTACTGGACGCGCCGCGAGCGGGCCGCCGACCTCACCGACATCCGCGGTCAGGGCGGCTCGCCCGTCCAGGTCGTCGAGGTCGGTACCGGGCGGCTGCTGGGCACCGTCGACGCCGCGGCGGCGCACACCACCGTCCACGACGGGGCGGTCCACCTCCACCAGGGCCGCAGCTATCTCGTCCGGCACCTGAACCTGGCGGACGACGTCGCGCTCGTGGAGGCGGCCAATCCGCCCTACTCCACGACGGCCCGCGACACCACGGCGATCTCGATCCTGGAGACCGACACCGAAGTGCCCTGGGGGGACGCCCGGCTGTGCTTCGGTTCCGTGGAGGTCACCAACCAGGTCGTCTCCTTCCTGCGGCGCAAACTGATCACCGGTGAGGTCCTGGGCGAGACCAAGCTCGACCTGCCGCCCCGTACGCTGCGCACCCGCGCGGTGTGGTGGACGGTCACCGAGGACCAGCTCGACGCCGCCCGGGTCAACCCCGAGCAGTTGGGCGGTGCCCTGCACGCCGCCGAGCATGCCTCCATCGGCATGTTGCCGCTCTTCGCCACCTGCGACCGCTGGGACATCGGCGGCGTGTCCGTGCCCCTGCACCCGGACACCCTGCTGCCCACGGTCTTCGTCTACGACGGCCACCCCGGCGGCGCGGGCTTCTCCGAACGCGCCTTCCACACCGCCGCCGACTGGCTCGCCGCCACCCGCAGCGCCATCGCCGCCTGCGAGTGCGACGCCGGCTGCCCCTCCTGCATCCAGTCCCCCAAGTGCGGCAACGGCAACGACCCGCTCCACAAACGGGGCGCCATCCGACTGCTGGGGGAACTGCTGCGCGGGGCACCGGACGACCCGACCGGCACACCGCAGGACGGCTAGGGTCGCGCACCGGCCGAGGAGGCGCGGGCACCCGGCGCCGCCGACCGGTCCCGCCCGCCCGGTTCCCGTTCGCCAGGCGCCCGCCCGCAGGCCCGGCCGGGTGCCCGCCCCCATCCCGCCCCGGAGGACGTGCTGCCAGTCGGACGTTCCGGGGCACCGGACGGTGTCCCGGACCGGGCATCCGGCGCGGGCCCGCCGGCCGCCCGATGCGGACTCACCATCCGCCACCGGGCCGCCGTCCGGCCCAGCCTCCGACGCGCCCGTGCCGGGGCCGGCCCGGGACCGTACCCGCGAGGTGAACGGGCCGGCGCCGGCCTCCACCGTCACGTCGGCGATCAGCTCGACCACCGCGCAGCGCACCACGCGGGTCCGCTGCCCGGCGGCCACCCGGCCGGCCGTGGCGCAGGCCGTCGCCGGGCCCCGGAGGGCCTGGTCCGCGGCGGCCAGCGCCGCCAGGTCCGCCGCCGCGCCCGCCCGGTGCCGGGCGGTGACCGCCTGGCCGACGGCCATCAACGCGGCGAAGGCCGCGCACAGCGCCGCCGCCGCGACAACCGTCCACACCGTGGCGGAACCCTCGTCACCGCACCGTTTCCTCCGCAAGGGCCACCGCCTCTCCCCCGACCCGCAACGCCAGCCGGCCCGCCCCCGGCAGCGCGGCCTCGACACGTACGCGCACCAGATCGCCCTCGCGCGAGAGCGCGATCCGTGCGCCCCGGGGAGCCGCCTGGCGGGCCGCGGCAACCACCCGCGCCGGTGCCTCCTGCCGTGCGGCGGCGCGGGCGGCGGCCCGTGCCGCGTCCACGCAGGCGATCCGGGCGCAGGCGGCCAACAACCCCCAGATCAGCACCACGGCGACCACCACCAGCACCGGCAGCACCACCGCCGCCTCCGCGGTGACGAACCCGGCGTCCCGCGCCCGGCGCCCGCCCGGCGGACCCGCGCCGGGCGGTGCGGCCCGGGCCCGCGCGCGGCGCTCAGAACGGCACATCGAGCGCCCTCTGGAGCACCGACCGCAGCGCCGCGGCCACCGGCCCACTCGTCACGAGCTTGTAGAGCACCGCGGCGAACGCGCACGCCGCCAGCGTCCCCACCGCGTACTCCGCGGTGCTCATCCCGCGGTCCACCCCTGCCGCGCGCACCCACGCCCACCATCGACGGAACATCCTCTGCCTCCTCGAAATCCCTGCATTCGCCTGTGCATCCGTGAACGTGTGCAGCCCGTCGAGCCCCGTGCCGCATGGCACCCGCGCAGCACGGGGCTGCGCGCGGGCTCCAGGCCCCCTCCGGTCCGGTGGTCACGTGCTGGACCGATCCGGCCGTCGCGCCGTCGCCTCACCCCACTCCGTCACCCCCTAGCAGTCCGCCCGCGAGCCCGATCAGGACCGGGGCCACTCCGAGCACCAGGAAGGCCGGCAGGAAGCACCCCGAGAGCGGGAGGGTGACCAGTACCCCCGCGCGCCGGGCCCGCGCGGCCGCGGCCCGGCCCCACTCGGCGCGCAGCTCGGCCGCGATCCGGGAGGCCGGCTCGACGGCCGGGGCTCCCGAGGTGCCCGCGCGCTCCAGGCACCGCGCCAGGGCCTCGGCGCCGGGCAGCTCCGCCAGTCGTGGCCATACGGCGGCCGGTTCGCCGCCCAGGCGCAGCTCCGCCGCGATGTGGCGCAGTCGCTCGGCGACCATCCCGTCCAGCGACCGGCCCACCGCCTCGGCGGCCTCCCGCGGCCCGGCCCCGGCCGCCAGACAGGCCGCCAGCAGATCGGCGGCCGGGGCGAGTTCGGCGGCCACCCGCGCCGTCGCGGCCCGGGCAGCTGCCGCGGCCCGCTGTCGCCGCAGCCAGCGATGCGCGCCCCAACCGACCGCCAACCCCAGCAGCACCCCGGTGACGCCGCCCAGGAGGACGGCCACCCCTCCGGCCGCCCCCAGGGGCCCACCCCACTCGCGCAGCCGGCCATCCCGCGGGCCGTCCTCCCGGACCGCTGGGCGCCTGCGCCACCGCCCCCGGACGTCCCACCACGGACGCGCGCTCCCGCTCTCCTGACCGCCGTACGGACCCCTCACCACCCCTTCCAGCACCAACGGCACCCGCCGCCGCACGGCCCGTTCGGCCCGCACCAGCCGCGCCAGTGCCCCCGTGCACAGCACCGTCGCCACGACCAGCACCGTCATCCCCACCCTGTGGACAACTTCCGGGCTCACCACGCTCACCTCCCTCACCTCCGCACCCCCGCCGCATCGGCGACGATCCGGACCGTCCACGCCACTCCGCCCCACTCCAGAAGCCCGCCGACGGCCAGACAGCCCCACCCGGCCGGGGTGTGCAGCAGCACGCCGAGCGGATCGGCACCGAGCGCACCGCCCATCAGCAGCCCGCCCACCGGCAGCAGCGCCAGGACCAGGGCGGTGGCCCGCGGCCCGGCCAACTGGGCCTGCAGCTCCTCCCCTTGGTCGCGACGCGCGGCGAGCCCGGCCGCGATCCGCTCCAGCCCCAGGGCCAGTCCCGCACCGCCCTCCACCGCCCCCTGCCAGCACGCGGCCGCTCCGGTCAGCCCCTCGGCGCCCGGCTGCCGCGCCGCCTCCCGTAGTGCGCCGGGGACGTCCCCGCCGTACTGCGCAGCCGCCACCACCGTGGGCCCCGCGTCCCCCAGCCCCGACGCCCCGGCCGTGACCAGGGCCCGGTGCGGCTGCCGACCGGCCCGCAGCTCCCCCGCCACCGCCGCGCAGAACCCGATCACCGCCGCCGCCCGCCGGTCCGCAGCCCGCTGCCGCCCCCTTGCGACCAGCCACCGCCGTACGACGAACAGCGCCGCAACCGAGGCCACCACCGGCAGCACCGACCACCCCAGGACCCCCAACGCGACGCCGGCCGGCAGACACCAGACCTCCGCCCCGACCTCGCACCGGCGCCCGAGCCGCCACCGCCGCCCCGCCTCACCGGCGACCACCCGCGCGGCACACCACTGCCACAACCCCGCACCGGGCCCCCAGGCCGACCGCTCCGCTCCGGTGTCCTTCAGGACCACCGCCGCCCGCCGCCGCAGGGCCCGGCCACGCCGCAGCCGCCGCACCGGCACCACCGCGCACCCCACGAAGACCACGACCGCGATCAGCCCCACCCCGTCCCTCAACACCCCTCACCACCCCTCTCGCACAGCCGGGCCAACCGCCCCCAGCCACGCGCCTCCTGGAACCCCCGCGGGCTCCACACCGCCGCCGGAACGGTCACCACGAAGCCGTCGCGGTCCCGCTCCAGCACGTGGATCTCGGCGATCCGTCGTCGCCCGGCCCGGTCGCGTACGAGGTGCAGCACGACGGACAGCGCGGCCGCCAACTGGCTGTGCAGGGCCGCCCGGTCCAGCCCCGCGGTGCACCCCAGCGCCTCCAGACGGGCCGGCACGTCGCACGCGGCGTTGGCGTGGACGGTGCCGCTACCCCCTTCGTGGCCCGTGTTGAGCGCCGCCAGCAGGTCCGTGACCTCGGCGCCGCGGACCTCACCGACGACCAGCCGGTCCGGTCGCATGCGCAACGCCTGCCGCACGAGGTCCCGGAGGGTCACCCGCCCGACACCCTCCTGATTTGCGGGCCGGGTCTCCAACCGCACCACGTGGGGGTGGTCCGGCCGCAGCTCCGCCGAGTCCTCGGCGAGCACGATCCGCTCGTCCGGTCCGACGAGCCCGAGCAACGTGCTGAGCAGCGTGGTCTTGCCGGAGCCCGTGCCGCCGCTGATCAGGAACGACAGTCGGGCGGCCAACAACGCCCGGAGCAGCCGGTCGCCGCCCGGCGGGACCGTCCCCGCCGCCACCAGCTCCGGAAGGGCGAACGCCCGAGGTCGCAGCACCCGCAGGGACAGGCACGTCCCGGCGACCGCCACCGGGGGCAGCACGGCGTGCAGCCGCGTCCCGTCCGGAAGGCGGGCGTCCACCCACGGCCGGGCGTCGTCCAGCCGCCGTCCGGCGACCGCCGCCAACCGTTGGGCCAGTCGCCGCACTTCCGCCGCGTCCCGGAAGCGGACGTCGGTGCGCTCCAGTCCACCACCCCGGTCGACCCACACCGCGTCCGGCGCGGTCACCAGCACGTCCGTCACCTCGGGTGCGGCCAGCAGCGGCTCCAGCGGCCCGCTGCCCACCATTTCCGACCGCAACGCGCCGACCACGCCCAGCACTTCGGCGTCCCCAAGGAGGCGACCCTCCGCGCGCAGCGCCTCCGCCACCCGGGCCGGCGTCGGCTCCGCCCCGGCCTCGGCGAGCCGCCGGCGCACCACCTCCAGGAGCTCCCGGCTCATCGCGCACCCCCGCAGCCGGCCGCCACCACGGCCCACCCGGCCCCGACGGGCCCGCCGTCGCTCCTACGGGACCACCACCCCGCCCCGCACAGCAGCCCGTCCCGCCACCAGTCACCGAACCGTGGACCGCAGCGCCCCGGGGAAGTCCGGCCCCCGGGACCGGCCGCCTGCCCTCGGCTCCACCGCGCGCCAGTCGTCCGCCGCCTCATTCCGCCGCACCTCCCGGCTCCGACGCGGCCCCACGGTCCGCGCCGACGGCCGCCGCGCCAGGCTCGCCGGCCCGCACCCGCGCCCAAAACCCGGTGCAGAACCGCGCCAGCGGCCCCCGCGCCCGACCTCCGGGCGCCCTCCCCCGCGCCAGGTCCTCCGACAGCCCTGCCTCCCACGGGAGTTCGCCCGCCAACGGAAGTCCCACCAGGCGCGCGACCTCCTGTGCCGTCGGCCGGCCGCCGCTCCCCGGGCCGGGCGGCCCGCAGGCCACCACCCGGACGTCACCGAGTTCCGCCCGGACCCCGTCGGCGACCCGGCGCGCCGCCGCGACCGCCCGCAGCTCCGCCGGAACGAGCAGCAGCCCGACGTCCACCTGCGCCAGTGCTTCGGCCACCGCCCGGTCGACCCGGCGCGGCAGGTCCACGACCACCACTCCGCCGCGCCGCCGGGCCGCGGCCAGCACCGCCCGCACGGCCGGCGGCGGGATGGCCACCTCCGCGCCGCGGTCCCAGCTCAGCACCCGTAAGGAGTGCAGCCGGGGCAGCGATTCGGCGAGCGCGCCGCCGGCCACCCGGCCGCGCGACTCGGCGAAGGCCGGCCACCGCAGCCCCTTCTCCTGTTCACCGCCGAGCAGGACGTCGAGCCCGCCGCCGAGCGGATCGCCGTCCACGAGCAGGGTGCGCTCCCCGGTGCGGGCGGCGGTGACGGCCAGCGCCGCCGCGAGGGTGCTCGCCCCGGCGCCACCACGGCCGCCGATCACGGCGACCGTCAGGGCCGGCGGCCCGGCCCCCTCGACCGCATCCGCGATCCGGTCCACCAGCCAGCGCTCGCCGTCGGGGAGGGCCAGCACCCGCTCCGCCCCGACCGCGACGGCCTGGCGCAGCACGGCGACGTCGTCCGCGTCCCGGCCGGCGATGATGACGCCCGCTCGGCGCCCCGCACCGGACAGCCGGTCGGCGCAGTCCGCGCCGACGACCACCAACGGCGCCGCTTCCCATTCCGCGGTGCGACGGGGCGGGTGGTGTGCCACTTCGGGCAGTGCCCCGGCCGCCGCGCACAGCCGCAGGAGGTCGTCGAGGAGCTCCTCGTCCTCTGTGACCAGCAGCGGCCGGTCCCGCTCTCCACCGCTTCGCACCAACTGGTCGGAAGTAGTTGATCCGGACACGTTCTGTCCCCCTATCGCTACACAACTCGCGCTTCCGCGAACTTCGCGGACTTTTACGATGCAGCGATCGGGAAATCTCCGTGGATCTTGACCCAAAACTGTGGACAACTCCGCGGTTGTGAATATCTCCGTCACCTATTCCAGCGACGAACGGCTACTTCTGGGGCGCATGAGAAGCCTCCGCAGAGCAGTCCGACGACTACCCTGAGTGATGGCATATGCATGTCAGAACCGGACGTCAACGGTGCGTGGAATCGCGGTGACTCAAGGGCTCACGGCAGAAAAAGCGTCCGGACATGCGACGACCCCCGCCGGGGGGGAGAGCGGGGGTCGTCCCCACGGCCGACTCGGGGGGGAGGAGCCGGACCGGGTTAGCACGGTCGCGAACGATCCGTGACTTCCATGGTGTACCCGAGAGCCTTCTCAGGCAAACCCACGCGCCGCACCTTACGCCGAATGGTGGGCGCCTATGCTCGCCCCGTGGAAAACCACTCCGTGCCTCACTCGACTCCCCGTACTGCCGCGTTCTTCGACTTGGACAAGACCGTCATTGCAAAGTCGAGCACGCTGACCTTCAGCAAGTCCTTCTACCAAGGCGGCCTGATCAATCGGCGGGCCGTACTGCGCACCGCGTACGCCCAGTTCGTGTTCCTCGCGGGCGGCGCCGATCACGACCAGATGGAGCGGATGCGCGAATACCTCTCCTCGCTGTGCCGCGGCTGGGATGTGGCCCAGGTCCGGGAGATCGTCGCCGAAACACTGCACGATCTCATCGACCCGATCATTTATGACGAAGCGGCCTCGCTCATCGAGGAACACCACGCGGCCGGGCGGGACGTGGTCATCGTCTCCACTTCCGGCGCCGAAGTCGTCGAGCCGATCGGCGAACTCCTGGGCGCAGACCGGGTGGTGGCCACCAGAATGGTGGTCGGGGACGACGGCCGCTTCACCGGAGAGGTGGAGTACTACGCCTACGGGCCGACCAAAGCGGAGGCCGTCCGGGAACTCGCCGCGTCCGAGGGGTACGACCTCCAGCGCTGCTACGCCTACAGCGACTCGATCACCGACGTGCCGATGCTGGAGACCGTCGGCAACCCCTGCGCGGTCAATCCGGACCGGGCGCTGCGCCGCGAGGCGACCACCCGCGGCTGGCCGGTGGTCACCTTCAACCGGCCGGTCCCCCTCAAGAAGCGGCTGCCCACGCTGTCGATGCCGTCCCGTCCGGTGATCACGGCCGTCGCCGCGATCGGCGCGGCCGCCGCCACCGCGACCCTGGTCTGGCACACCAGCAGCCGCCGCAATACCGGAAAGAAACGCCTCGCCGTATTGCCCGTATTTGCGGCTAAACGTAAAGATCTGGAAGCTGGGCTTCCGCTCACCCGCCACGAGTAGTACAAAGGACTTAACGGCCCGCGAGACCAAGGACATCCGAGAGGAACGCCTTTAACGCATCAGGCCCACGGACCGACGCATGAATGCCGAGCACCCACGCGACGCCGACCCGTCGATTACGGGCCAGCCGCACCAGGTAAGCGGACAACGAATCCGACCTGATGGGCAAATTTCGAGCACGCCTGGTAACTCGGCGGACGTGCCAGCGGCGGTACCGAAGGGTTGGTACCGCCGCAACCCGTGTCAGGGACGGGCACCGCGCCGTCAGGCCGCGCCGCGCTGCAGCGCCTCACAGACCGCCGTGCTTTCTCGTACGCCCAGCTCGACCGCGCGCCCACAATGGGCGATCCACGCCGCCACGCCCTCCGGGGTGCCCGAGACGTAGCCCTGGAGGGCCGCCACGTAGGCCGCGCCCCCTTGTTCCGCGTGCCCGACCTCGGCCGGGCAGATCGACTTCGGGTCCAGCCCGCTGTCGATCAGCACGATCCGCTCCGCGGCCCGCGCCACCAGCCCGTTGTACGAGCCGAAGGGCCGCAGCGCCAGTAGTTCGCCGTGCACCACGGCGGCCACCACCAGGGCCGGCGCCCCGGTGCCCGCCAGCAGCAGTCGCGACAGCCCGTCCAGCCGGCCGGCCACCTCGTCGGCGTCCGGCAGCGCCAGCTCGACCAGCGGCTCGTCCACCGGCTCGGCGCCCAGCCGCGGCCGGCCCACGGCGTCGTCGGCCACGCCGCCACCGGCCGCCACCAGGTGGAGTCGGGCCAGCACCCGCAGCGGCGACTGCCGCCAGACGCTCAGTAGTTGGCCCGCCTCGGCGGTCAGCCGCAGCGCCGCCCCGACCATGCGCGGCTCGCTGCCGTCACCGAAGTCGGTGCGGCGCCGGATCTCTTCGAGCGCCCAGTCGGCCCCGGACAGAGCGGCGGACCCGCGCGCCGCGCGCAGGGCCGCTTCGGCGGTGATCTCGATGCTGCGGCGCCGCATGATCCGGTGGCCGTAGACCCGGTCGACGGCCTTGCGGACGGAGTCAACGGAGTCCGCGACCCCCGGGAGCGACGCCAGCGCCGCGAGCGGGTCGGTGCTCGCCTGGGGAGGTTCGGGGGGCGTCCCCCGGGAGATTCCAGCCATGGGTCGACCCTACGCACCACCAGGCCGGACCCCTCGAAGGAGTGGTCTTCTTCACGTAAACCACCCGCCGAGAGGTTGGCCACACCTAGCCTGCTGAACATGAAGATCGCTTTCGTAGGCAAGGGCGGCAGCGGCAAGACCACCCTGTCCTCCCTGTTCATCCGGCACCTCGCCGCGGCCCGGGTCCCCGTCATCGCGGTGGACGCCGACATCAATCAGCACCTGGGCGTCGCGCTCGGCATGGACGAGGCGGAGGCCGCCGCGCTGCCCGCGATGGGGGCCCACCTCCCCTTGATCAAGGACTACTTGCGCGGCGGCAACGCCCGCATCCCGTCCGTCGAGACGATGATCAAGACGACGCCGCCCGGCGAGGGCTCGCGACTGCTGCGGATCTGCGAGGACAACCCGGTCTACGACGCCTGCGCGCGGCCCGTGGCCCTCGATGACGGGGCGGTGCGACTGCTGGCCACCGGGCCGTTCACGGAGTCCGATCTGGGCGTGGCCTGCTACCACTCCAAGGTCGGCGCGGTCGAGCTGTGCCTGAACCACCTCGTCGACGGCCGCGGGGAGTACGTCGTCGTCGACATGACCGCCGGGTCCGACTCCTTCGCCTCCGGCTTGTTCACCCGCTTCGACATGACCTTCCTGGTCGCCGAGCCGACCCGCAAGGGCGTCGCGGTCTACCGCCAGTACCAGGAGTACGCCCGGGACTTCGGCGTCCCGTTGAAGGTCATCGGCAACAAGGTCCAGGGCCCGGACGACCTGGCGTACCTGCGCGCCGAGGTGGGTGAGGACCTGCTGGTCTGCGTCGGCCACTCCGACTGGGTGCGGACCGTGGAGAAGGGCCGCCCCGCCCCCTTCGCCCTCCTGGAGGAGGCCAACCGCCGCGCCCTGGGGACGCTGCACGACACCGCCGACGCGGCCTACGAGCACCGCGACTGGGAGCGCTACACGCGCCAGATGGTGCACTTCCACCTGAAGAACGCGGAGAGCTGGGGCAACGCGAAGACGGGGGCCGACCTGGCGGCCCAGGTCGACCCCGCCTTCGTGCTCTTCGAGGGAGCGGCGGCTACTCCGCAACCGGCATGATCCGGGCCGCCGGCGCCGGAGCGGACGCTTCCGGGGTACCGGAGAGGTACGCCGGCCAGCCGCCCTCCGGCGCCCGGCCCACCGGCAGGTCCTGGAGCTTGGCCAGCACCTGCGGGTCCTGGGCGTCCAGCCAGTCGCTCAACTGCTTGAAGCTGACGCAACGCACGCCCTTGCGGGGGCAGATCTCCTTGATCGCCTCCTCGACGGCCTGCATGTACGTGCCGCCGTTCCAGGACTCGAAGTGGTCGCCGACGAAGAGCGGAGCGCGGTTGCCGCGGTGGGCACGCTCGAAGGCGTCCAGGATGCCGTCGCGCATCTGCTTGCCCCAGGTGGCGTGCATCGCGCGGTCGCCGTGGGTGGAGCCGGACTGGTTGGCCAGGAAGTTGTAGTCCATCGAGAGCGCCTCGAAGTTCCGGCCGGGGAACGGTATCTGCTGGAGCGGGAAGTTCCAGATCCCGTCGATCTTGTGCGGCCAGGTCTGCAGTCCGCCGGCCGAGCTGGCGTCGTAGCGGAAACCCATCTCCTTGGCCGCGGGTATCAGGTTGCGCTGCCCCTCCAGACAGGGTGCGCGGCCGCCGACCAGTTCCTTGGCGTAGTCGAAGGGGAGCGGCGGTTCGTTCCTGAGGCCGGAGTTGCTCTTCCAGTTCCGGACGAACCACACGGCCTGCTCGATCTCGCTGCGCCACTCCTCGGGCGTCCACCTGCCGACCCCGTTGCGGCCGCAGAAGTGGCCGTTGAAGTGGGTGCCTATCTCGTTGCCGTCTTCCCAGGCGCCGCGCATCTGGGCCACGGTGTCCTTGATCCCCTGGACGTCGTTGAAGCCGATCGCCGAGGCACCGGTCGCGTGGCCGGGCGGTTCGTAGAGCTCCGCCTTGTCGCTGGGGAGCATGTAGACGCCGCTGAGGAAGTACGTCATCGTCGCGCCGTACTTCTTGCCGACGGCACGGAAGTGGGAGAAGAGCTTCTGGCCGTCCTCACCGGCGCCGTCCCAGGAGAAGACGACGAACTGCGGGGGTCTCTTGCCCGCTTTGAGGCGGGCCGGCCGTGGTTGGTGGGGCTGTGCCCCGGTGTACGCGGTGGAGCCGTCGCCTATGAGGCGGAGCGGGCGGGCGGCCGGGGCCTTGCCGGGCGCCGCGCGCCCTTCGGTCGTGCTCTTCGGGGGCCCGTCCTGGGTCGCCGCGGAGCAGCCGGCTATCGCCGCCAGCGTCACCGCAGCCGCGATGCGCACCGTCGTCTTCGATATGACCGCCATCAGCCACCTCATTCCTGGCACACGGGGCACCATGGGTTTAATCAGGACGAACCTGCCCGTTCGCCTATATCCATTGACCGGTGACAGAAAGACCGTGGCAAAAGTCGTTTTATTCACTCGATAGTTGGAATGACTGCGCCATATGCCCGAAAACCCTTCTCAGGGTCTTTACGCGTCATTACGATTCGTTTACCGATGCTTGAGAGTCACCGGCCCGCCGCTCACCGCGACGCCCGCCGGCCGGCTCGCTCCCGCCGCAGCACACCGCCGCCCCGCGGTCGCGCCCGAGGCCGACCGCGCCGCCCCGGAGGAGACGGGAATGACGCAGATCCAGAAGCCGCCGCAGCCGCCCCCTGCCGACCTCGCACCCCAGCCCCCGACGCTCCCCGGGGCGACGCCCGACGACGGAACTCCCGGCGCCAAGCGGAGAGGCGCGGCCTGGCGCGGGGACCTCTCCGCCTCGGTCGTGGTCTTCCTGCTGGCCGTCCCGCTGTCGCTGGGCATCGCCCTGGCCACCGGCGCCCCGCTCCAGGCCGGCCTGGTCGCCGCGGTCGTCGGCGGGATCGCCGCCGGCCTCCTGGGCGGCGCCCCGCTCCAGGTGACGGGCGCCGCCACCGGCCTCCTGGTGATCACCGCGGATCTCGTCCAGCGGTACGGCTGGCGCGCCACCTGCGCGATCACGGTCCTGGCGGGGCTGGCCCAACTCGCCCTCGGAGCACTGCGGGTGGCCCGGGTCGCGCTCGCGGTCAGTCCGGCGATCGTGCACGGCATGCTCGCCGGCATCGGCGTCACCATCGCCTTGGGCCAGCTCCACGTGGTGCTCGGCGGCAGCCCCGACAGCTCGGCCGTCGACAACGCCGTCGCACTGCCCGGCCAGCTGGCCCATCCACACGTCATCGCGCTGCTGATCGGCACCGTCACGGTCATCGTCCTGGCCGGCTGGCCGCGGCTGCCGAGCCGCGCCGGGCGCTGGGCCCGGCTGCTGCCGGCGCCGCTGGCCGCGGTGCTCGCCGCGACGGCGGTCAGCGCGGGGGCGTCGGTGCCGCGCGTCGCGCTGCCGTCCTGGCAACTGCCGCAGGCGCCGCTGCTCCCCCACGCCTCGCTCGCCGCGCTCCTCACCGCGGTGCTCACGGTCACCCTCGTCGCCAGTATGGAATCGCTGCTGTCCGCGGTGGCCGTGGACCGGCTGGCCGCCGAGCGGCCGGGGCCTCCCCCCAGGCGGCCGCAGCTCAACCGCGAACTGGCCGGTCAGGGCCTCGCCAACGTCATGTCCGGCCTGCTCGGCGGCCTGCCGGTGTCCGGCGGCGCGATGCGAGGTTCGGCCAATGTGCGGGCTGGCGCGACCAGCCGCCGGGCGGCCGTGCTACACGGCGTCTGGGTACTGCTGTGCGCGGGGCTGCTGGCCGGGGTGCTGGAGCTGATCCCGTTGGCCGCGCTGGCCGCCCTGGTGATGGTCGTCGGCGTGCGGATGGTCAGCTTCGCGCACCTCAAGCACGTGCAGCGGCACCGCGAATTCCCGGTGTACGCGGCGACGTTGAGCGCGGTGGTGCTCTTCGGCGTACTGCTGGGCGTCCTGACGGGCATCGCGGTCGGGATCTTCCTGGCACTGCGCCGGCTGACCCACACCCGGGTCGCGGTGACCGAGGAGTCCGGCCGCCACCAGGTGCGCGTCAGCGGTCAGTTGACGTTCTTGGCGGTGCCCCGGATGACCCGGGCGCTGGCGCACGTCCCCCCGGGCGCCGACGCCGTCGTCGAACTCCACGGGTCGTTCATGGACCACGCGGCCTACGAGGCCCTGCAGTCCTGGGCGACCACCCATCGGGCGACCAAGGGGTCGGTGACGCTCGGCGGCCGCTCGGGGCGCTCCGCCCGTCCGAGCGGCGAGCCGGGCCGGGCGCACGCCTGCCGGCCGTGGACGCCCTGGCGCAACCACCACTGCACCCGCCCCGCGCCGACCCGCACCGCGGAACTCCCGGGCGGCGACCAGCTCCTGGGCGGGGTCAGCGCGTTCCAGCGGCACACCGCTCCCCTGGTGCGCGAGGAGCTGGCCCGGCTGGCGCGGGAGGGGCAGCGCCCCACCCAACTCTTCCTGACCTGCGCCGATTCCCGGCTGGTGACGAGCATGATCACGTCGAGTGGGCCGGGCGACCTGTTCACCGTGCGCAACGTCGGCAATCTGATGCCGCCGCCCGGCTCGGACGCCTCCTGCGACTCCGTGGGGGCCGCGGTCGAGTACGCCGTGGAGGTGCTGCGGGTCGCGTCGATCACGGTCTGCGGGCATTCGGGCTGCGGCGCCATGGCGGCGCTGCTCGACACGGCCGGTTCTCCGCCCCCGACCGACGGCGCCACCCCGCTCACCCGTTGGCTGCGGCACGGCCGGCCGAGCCTGGCCCGGATGGCGCGGATCGGGCGGCTGGGCAGGGGCGAAGTCGCCCTCGCCGGGCGGCCGGTGGCCGACGACCAGGAACGGCTGGCGCTGGTCAACGTCCGGCAGCAGCTCGACCACCTGCGAGCACACCCGTGCGTCGCCCGGCGGATGGCCGAGGGCACCCTCGCCCTGCGCGGCATGTACTTCCACGTGGCCGAGGCCCAGGCGTATGTGTTGGACGAGGCCACGGGGCGGTTTCGGACGGTGCGGGCCGACGTGCCGGCGATCGGGGTTTGACCTGCTCGGGGCACCCGAACGGCCCTATGAGGAGCCAAATTCGGACAGGTCTACACCAATAGTTGTCCACAGCCCTTGTCAGGGTCGGTCGCGGGCTGATGAGCTATGGCCCGGGACACATCGCACGCCCTGGGATTGGGAGATGTCGTGAGCAACGAGAGCCTGGCCAACCTCTTGAAGGAGGAGCGGCGGTTCGCACCGCCCGCCGAGCTGGCCGCGAACGCCAACGTCACGGCCGCCGCGTACGAAGAGGCCGCGGCGGACCGGCTGGGCTTCTGGGCCGAGCAGGCCAAACGCCTGACCTGGGAGACCGAGCCCACTGAGACCCTCGACTGGTCCAACCCGCCGTTCGCGAAGTGGTTCGCCGACGGCAAGCTCAACGTCGCCTACAACTGCGTGGACCGCCACGTGGAGAACGGCCACGGCGACCGGGTCGCGATCCACTTCGAGGGCGAGCCGGGCGACAGCCGGGCGATCACCTACGCCGAGCTCCAGCGCGAGGTCTCCAAGGCCGCCAACGCCCTGATCGAGCTGGGCGTCCGAACCGGCGACCGGGTCGCCATCTACCTGCCGATGATCCCGGAGGCGGTGATCGCCATGCTGGCCTGCGCCCGGCTCGGCGCCCCGCACTCGGTGGTCTTCGGCGGCTTCTCCGCGGACGCGCTGGCGACGCGGATCAACGACGCGGACGCCCGCGTGGTGATCACCGCCGACGGCGGCTATCGCCGCGGCAAGCCCTCCGCCCTCAAGCCGGCCGTCGACGAGGCGCTGACCAGGCCCGGCACGGAGCACGTCCGCAGCGTGCTGGTCGTCCGTCGCACCGACCAGGAGGTCGGCTGGACCGAGGGCCGGGACGTGTGGTGGCACGACCTGGTCGAGCGGCAGAGCGAGCAGCACACCCCCGAGGCGTTCGACGCCGAGCACCCGCTGTTCATCCTCTACACCTCCGGGACGACGGGGAAGCCCAAGGGCATCCTGCACACCACGGGTGGCTACCTCACCCAGGTCTCGTACACCCACCACGCGGTCTTCGACCTGAAGCCGGAGACCGACGTCTTCTGGTGCACCGCCGACGTCGGCTGGGTGACCGGCCACTCGTACATCACCTACGGCCCGCTCTCCAACGGCGCCACCGAGGTGCTCTACGAGGGCACCCCGGACACCCCGCACCAGGGCCGCTGGTGGGAGGTCGTCCAGAAGTACGGCGTGACGATCCTCTACACCGCCCCGACCGCGATCCGCGCCTGCATGAAGTGGGGCGACGACATCCCGGCCGGGTTCGACCTGTCGTCGCTGCGTCTGCTGGGGTCGGTCGGCGAGCCGATCAACCCCGAGGCGTGGATCTGGTACCGCAAGCACATCGGCGCGGACCGCACGCCGATCGTCGACACCTGGTGGCAGACCGAGACCGGCGCGATGATGCTCAGCCCGCTGCCGGGCGTGACGGAGACCAAGCCCGGTTCGGCGCAGGTGCCGCTGCCCGGCATCGCCGCCACGGTCGTCGACGACGACGCGCGCGAGGTACCCGACGGCGCCGGCGGGTACCTGGTGATCACCGAGCCCTGGCCGTCGATGCTGCGCACCATCTGGGGCGACGACCAGCGCTACCTCGACACCTACTGGTCCCGCTTCCAGGGCACGTACTTCGCCGGTGACGGCGCGAAGAAGGACGAGGACGGCGACATCTGGCTGCTGGGCCGGGTGGACGACGTGATGCTGGTGTCCGGCCACAACATCTCCACCACCGAGGTGGAGTCGGCGCTGGTCTCGCACCCGAAGGTGGCCGAGGCCGCGGTGGTCGGCGCCACCGACCCGCAGACGACCCAGGCCATCTGCGCCTTCGTCATCCTGCGCGGCGGGGCGGAAGAGGACGAGGGGCTCGTCGAGGAGCTGCGCGCCCACGTCGGCCAGCAGCTCGGTCCGATCGCCAAGCCCAAGCGGATCATGCCGGTCGCGGAGCTGCCCAAGACCCGTTCCGGCAAGATCATGCGACGTCTGCTGCGCGACGTCGCCGAGAACCGCGCCCTGGGCGACGTCACCACCCTCACCGACTCCTCCGTCATGGACCTGATCCAGGCGAAGCTGCCGAGCGCGCCCAGCGAGGACTGACGCACCGCACGACGCTGCCGCCGCACCCGGGGCGACACCGCGCCGACCTGCGCATTCGAGGGGCACCGGACCATCGCGTCCGGTGCCCCTCCGGCGTTCACGGGCCGGGCCCGGGCGCGCTCCCCGGCGGCCCGGCGCCCGAAATGCCCGTAAAGTTGAGCCCACGCATTAACCCCTTGCACCCACCCGGTAGGGTTAAGGGCAGCGTCAATGAGACGCTAAGAAACTCTGGGTGCGCCGGGAAGTCTGGTCGGCAACTGCTACAGCCGTTCTCAGCTGCCGGAGGTCATCGCGTGTCTGCGCCCAGCAACCGCCGTTCCATATTCCTCGGCCGGATGCCGTTGCCGGAACGAAACTTCATCGCCGACGCACTACGCACCGAAACCGTCGGCGGTGTCCTGCTCCTCGCCGCCGCCATCGCCGCCCTGATCTGGGCCAACACGCTCGGCGGCAGCTACGAGGCGGTTCGCGGCCTGCACCTCGGCCCGGCCTCGCTGGGCCTGGACCTCTCCCTCCAGCACTGGGCCGCCAACGGCCTGCTCGCGGTCTTCTTCTTCGTCGCCGGCATCGAGCTCAAGCGCGAACTGGTCGCCGGCGAACTCCGCGACCCCAAGGCCGCCGCCCTCCCGGTGATCGCCGCGATCTGCGGCATGGCCACCCCCGCCCTGGTCTACTTCCTCGTCAACGCCACCGGCGGCGGGTCTCTCCGGGGCTGGGCGGTCCCCACCGCCACCGACATCGCCTTCGCGCTCGCCGTCCTCGCGGTCATCGGCACCTCCCTGCCGTCCGCGCTGCGCGCCTTCCTGCTCACCCTCGCCGTCGTCGACGACCTCTTCGCGATACTGATCATCGCGATCTTCTTCACCTCGAAGCTCAACTTCCTCGCCCTCGGCCTGGCCGTCGCCGGCCTGGTGCTCTTCTACGTGCTGCTGCGCGTGGGCGTTCGGGGCTGGTACGTCTACGTACCCCTCGGCCTGGCGATCTGGGCGCTGATGGAGAACAGCGGCGTGCACGCCACCATCGCCGGCGTCGCCATGGGCCTGATGCTGCGCTGCCACCGTCGCGACGGCGAGCAGCAGTCCCCCGGCGAGCACATCGAGCACCTGGTCCGCCCGCTGTCGGCGGGGCTGGCGGTGCCGCTGTTCGCGCTCTTCTCCGCGGGGGTGTCCATATCCGGCGGCGCGGTCCACGACGTCTTCACCCGGCCGGAGACGCTGGGCGTGGTCCTCGGCCTGATAGTGGGCAAGGCAGTGGGGATATTCGGCGGCACCTGGTGCACCGCCCGCTTCACCCGGGCCGAACTCAACCCCGACCTGAAGTGGCCGGACGTCTTCGGCGTCGCCGCGCTGGCCGGCATCGGCTTCACCGTCTCGCTGCTCATCGGCGAACTGGCCTTCGCCGGCGACCAGAAGCTGACCGACGAGACCAAGGCGGCGGTGCTGATCGGCTCGCTGCTCGCGGCCGTCTTCGCGGGCGTCCTCCTCAAGGTCCGCAACAACAAGTACCGGCAGCTGTGCGACGAGGAGGAGCGGGACGAGGACCAGGACGGCATCCCCGACGTCTACGAGCGGGGCCAGCCCGCCTACCACCTGCGGATGGCGGCGATCCACGACGCGAAGGCCGCGGAACACCGCCGCCTTGCCGAAATGGCTGCCGACGGCGGCTCCGGCGACGATGGTCCGGCATGATCTGAGAGGCTTTGCATCCAGGCGAAGAGAAGAGGGAGACGGCGATGAGCGCAGCCGACGACGGTGCGGACCGCAGCCTCGGGCAGTTGGTGGCCACGGCGACCGCGGAGATGTCCGCGCTGGTGCACGACGAGATCGCACTGGCCAAGGCGGAACTGCGGCAGGACGCCAAGCGGGCCGGCATCGGCAGTGCCGCGTTCATCGTGGCGGGTGTCCTGGCGCTGTTCGCGCTGCCGGTGCTGAGTTTCGCGGCGGCCTACGGCATCCACAACCTCGGCCTCGGCCTCGCCTGGTCCTTCCTGATCGTGGGCGGCGCCTTCCTGGTGATCGCCGCGCTCCTGATCCTGATCGCACTGGCCAAGATCAAGAAGATCAAGAAGCCGGAGAAGTCGATCGCCTCCGCCAAGGAGACCGCAGCCGTGCTGCAGAAGGCCAGGCCGCACCCGCGTCCGGCGGACTCGGACCACCCGGTCCTGGAGTCTGTGACACGCTCGTCGGTATGACAGCCCCTGACAGCACCGCCTCGGTCGTCCGGATCGGTCTCCCGGACGGGACCGAGGTGACGCACCGGGACGTCGCGGCCAACGGTGCCCGTTTCCACATCGCCGAGGTGGGCGACGGGCCCCTCGTGCTGCTGCTGCACGGCTTCCCGCAGTTCTGGTGGACCTGGCGCCACCAGCTGCCCGCACTGGCCGACGCGGGCTTCCGCGCGGTCGCCATGGACCTGCGGGGCGTCGGCGGCAGCGACCGCACCCCGCGCGGCTACGACCCGGCGAACCTCGCCCTGGACATCACCGGCGTCATCCGCTCCCTGGGCGAGCCGGACGCCGCACTGGTCGGCCACGACCTGGGCGGCTACCTCGCCTGGACGGCCGCGGTGATGCGCCCCAAGCTGGTCCGCCGGCTCGCGGTGTCCTCGATGCCGCACCCGCGGCGCTGGCGGGCCGCGATGCTCGCCGACGTCCGCCGCAGCTCGCACGTCTGGGGCTTCCAGCGGCCCTGGCTGCCCGAGCGCGCGCTGACCGCGGACGACGGGGCCCTGGTGGGCCGGATGATCCGCGACTGGTCCGGCCCGCAGCTCCCCGAGGAAGAGACCGTCGAGGTCTACCAACGGGCGATGGCCATCCCGTCGACGGCCCACTGCTCGATCGAGCCGTACCGCTGGATGGTGCGCTCGATGGCCCGTCCCGACGGCCTCCAGTTCAACCGCCGGATGAAGCTGCCGGTCCGGGTGCCCACCCTGCACCTGCACGGCTCCGCGGACCCGGTGATGCGCACCCGCAGCGCCGCCGGCTCCGGCGAGTACGTCGAGGCCCCCTACCGCTGGCGGCTCTTCGACGGCCTGGGGCACTGGCCGCACGAGGAGGACCCGGCGGCCTTCTCCGCCGAGCTGATCAACTGGCTGAAGGACCCGGAACCGGACCGCTGAGGGCCCACGCCCCACATGCGGCACCCCGCCCCCACCGGCACCGCACGGCGTCCGGACCGCCCCGCCCCGTCACGCGAACGTTCGTCTGACGAACAGCCAATTGCCTCCCGCATAGGCCGATTGGCCCTCTCCGGGGCGGTTACGGACCCCGGGCCACGGGCAGAGTCGAGGGTATGGGCTGGACGCACGACTACCGTGACGTGGCACGCAATCGCCGCAGCAGTGCCGCTGCAGTGGGCACGCAGGACAGGGGCACTCCGGATCTCGGATCCGACGGGTCCCCCGACCCCGCGCACCCCATGGGCATCCCCCGCATCCTGCGCCGCAGAGCGCGTTGGATGAGCGCACGATTGCGCCATACCCGCAGCTGACCCCGCGCGCCGTCCCCGCGGGCGCCGGACCGCCTCCCGTCCGCAGCGAAACGGTCAGCGGCCCCGCGCCCGGTCTCAGATCGCGCACCCCTGGGTGTCGACCTGCTGGCTCGCGCTCCGCCCGCGGACGGCGTCCTGACGGATCTCGTCGGCGGTCAGCGCGTAGCCGGTGTGGGCGTCGTCCCGCGACTTGGCGAAGACCACGCCGTAGACCTCGCCCCGGGGCGTGAGCAGCGGACCGCCGGAGTTGCCTTCCCGGACCGTGGCGTAGAGCGAGTAGACGTCGCGGCCGACCGTGCCGCGGTGGTAGATGTCCGCGCCGTCGGCCTGGATGCGGCCGCGGATCCGGGCCGGGCGGACGTCGTACCCGCCGTTCTCCGGGAAGCCCGCGACGATGGCGCTCTTGCCGCTGCTCGCGTCCTTGTCGGCGAACTTCAGCTCCGGGGCGCGCAGTTGCGGAACGTCCAGCACGGCGATGTCGCGCTCCCAGTCGTAGAGCACGACCTTGGCGTTCACCGGCAGCCCCTCGCCGCCCACCTGAACGGTCGGGTCGCTGACGCCGCCGACGACGTGCGCGTTGGTCATCACCCGGTGCGGGGCGAAGACGAAGCCGGTGCCTTCGAGAATCTTGCCGCAGCTGGGCGCCCGTCCGACGATCTTGACGATGCTGCGCCGGGCGTCGGCCGCCACGGGACCGTTGGCCAGCGCCGGGTCCGGCGGGCGCACCGGCCGGATCGGCTCGTTGGCGAACGGCGTGAAGACCTGCGGGAAGCCGTTCTGGGCGAGCGCCGAGGAGAAGTCCGCGAACCAGGTGCTGGCCTGCGGCGGCATCACCTGGGACACCCCGAGCAGCACCTTGGAGTTGCGGACCTCCTTGCTGAGCGTCGGCAGCGACGTGCCGGCCAGCGCCGAGCCGATCAGCCAGGCGACCAGCAGCATCGCCAGGACGTTGACCAGCGCCCCGCCGGTGGCGTCGAGCGCCCGCGCCGGTGTCCAGGTGATGTGGCGGCGGAGCTTGTTGCCGAGGTGGGTGGTGAGCGCCTGGCCCACCGAGGCGCAGACGATCACGATCGCTACCGCCGCGATCACCGCGAAGGTGCCCGGTTTGGCGTCGTCGGTGACACCGTTCCAGATCACCGGCAGGACGTAGACCGCGATCAGGCCTCCCCCGAGGAAGCCGATCACGGACAGGATGCCGACGAGGAAGCCTTGCCGGTAACCGACGATCGCGAACCACACGGCCGCGATCAGCAGCAGGATGTCCAGGACGTTCACGCCGGACACCGTCTCACGAGCGCCAGTCGAGCGGGACCTGCTTGTCGCGGTCCCATGCGACTTCCCAGCCCGCGTAGTGCAGGATCCGGTCGATCACCCCGGCGGTGAAACCCCAGACCAGCGCGTCCTCGACGAGGAAGGCAGGTCCGACGTGGCCGCTGGGGTGACGGGTGGTGACCCGATGTGCCGGGTCCGTGAGATCCGCCACGGGAACCGTGAAGACCCGGGCGGTCTCGCCCTGGTCCACCGCGCCCACCGGGCTGGGCTCCCGCCACCACCCCAGCACGGGCGTGACGACGAAGCCGCTGACGGGGATGTAGAGCCGCGGCAGCACCCCGAAGACCTGGACCCCGCGGGGGTCGAGTCCGGTCTCCTCCTGGGCCTCCCGCAGCGCCGCGCGGACCGGTCCCGGGCCGTCCGGGTCACCGTCCTGCGGATCGAGCGAGCCACCGGGGAAGGAGGGCTGTCCGGCGTGCGAGCGCAGGGTGCCGGCGCGCTCCATCAGGAGCAGTTCGGGCCCTCGGGCACCGTGCCCGAAGAGGATCAGGACGGCGGACTGCCGGCCGCCGTCCTCGGGCGGCAGGAACCGGCTGAGCTGGCGCGGCTCGATCGTGGCGGCCGCCCGGGCCACCGGAACCAACCACTCCGGCAGGCCCTCGGCCGTCACCGCGACCTCCCGCCCGGCCGTCTCGCCGTACTGCTCCCGTGCACTCGTCATCCGCGCCCCCTTGAGGCTTACGTCGATGGTCCGGTCCCCCAGTGGAGATCGAGCTGGCCGGTGCGGCCCTACGAGGCCGCCAGCGGGGCCGCGGGCCGCCCCGGGTAGTCGGCCGGGGGCTTGAGCCGCTGCCCGGGCTGGCCGCCCAGCTCGTACTTCAGCAGCTTCTGCGCCTTCTCGGGGTCGGTCTCGCCCTCGCCGTACGAGGGGCACAGCGGGGCGATGGGGCAGGCCCCGCAGGCGGGCTTGCGGGAGTGGCAGACCCGGCGGCCGTGGAAGACCACCCGGTGCGACAGCATCGTCCAGTCGCTCTTGGGGAAGATCTCGGCGACGTCCGCCTCGACCTTCTCGGCGTCCTGCGCGGTCGTCCAGCCGAAGCGGCGGGCCAGCCGGCCGAAGTGGGTGTCCACGGTGATGCCGGGGACACCGAAGGCGTTGCCGAGCACGACGTTGGCCGTCTTGCGGCCGACGCCGGGGAGCGTGACGAGGTCCTCCAGGCGGCCGGGCACCTCGCCGTCGAAACGGTCGCGCAGGGCGGCGGACAGGCCGATCAGGGACTTCGCCTTGGCCCGGAAGAAACCGGTGGGGCGGATCAGCTCCTCCAGCTGCTCCGGCGGGATCGCGGCCATGTCCTCGGGCGTGGGGCAGGCCGCGAAGAGCCGGGGGGTGGTCTGGTTGACCCGCAGGTCGGTGGTCTGCGCGGAGAGGACCGTGGCGACCAGCAGCTCGAAGGGGTTGGTGAAGTCCAGCTCCGGGTGGGCGTAGGGGTACAGCTCGGCGAGCTCGCGGTTGATCCGGCGGGCCCGACGCACCATGGCGACGCGGGACTCGGGCTTGCGGGCCGGGGCCGCCGCCTTCTGGGCGGGCGCCGCGCCCTTGGTGGCCGCCGTACGCGACGTGGCCGCCTTCTTGGCCGCCGGTGCCCGCTTCGCGGTGGCGGTCTTCTTCGCCGCGGTGGCCTTCTTCGGCGCGGTGGTCTTCGTTGCAGCCGTCTTCGTCGCGGCCTTCTTGGCGGTGGTCTTCTTCGCCGCCGGCTTCGCGGGGGTGTCGTTCACGGCCGCCTCCTTCGCATCGCACCGGGACGCGACGCGCCGGTTGCGGGCGCCATCGGCTTCCGCCCGGTCGTCACCCTGGGGGACGATTTGTTACTTTTGTCGGAATCCGAGACGCCTGCGGGCAGCTGTTCGCCCACAGCGGAATCGCGCTCTGCGCTCACTCTGTCGGCCCCCAGTCCTCTGCTCTCACCGGCGTATTGGACACTCGGCCAGACTAAGGCCACCCACTGACATCCGACTCGATCACCGGGATTCGTGACCCCAATCGGACCCCTGCCGTATGGCTCGGGCCACGGGTCCGGCAAACTTGTGATTGATCGCACTGTTTTGCATTCCGGCATGATGGGGACCACAGTCCTCCGGAGCATGTCGACAAGGAGAGAACTCGTGGACGACGTTCTGCGGCGCGCCCCGCTCTTCGCGGCGCTCGACGACGAGCAGGCGGCCGAGCTTCGCGCCTCGATGGGAGAGGTCACGCTCGCCCGCGGCGACGCCCTGTTCCACGAAGGGGACCCGGGCGACCGCCTGTACGTGGTCACCGAGGGCAAGGTGAAGCTGCACCGCACCTCCCCCGACGGCCGCGAGAACATGCTGGCCGTCCTCGGCCCCGGCGAGCTCATCGGCGAACTGTCCCTCTTCGACCCGGGACCGCGTACGGCCACCGCCACCGCGCTCACCGAGGTCAAGCTGCTCGGACTGGGCCACGGCGACCTTCAGCCCTGGCTGAACGCCCGCCCCGAGGTGGCCACCGCCCTGCTGCGCGCGGTCGCCCGCCGCCTGCGCAAGACCAACGACCAGATGTCCGACCTGGTCTTCTCGGACGTGCCGGGCCGGGTGGCGCGTGCCCTCCTGGACCTGTCGCGCCGCTTCGGCGTGCAGTCCGAGGAAGGCATCCACGTCGTGCACGACCTCACGCAGGAGGAGCTGGCCCAGCTGGTCGGCGCCTCCCGGGAGACGGTCAACAAGGCGCTCGCGGACTTCGCCGGCCGCGGCTGGCTGCGCCTGGAGGCGCGCGCCGTGATCCTGCTGGACGTCGAGCGGCTGGCCAAGCGCTCGCGCTGACGTCCCGCGCCCCGCGCCCCGCGCGACGCCCCAAGGGCCCCGCTCCGGCGGGGCCCTTGCCGTTCCCGCTGCCGTGCCCGCACGGCGGCCGTCGACAAAGGGCTCGCGGCCCACCGTCGCGCCGCCCCATAGTGGGCGCCATGAACACCGGCGGGGAATCTGGGGGCAAGGGCCTCGACCAGGACGGCTGCTTCGTGCGGGAGGGCTCCCTGGCGCGGGTGCCGGCACCGTTCGCGCCCGTCGTGGCGGAGCTGACCGCCCGACTGGCCACCCGCTTTCCCCCCGACCGGCTGCTGAGCAGCTACCTCTACGGGAGCATCCCGCGCGGCACCGCCGTCCCCGGGGTGTCCGACCTCGACGCGCTGCTCGTCCTGCGTACGGGCGCCGCCGGCGAACCGGCCGGGGCCGACCGGACCGCGGCCCGGGCCGTGGCGGCGGAGCTGGACGCCGCCTTCCCGCAGATCGACGGCGCCGGGATCCTGCTGGTCACCGAGGGCCGGCTGCTCGGCGCGTCGGAGCGGTACGACATGGCGTGGTTCGTGGCCTGTCTGTGCACGCCGCTCGGCGGGCCTGACGTGACCGCGGCGCTGCCCCGTTACCGGCCCACCTCGTTGCTCGCCCGGGAGACCAACGGCGACCTGCACCTGCGACTGCCCGGCATGCGCGAGCGGGCCGCCGCGGCCACCACCCGGGAGGAGCGCACCCGGCTGACCCGTGGGATGACGCGCAAGCTCGTGCGCACCGGATTCACCCTGGTCATGCCGCGTTGGGGCGGCTGGACCAGCGACCTCGTCGAGTCCGCCGAGGTGTTCGGGCACTACTACCCGGCGCACGCCGAGCGGATGCGCGTCGCGGCGCGCGCCGCCCGGCGCCCCGCCGCGTACCCCGACCTGCTCGACGACCTGCTGACCGGGCTCGCCCCGTGGCTGGCCGACGAGTACCTGGCCGTCCACGGGGCGAAGGCGCTCCCGCCACAAGGGCCCTGACGGCCCCACAGCGGCCCCGGACGGCCCGGCGGGCCCGTTGGGCGGGGGTGGGGCCCGTCCGGCCCTAGATCAGCCCGTGCTCGCCCAGGTAGTCCAACTGCGCCCGCACCGACAGCTCGGCCGCCGGCCACAGGGAGCGGTCGACGTCCGCGTAGACGCTCGCCACGACCTCGCCGGGGGTGCCGTGGCCGGCCTCCACCGCGGTCTCCACCTGGGCCAGCCGGTGGGCCCGGTGCGCCAGGTAGAACTCCACCGCTCCCTGGGCGTCGTTCAGCACCGGCCCGTGGCCCGGCAGGACCGTGGCGACCCCGTCGTCCACGGCGAGGGAGCGCAGCCGGCGCAGCGAGTCGAGGTAGTCGCCCAGGCGTCCGTCGGGGTGCGCGACCACCGTGGTGCCGCGCCCGAGGATCGTGTCGCCCGTCAGGACCGCCCGGTCGGCGGGCAGGTGGAAGCAGAGCGAGTCCGCGGTGTGCCCCGGAGTGGGCACCACCCGCAGTTCCAGGCCCCCGGTGGTGATGACGTCGCCCGCGCCGAGCCCCTCGTCCCCCAGGCGCAGCGCCGGGTCCAACGCCCGCACGGGGGTGCCGGTCAGCTCGGCGAACCGGGCCGCCCCGTCGGCGTGGTCGGGGTGCCCGTGGGTGAGCAGGGTCAGCGCGATCCGCTGCCCGGCCCGTTCCGCGGTGGCGATGACGGCCCGGAGGTGGTCCTCGTCGAGCGGTCCGGGGTCGATGACGACGGCCAGGTCGGAGCCCGGCTCGGCGACGATCCAGGTGTTGGTGCCGTCCAGCGTCATCGGGGACGGGTTCGGGGCCAGGACGCAGTGGGCGCGCGCGGTGGCCGGGCCCGTGAGGACCCCGCCGCGGGGCTGGCCGGGGAGGGCGGCTGCTTCGGTCATGCGCGGGGACCTCCCGAACGCCCGGCGGGGCCCTCGTCCGTCGCGATGTGCTTGGTGAACTCCTCGTGGCCCGGCCAACTCAGCACGATCTCGCCGTCCACCAGGTGCGCGCGGGCCAGCACCGGCGTCAGGTCCTGCGCCCCGGCCGCGGCCAGCGCGTCGGTGACGCTGGGGTACGGCTGGAGGGAGCGGAGCGTGGAGATGGTCGGCGGCATCATCAGCAGCTCGCCGCGGTCGTAGCCGGCCGCGGCCTCCTCCGGGCGGATCCACACCGTCCGGTCGGCCTCCGTGGAGACGTTGAGGGCGCGCTGTCCCTCGGGGAGCGCGGCGACGAAGAAGAACGTGTCGTAGCGGCGCGGTTCGAACTCCGGGGTGATCCAGCGCGCCCAGGCGGCCAGCAGGTCGGAGCGGAGCAGCAGGCCGCGGCGGGCCAGGAAGTCGGCGAAGGACAGCTCGTGGGCGACCAGCGCCGCCCGGTCCGCCGCCCACTCCTCGCCGTTGGTGTCCGCGACGACCGTGGTGGCGGAGTCGCCGGCGAGCAGCACCCCGGACTCCTCGAACGTCTCGCGCACCGCGGCGCAGACGATGGCCTGTGCGGTGGACGGGTCGACGCCCAACCGCACCGCCCATTCGGCGCGCGAGGGCCCGGCCCACCCCATGGGCCGTTCGTCCCGGGGGTCGACGGAGCCGCCCGGATAGGCGTACGCGCCTCCGGCGAAGGCCATGGAGGCGCGTCTGCGCAGCATGTGGACGGCGGGACCGCCGTGGTCGGTGTCCCGCAGCAGCAGGACCGTCGCGGCCCGCCGGGGCGCGGACGGCGTCAGTTCGCCGTTCGTCAGGGCCCGGATGCGGGCCGGCCATTCCGGCGGGTACCACTGGCCATTCGTCGTCGACGCCATGGCCGGATGCTATGCGCTCGCGTGCGGATGTTCGAGGGGCCCTCCAGAGGGAGGGCCCGATCCGGACGCGAGCGCAGCCGTGTGCGGCCCGTCAGTCGGCGATCTCGACCTGGATCTCGACCTCGACCGGGGCGTCGATCGGCAGCACCGCCACGCCGACCGCCGAGCGGGCGTGCACGCCCTTGTCGCCCAGGATCTCGCCGAGCAGCTCGCTGGCGCCGTTGACGACGCCCGGCTGGCCGGTGAACTCCGGCGCGGAGGCCACGAAACCGACGACCTTCACGACCCGCACGATCCGGTCGAGGTCACCGACGACGGACTTCACGGCGGCCAGCGCGTTGAGTGCGCAGGTCGCGGCGAGTTCCTTGGCCTGCTCCGGGCTGACCTCGGCACCGACCTTGCCGGTGACCGGCAGCGCGCCGTCCACCATGGGCAGCTGGCCGGAGGTGTGGACGTACGCGCCGGAGCGGACCGCGGGCTGGTAGGCGGCCAGCGGCGGCACGACCTCCGGCAGCTTCAGGCCGAGCGAGGCGATCCTCTCCTCTACGGCGCTCACGCCTTCTCCCGCTTCAGGTAGGCCACCAACTGCTCGGGGTTGTTCGGGCCCGGCACGACCTGGACCAGCTCCCAGCCGTCCTCGCCCCAGGTGTCCAGAATCTGCTTCGTCGCGTGCACGAGCAGCGGCACGGTTGCGTATTCCCACTTGGTCATGGGGCGAGCGTAATGCCTGTCCCGAGGGCCGAGGGTCCACGACCCCTAGGGCGGATCCCCGACCCCGTCCCTGACCCCGCGCGGGCGGATCTCCGGGTGTTCCCAGGCGTATCCCGTGCGTACGCGGGACGCGGACTGGTTAGGCTCCTTGGCGTGAGCAGGCTCCATGTCGTCAGCGGCAAGGGCGGCACCGGCAAGACCACGGTCGCCGCTGCCCTTGCCCTCGCCCTGGCCACCGAAGGGCGCCGCACCCTCCTGGTCGAGGTCGAGGGCCGGCAGGGCATCGCCCAGCTGTTCGAGACCGAGGCGCTTCCCTACGAGGAGCGCAAGATCGCGGTGGCCCCCGGGGGCGGTGAGGTGCACGCGCTGGCCATCGACGCCGAGCGCGCCCTGCTGGACTACCTCCAGATGTTCTACAAGCTCGGCGGCGCCGGCCGGGCCCTGAAGAAGCTCGGTGCGATCGACTTCGCCACCACCATCGCCCCCGGCCTGCGGGACGTCCTGCTGACCGGCAAGGCGTGCGAGGCCGTCCGCCGCAAGGACAAGAGCGGCGCGTTCGTCTACGACGCGGTGGTGATGGACGCCCCGCCGACCGGCCGCGTCACCCGCTTCCTCAACGTCAACGACGAGGTCGCCGGCCTGGCCAAGATCGGCCCGATCCACAACCAGGCGCAGGCCGTGATGCGCGTCCTGAAGTCCCCCGAGACGGCGGTGCACCTGGTGACGCTCCTGGAGGAGATGCCCGTCCAGGAGACCGCCGACGGCATCGCCGAGCTGCGCGCCGCCGGCATCCCGGTGGGCGGCGTCGTCATCAACATGACCCGCCCCGCGCTGCTGGACAACGGCGATCTGGAGGTCGTCGCCCGCGGTGCCCGCACGGGCATCGCCAAGGCGCTCTCCCAGGCCGGGCTGGGCGGCGCCCGCCGCGGCGGGCTCGCCGAGCGCCTCATCGACCCCCTGCTGGAGCAGGCGCGCGAGCACGCCGAGCGGGTCGAGCTGGAGCGCACCCAGCACGCCGCGCTCACCGACCTCGGCCTGCCCACCTACGAGCTGGGGCTGCTCCCCGAGGGAGTGGACCTCGCCGGGCTCTACGGCCTGGCCAGAGACCTGCGGAAACAGGGGCCCATATGACCTCGGACGACACGACGCTGGACGCCTCGGCCCCGTGGCTGGAGGTCGACGCCCTGATCGACGACCCGCGCACCCGCATCGTGGTGTGCTGCGGCTCGGGCGGCGTCGGCAAGACGACCACCGCCGCGGCGCTGGGCGTGCGCGCCGCCGAGCGCGGTCGCAAGGTCGTGGTGCTGACCATCGACCCGGCCCGCCGCCTGGCGCAGTCGATGGGCATCTCCGAGCTCGACAACGTCCCTCGCCAGGTCAAGGGCGTGGACGAGAGTGCCGGCGGCGAACTCCACGCGATGATGCTGGACATGAAGCGCACCTTCGACGAGATCGTCGAGGGCCACGCGGACGCCGAGCGGGCCCGCGCCATCCTGGAGAACCCCTTCTACCAGTCCCTGTCGGCCGGTTTCGCCGGTACGCAGGAGTACATGGCGATGGAGAAGCTCGGCCAGCTGCGCGCCGGCGACACGTGGGACCTGATCGTCGTGGACACCCCGCCGAGCCGCTCGGCACTCGACTTCCTGGACGCGCCCAAGCGGCTGGGGTCCTTCCTGGACGGCAAGTTCATCCGGGTCCTGATGGCGCCGGCCAAGGTCGGCGGGCGGGCCGGCATGAAGTTCCTCAACGTCGGCATGTCGATGATGACCGGCACCCTCAGCAAGCTCATGGGCGGCCAACTCCTGCGGGACGTGCAGACGTTCGTGGCCGCGATGGACACCATGTTCGGCGGTTTCCGCACCCGCGCGGACGCCACCTACCGCCTGCTCCAGGCGCCCGGCACGGCGTTCCTGGTGGTCGCCGCGCCGGAGCGGGACGCGCTGCGCGAGGCGGCGTACTTCGTCGAGCGGCTGGCTGCCGAACAGATGCCGCTGGCCGGGCTGGTGCTCAACCGCGTCCACGGCAGCGGCGCGGACCAGCTCAGCGCCGAGCGGGCGCTGGCCGCCGCGGAAGCGCTGACGGAGGGCCTCCCCGACCGCGGCACGGAGGACGAGGCGTCCGCGACGGAGTCGGACGACGACGTCAACTCGCCCTCCGGTGCGGGCGGTTCACCGTCCGCGGAAAATCTTGAGCCGGCCGGCATTGTCGATCTAGCCGACGGGAAGACTGGATCACGTACCCCCGGTGGCCCCTCCCCCGCCACCGCGGCGGAGCACGCGACATCCCCTTCGGCCCCGGCGGCGCAACTCGCCGCCGGCCTGCTGCGGTTGCACGCCGAACGCATGCAGGTCCTGGCGCGCGAACGGCGCACCCGTGACCGCTTCACCGCACTGCACCCCGAGGTGCCGGTGGCGGAGGTCGGTGCGCTGCCCGGTGACGTCCACGACCTCGCGGGCCTGCGGACGATCGGCGACCGCCTGGCGCTGCGCCCCGGCGAGACCGAGGTCTGATCCGACGGCTGGCCAACGGCCGGCCGCCGGACGGCGAACGGGCCCTACCCGACCGCCGCGTACTCGTCGTCGAACGCGTCGTCCGAGCAGTCCACCGGCAACAGGCCCGTGCTGCGCTCGTATTCCGTACGCGCCGTCTCCAACAGGCGTCGCCATGACGTGACCGTCGGGCGGCGGCGCAGCAGCGCCCTCCGCTCGCGTTCCGTCATCCCGCCCCACACGCCGAACTCCACCCGGTTGTCCAGGGCGTCGGCCAGGCACTCCGTACGCACCGGACACCCGGTGCACACCGCCTTGGCGCGGTTCTGCGCCGCCCCTTGAACGAACAGTTCATCCGGATCGGTAGTGCGGCATGCTGCCTGTGCACTCCAGTCGGTTACCCAGCCCATGCTGGCGCCGTCCTCTCCCGAATCGAGGCTCCCCCACGGCGGCAAACGGCATATTCACCGTTGCCAGTTGAGGACGTTACGGAAGCCGGGCAAGGCGCAACACCTCCTTCGGGCCCAATCTTGAATGGCCCGAACGGACTATGCGTACGCGGCAGATCACCCAACGGAGTGACCGTGCGACATACGTCACTTCCCTCCCAAGCGGGACAGTTCGCTGTGATGGCAAGGGATTTCTGGCACACAGCGGGCATGTGGGACAGCACCCACGCCGGGAGGAGGGCTTGACGTACTCAGGCGAAACCGTTCTGCTGCGGCAGGTGGGAACAGGCTAAACGAACAGGTGCGCCCCTGTCCGGCGAATGAGAACGTAGGCTTCGCCCATGGCTAAGAAGCGCGAGGGCGGGGGTCCGACCAGGACCCAGCAGGCCGCCAAGTTCCTCGGTGTCAGCGTCCTTGCCGGAGCCGTCCTGGCCGGCATCGCGCTCCCGGCGGCCGGAGCATTGGGGCTGGCGGCCAAGACGTCGGTCGAGGGCTTCGACGACATCCCGGCCAACCTCAGGACCCCGCCGCTCAGCCAGCGCACCACCATCCTCGACTCCGACGGCGGGGAGATCGCGTCGGTCTACTCCCGTGACCGCACCGTCGTCGGCCTCAAGGACATGTCGCCGTACGTCCAGCAGGCGATCGTCGCCATCGAGGACGCCCGCTTCTACTCGCACGGCGCGATCGACCTCAAGGGCATCCTGCGCGCGGTCAACAAGAACGCCCAGTCCGGCGGCGTCTCCCAGGGCGCGTCCACCCTGACCCAGCAGTACGTGAAGAACGTCTTCGTCGAGGAGGCGGGCGACGACCCGGACAAGGTCGCGCAGGCCACCCAGCAGACGCTCGGCCGCAAGGTCAAGGAGCTGAAGTACGCGATCAAGCTGGAGGAGAAGCTCGGCAAGCGCAAGATCCTCCAGAACTACCTCAACATCACCTTCTTCGGCGAGCAGGCGTACGGCGTCGAGTCCGCCGCCCAGCGCTACTTCAGCAAGTCCGCCAAGGACCTGAGCCTGGGGGAGTCGGCGCTGCTCGCCGGCATCGTCCAGTCCCCGACGCGGTACGACCCGGTCAACCACCCGAAGACGGCGACGGCCCGGCGCAACACGGTGCTGCGGCGGATGGCCGACCTGAAGGACGTCACCCGGGCCCAGGCCGACGCGGCCGCCGCCCAGCCGATCAAGCTGAAGGTCAGCCGCCCGCAGAACGGCTGCATCACCTCCACCGACGGCGCCGGCTTCTTCTGCGACTACGTCCGCGAGGTGCTGCTGAACGACAAGACGTTCGGCGCGACCCGCGAGGTCCGTTCCAAGCGCTGGATGCAGGGCGGACTGACCATCCGCACCACCTTGGACCGGCAGACCCAGAAGTCCATCCAGGCGTCGCTGAGCAAGCACGTCTACGCGGACGACCCGGTCGCCGGCGCCGCCGCGGTCGTCCAGCCGGGCACCGGCAAGATCCTCGGCATGGGCCAGTCCCGCCCGTACGGCTTCGGCACCAACCAGACCCAGATCAACCTCTCGGTCGACCGCAAGATGGGCGGCGGCGCCGGCTACCAGCCCGGCTCGACGTTCAAGCCGATCATCGCGGCGGCCGCCCTGGAGCAGGGCATCAGCCCGTACCAGCAGTACTCCTCGCCGTTCAAGATGGCGTACCCGACGCCGGTCCAGACCTGCGACGGCCAGTGGAGCGACCACGACACCGTCCAGAACGAGGACCCCAAGGAAGTCGGCCCGTACGCCATGAAGGAGGCGACCGCGAAGTCGGTCAACACCTACTACGTGCAGCTGATCAGCGACATGGGCATCTGCCCGGCGGTCACCATGGCCCAGAAGATGGGCATCCAGCGGGCCGACGGCGAGCCCATGAGGCAGGTCCCCTCCATGGCGCTCGGCGGCCAGGAGATGTCCCCGCTGACCATGGCCACGGCCTACGCCACCTTCGCCGACGAGGGCACGTACTGCTCGCCCGTCGCGATCGAGTCGATCACCGACGCGCAGGGTAAGGCGCTGAACGTCCCCAAGAGCAACTGCCGCGGCGCGATGTCCAAGAAGACCGCGGACACCGTGAACGCGCTCCTCAAGGGCGTCGTCGAGGATGGCACCGGCAAGGAGGCCGGCCTCAAGGGGCGCGACAGCGCCGGCAAGACCGGCACCACGGACAGCCGCTACGCCGCCTGGTTCGTCGGCTACACCCCGAACGCCGCCGGCGCGGTCTGGGTCGGCGACCCCCGCCACCAGCGGCAGATGTACGACATCACCATCGGCGGCGTGCCGCACGACAAGGTCTACGGCGCCGACACCCCCGGCCCGATCTGGCGCGACCTGATGGGCGGCGCGCTGGACGGTCGGCCGGCCCCGGCGCTGCCGACCGTCCAGATCGACGGCCCCAAGGACAAGGGCAACGACGGCAACAAGGGCAAGCCGAAGCCCCCGAAGAAGCCGAAGCCCGGCGGCGACAACAAGCCCGGCGGCGGCTGGCACATCCCCGGCTTCCCCGACATCCTGGGCGGCGGGAACGGCGGCTGGTGAGCCACCGGCCCGCCTGACCGCCCGGCGCGGCACGCGAAAGGGGCGCCCTCTCCACGTGGGGGGGCGCCCCTTCGACGTTTTCCGTGACGCGCGCGGCCGGGACGGGCCGTCGCGTGCGGCCTCAGCCGGCCAGCAGCTTCTTCACCATCGCGGCGACCCGGCCGCCGTCGGCGCGGCCCGCCACCTTCGGGTTGACGATCTTCATCACGGCGCCCATGGCCTTCGGGCCCTCGGCCCCCGCCCCGGTGGCCTCCGCCACCGCCGCGGCGACCAGCGACTCCAACTCGTCGTCGGTCAGCGGCTTGGGGAGGTACTCGGCGAGCACCTCGCCCTCGGCGCGCTCGCGCTCGGCCTGCTCGGCCCGGCCGCCCTTGTCGAACGCCTCGGCGGCCTCGCGGCGCTTCTTCGCCTCCCGCGCGATGATCTTCTCGACCTCGCCGTCGGACAGCTCGCGCGCCTCGGTGCCCGCCACCTCCTCCTTCTGGAGCGCGGTCAGCGTCAGACGGAGGGTGGAGGAACGCAGCTCGTCGCGCGCCTTGATCGCGGTGGTGAGGTCGTCCCTGAGCTTGGCCTTGAGCGTGGTCATGACCTTGAGTATGCCCCCACCCGCCGACAACCGTCGCGCCTTTTCCACCGCGCGCCCGGCCCGGGTCAGGCAACCTCGCACCAGGGTGCCGTCGGATCCCTCCGACCAAGATCACATAGCCCCGCTCCGCCGCCGTCCCCACTCTGCAACCATGGACCCATGCGCGCGCGATACGGAGTTCCCCTGTCCCTTGCCGCGGTCGGCGCGGCCGGCCTGGTCTACGCCGCCGGCTTCGAAGTCCGCTCCTTCCGCCTGCGGCGCGTCACCGTGCCCGTACTGCCCCGCGGCATGCGGCCGTTGCGCGTCCTGCAGGTGTCCGACATCCACATGGTCAGCGGGCAGCGCAAGAAACAGCGCTGGCTCCAGTCGCTCGCCGGGCTCCGCCCCGACTTCGTCGTCAACACCGGCGACAACCTCTCCGACCCCGAGGGCGTCCCGGAGACCCTGGACGCCCTGGGCCCGCTGATGGACTTCCCCGGCGCCTACGTCTTCGGCTCCAACGACTACTACGGCCCGCGGCCGCGGAACCCCGCCCGCTACCTGGTCGAGAAGGTCCAGGGTCGGCACGGCCTGAACGGCAACGCCCCCGCCGTCGGCGTCGTCCACAACCCGTGGGAGGACCTCCGCGACGCCTTCGACGCGGCCGGCTGGGTCAACCTCTCCAACGCCCGCGGCCACCTGAAGCTGGACGGCGCGGAGATCGCACTGGCCGGCCTGGACGACCCGCACATCAAGCGCGACCGCTACGCCGAGGTCGCCGGCGGCCCGGAAGCCGACGCCGACCTCTCCCTGGCCGTCGTCCACGCCCCGTACGTGCGGTCGCTGGACGCCTTCACCGCCGACGGCTACCCGCTGGTCCTGGCCGGCCACACGCACGGCGGCCAGCTCCGCGTCCCCTTCTACGGCGCCCTCGTCACCAACTGCGACATCGACACCCAGCGCGCCAGGGGTCTCTCGACCCACACCGCCGACGGCCGCACCTCCTACCTCCACGTCTCGGCCGGCTGCGGCACCAACCGCTACACCCCCGTCCGCTTCGCCTGCCCGCCGGAGGCCACCCTCCTGACGCTGACGGCGCGCGACTGACCCGCCTCGGCACCCCCGGCCCCCGTCCCCGCACCCCGGGGCGGGGGCCGCGCGCGTTCCCGACGGGCCCACCGGTGCCCCCGGACCAGGATTCACGCCCCAATTCGGCGTGACCTGCGTCACTTACCCCCTTCCGGTGACCCCCGGCGCCCCGCCATCACCCCGACACCCCCTCCACACCTCCCGACAAAACCGCAGGTCAGAGCGGTTTCCGTCGCTGACCGAAAGCGGATTTCACCTACGGGGATCAGTCCGCTAAAGTAGAGCTCGTTGCTTCGGGGTGTAGCGCAGCTTGGCAGCGCGCTTCGTTCGGGACGAAGAGGTCGTGGGTTCAAATCCCGCCACCCCGACTGAAGGAACACAGGTCAGGGGCCTGATCCGCGAGAGCGGGTCGGGCCCCTGATGCGTTTCCGGGATGCTGAGGTTCCGTCACGCCGTCGGGGGCGGGGGTGGCTTGCCCGGGTTGGCCCGGTGGGTCCTGGTGCGGGCGGAAAGGCGTCGTCGCGCTGGCGGGCGTGGGGCCCGCTCCCGGGTGCCGCGGAGGTGTCCGGCGGCGGGCGCGATCAGGCGGCGGTGAGCTCCGCGCCGTTCGGCACCGGTCCCTCCCCTCGTGGGGACCGGTGCCGAACGGCACAGGCGGCGTCGATCCGCAGGCGGCGGATCGGGCGGCAGGGGACCGGGATCGCACCTCAAGAGTTGTCGCTCCGCGTGCTGAACCGGTGGCATGTCCGGGTAGTACCCGATTGTTGCCCTGCCGCGTGGTGATCCTGCCAGCTGTGACTTCCGGGGAGGAGGTTCCGGCGTCGGATGGACCCCTTCGCCGCAGGTCAGCCGGTTAAGGTGAGTTTTCCGGTCCGGATGTCCAGGTGCGGGGGAAGTAAGGGGTGGAGACCTTGAGTTCCGACTCAGGGGCACGCACAGCCTTCGCGGAACGTCTCGCGCTGCTCTACAAGGAGGCGGGCAACCCTCCCCTGAAGAAGGTGGCCGAGTCGGTCGTCCGGTTGCAGCGGGTCGACGAGCGAGGGCGGCCGGTGCGGGTGTCCGTGCAGCGGATCAGCGACTGGCGGCGGGCCAAGAACGTTCCCGCGCAGTTCGCCGCGCTCGCCGCGGTGCTGCACGTGCTGATCCCGGAGGCCCGGCGGGCGCGGCCCGCACCGGTGTCCGCGGGGCTGTACGACATGGCGCAGTGGCAGCGCCTGTGGGAGCGCGCGGTCGCCGACCCGGTCGGTGACCGCGCCGCGACGGGCGCGCAGGAGGAGGACCGCGCCCCGACCGAGGCCGCCGCCGTCACCGGCGTCTGCCCCTATCGGGGGTTGGCCTCCTACCGTCAGCAGGACGCCCGGTGGTTCTTCGGCCGGGAGCGGAGCCTGGACGCCCTCGTCGCGCAGTTGCGGGCGGCGGAGAAGACGGGCGGGCTGGTGATGCTCGTGGGCGCTTCGGGGGCGGGGAAGTCCTCGTTGCTGAACGCCGGCCTGGTGCCCTCGTTGGAGAACGGGGCGCTGGGCGACGGGGCGGGCCGGGGGCGGCAGGTGCTGCAGTTGGTGCCGGGGGGTGATCCGCTGGCGGAGGTGGTCCGGCGGGTCCCCGAGCTGGTGCCGGTCCTGGCCGGTGCGGACGGGCCCGGTGCCGAGGAGGCGGACCCGGCGCGGTTCGCGTCCGCGGTGCGGGCCGCGACCACGGCCTGGGCGGGGGGCCGGACGTCCGCCGCCCGGCCGGTGGTGATCGTGGACCAGTTCGAGGAGGCGTTCACCCTCTGTTCCGACGAGGCGGCCCGGCGCGCCTTCATCCGGCTGCTGCACGCCGCGTGCACGCCCGCCGACGCGGACGGCCCCGCTCCGGCGCTGGTCATCCTCGGCATACGCGCCGACTTCTACGAGCAGTGCCTGGGCCATCCGGAGCTGGCCGACGCGTTGCAGCACCGGCACATGGTGCTCGGGCCGCTGACCACCGCGGAGCTGCGCGAGGCGGTGATCCGCCCGGCCAAGGCCGTCGGTCTGGAGCTCGAACCGGGCCTGGCGGAGCTGATCGTCCGGGAGGTGAGCGCGGACGGCCACGGCGGGGCGCACGACGCGGGGGTGCTGCCGTTGCTCTCGCACGCCCTGCTCGCGACCTGGCAGCGGCGGTCCGCGGGGCGGTTGACGTTGGCTGGTTACCGTGCGGCGGGCGGCATTCAGGGCGCGGTGGCGGCGACCGCCGAGCGGGCCTGGACCGGCCTCGATCCGACCGCGCGCGCGGCCGCGCGCCTGCTTCTGCTGCGGCTGGTCCGGCTGGGCGAGGACACCCAGGCCACGCGGCGGCGGGGGACGCGGCGCCAGTTGGCGGACGAGTCGACGGACCCCGACAAGACGGAGGAGTCGCTCGAAGCGCTGGTGCACGCCCGTTTGGTGACGCTCGACGCGGAGGCCGTGGAGATCACCCACGAGGCGCTGCTGCACGCCTGGCCGCGGCTGCGCGACTGGATCGACGAGGACCGCAACGGCAATCTGCTGCGCCAGCGGCTGGAGGAGGACGGCCGGGCCTGGGAGGGTTCGGCCCGCGACGCGTCGCTGCTCTACCGGGGTTCCCGGCTGGAACAGGCCCGCACCTGGGCGGAGTCCGCCGGCGACACCTTCCTCACCCGCAGTGCGGTGGAGTTCTTGGCCGCTTCGGTGCGGTTGCGCCGGCGGGTGGTCTGGCTCAGTCGCGGTGCGGTGGCGGCCCTGGTCGTCATGGCGATGGTGGCCGTCGGGGCGGCGGTCGTGGCGTGGCAGCAGCGCGACGACACCGTCTTCGAGCAGGTGCTCGCGCAGGCCGACCGCGCGCAGTACACCGATCCGTCCCTCTCCGCGCAGCTCGACCTGGTGGCGCACGGGCTGCGGCCCGACGACGAGGGCACGAACAACCGGCTGATCTCGATCGTGAACGCGCCGTTGGCCACGCCGCTGCTGGGCCACACCGGCGCCGTCTACCTGACGTCGTTCAGCCCGAACGGCCGGGTCCTGGCCACCGCCAGCTACGACCGGACCATCCGGCTGTGGGACGTGTCGGACCGGGCCCGGCCCAAGCCCCTGGGCGGGCCGCTGACCGGTCATTCCAGCTGGGTGAGCGCCGCCGTCTTCAGTTCTGACGGGCAGACCCTCGCCAGTTCCTCGGACGACGGCACGATCCGGCTGTGGGACGTGCGGGACCCCCGCCACCCGCAGCCGATCGGTGCGCCGATCGCCGGCCACGACGGCACGGTCTACCTGGTCGCGTTCAGCCCGGACGGCCGCACCCTGGCCGCGGCCACCGAGGGGCGCACGGTGCGCCTGTGGGACGTCGGCGACCGGCACCGCCCGCGGGCGCTCGCCTCGTTGACCGGCCCGACCGCCGCGGTGCGCTCCGTGGCGTTCAGCCCGGACGGGCGGACGCTGGCGGCGGGCGGCGACGACAACGCGATCCGGCTGTGGGACGTGGCCGACCGGCGGCGTCCGAAGCCGGTCGACACGGTGCTGACCGGCCATTCGGCCACGGTGCACTCCGTGGCGTTCAGTCCCGACGGCCGCACGCTGGCCAGCGGCAGCGCCGACGACACCGTCCGGCTGTGGGACGTGACCGATCCGGAACACCCGGCACCGCTCGGCGCTCCGCTGACCGGCCACACCGGCCCGATGTGGTCCGTGGCCTTCAGTCCCGACGGCAGCATGCTCGCCGCCGGCAGCGCGGACAGCTCGGCGAGCCTGTGGAACGTCAGCGATCCGGCGTACCCGTCGCAGGTCGGCGAGCCTTTGGCGGGCAGCAGCGGGGAGATGTACGCCGTGGGCTTCAGCCCCGACGGGCGGACCCTCGCCACCGGCAGTGGTGACAGCAAGGTGCGGCTGTGGTCGATCCCGATGTCCAACATGGTCGGTCGGATCGGTGCGTTCCGCCCGGACGGGAAGGTGCTGGCCACGGCCGCCCGGGACCAGAAGGTGCGGCTGTGGAGCGTGGCGGCGCCGAAGCGGCCCGTGGAACTGGGCGAGCCCTTCCGGTCCGGGAAGGGGGGCAACGTCTACGCGGTGGTGTTCTCCCCCGACGGCCGCACGCTGGCGGTGCGGACGGGCAACCCCCACCCGGTGGTTCAGTTGTGGAACGTCGCCGACCCGTCCCGGCCGGTCCCCCACGGGCCGCCGCTCACGCTGCCGATCCGGTTCGCGGGCCCGGACACGGTCGCGTTCAGCCCCGACGGGCGCACGCTGGCCACGGCCTACGACGACTTCACCGTCCAGTTGTGGAACATCGAGGACCCGGCGCACCCGCGTCGCCTCGGGGGGCTCCTCACCGGTCACCAGGGGTACGTCAACTCCCTCGTCTTCAGTCCGGACGGCCGCACGCTGGCCAGCGGCAGCGCGGACGACACGATCCGGTTGTGGAACACCACCGACCCGGCGCGCGCCTCCGGGCTCGGCACCCCGTTGCGCGGGCATCTGGGTCCCGTCAACGTGCTCGCGTTCAGTCCGGACGGCCGCACGCTGGCCAGCGGCAGCGACGACGACACCGTCCGCCTGTGGAACACCACCGACCCGCGGGCGGCGACGCGGCTGGGCTCGCCGCTCACGGGTCACACCGAGGCGGTGGTGTCGTTGACGTTCAGCAAGGACGGCCACACGTTGGCGAGCGGCGGCAACGACAACACGGTGCGGTTCTGGAACGTGGCGGTTCCTTCCCGGGCCGCGGCCATCGGCCAGGCGACCAGCCCGAACGCCAAGACCGGCAACTTCTTGTCGTTCAGTCCGACGAGTCACCTGCTGGGCGTGTCCAGTGGTGCCGGCACCGTGCGGCTGTGGGACCTGGACACCGACGGGGCGATCCACCGTATTTGCGCCACGACCAGGGGTGTTCTGACGCCGGAGAAGTGGCACGAGTACCTGCCGCACCTGTCGTACGCGCCGCCGTGCGGCGGGTAGGAGGGCGCGTGGGACACGGTCGGGGGGCGTGAAACCGGTCACAACTCCGCCGTGCAATTCGGCAGTTGACTCCCGTCACAGGGACAGCCTTGCTAGGCTGGGTCGTAGCCCGATCGCTGGTGCATCCCCCGTCGCCAGCGATCGGGCGTTTTCATGCCGTCGTCCGGCTGTTACGGACCGGTCGGACGCCGTACTCCCCCGCGTTGTGGCGGGATCCACCGCGCCCGGGGGCGGCACCCTGGGGGCGGTGGCGGGGCGCCATGATCAGGCGTCATCGGGCGGGTAAAGCGACGGGCCGCGGGCCGATGGCGCGCGTAGGGTCGGACTCCGTGACTTCTGCGAAGAGTTCCGAGACGAGTCCCGGTTCCCCGACGACGGCGGGGGCGGGCGCGCGATCCGCGACCGCGCCGGACGCAGCAGGGCGGCGCGCGCACGACGCGGCGTCGAACCCCTTCTTCACGCCGAGCGAACTCCCCTACGGGCTGCCGCCCTTCGCCCGCATCCGGCACGGGCACTTCCTGCCCGCTTTCGAGCGGGGCGTCGACGAGCAACTCGCCGAAGTGGCCGCCATCGGGGCGAGCCCCGACCCGCCGACGTTCGAGAACACCGTGGCGGCGCTGGAGCGCAGCGGTGCGGTGCTGCGGCGGGTGTCCGCGGTGTTCTTCAACAAGGCGAACGCCGACGCGGACCGGGCCACCCAGGAGCTGGAGGCGGAGATCGTGCCGCGGCTGGCCGCCCACGAGGACGCCCTGCTGCTCGATCCGGCCCTCTTCGCCCGGTTGGAGGCGCTCCACGACGGCCGGGGCGGGCTCGGGCTGGACGGGGAGCAGGAGCGGCTGTTGGCGCGGCACCATGGCGCGCGGGTGCGGGCCGGGGCCCGGTTGGCGCCCGCGCAGCAGCAGCGGCTGCGGGAGCTGAACGCGCGGATCGCCACCCTGTGCACGGAGTTCCGGCAGAACCTGCGGGCCGACACCGCGGCGGCCGCGCTGGTGGTGGAGCGCGCCGAGGAGCTGGCCGGGCTGCCCGCGGACGAGGTCGCCGCGGCCGCCGAGAACGCCCGGGCCCTCGGGCACGACGGCGCCTTCGTGTTGAGCCTGCTGAACTTCACCAACCAGCCGCAGCTCGCCGCCCTGGAGGACGCCGCGCTGCGGGAGCGGCTGCTGGCGGCCTCCATGGGGCGCGGCGGCGCCGCCAACGCGGCCGTCGCGGTCACCGTGGCCCGGCTGCGGGCCGAGCGCGCGGCCCTGCTCGGCCACCCCCACCACGCTTCCTGGCAGGTCGCGGACCAGACCGCGGGCACGGCCGGCGCCGTGGAGGAGATGTTCGAGAAGCTGATCGGCCCGGCGGTGGCCCATGCCGAGCGGGAGGGGGCGGCGCTGGCGGCGGCCGCCGGCGTGCCGGAAGTCGGCGCTGCGGACTGGCAGTTCTTCGCCGAGCGGGTGCGCAGGGAGCGCTTCGACCTGGACGCGGCCGCGCTGCGCCCCTATCTGGAGCTGGAGGCGGTCCTACGGGACGGCGTCTTCCATGCCGCGACCCTGGTGTACGGGATCACCTTCACCGAGCGCCGCGATCTGGTCGCGTACCACCCGGACGCCCGGGTCTTCGAGGTGCACGACGCCGACGGCGGCCCCCTGGGCCTGTACCTCGGCGACTTCCACGCCCGGGAGTCCAAGCGCGGCGGCGCCTGGATGAACGAACTCGTCACGCAGTCGCACCTGTTGGGGCAGCGGCCGGTGGTGGTCAACAACCTGAACATCGCCAAACCGGCGGCGGGCGAGCCGGTGCTGCTGAACTGGCACGAGGTCACCACCCTCTTCCACGAGTTCGGGCACGCGCTGCACGGTCTGTTCTCCGACGTGCGCTACCCCTTGGTGGCGGGCACCGAAGTGCCGCGGGACTTCGTGGAGTTCCCGTCACAGGTGAACGAGATGTGGGCGGAGTGGCCCGAGGTGCTGGCCCGGTACGCCCGGCACCACCGCACCGGGGAGCCGATGCCGCCCGAACTGCCGGCCAAGCTGCGGGAGGCGGAGCGCTTCGGTGAGGGCTTCGACAGCGTCGAGCACCTGTCCGCCGCCGTACTGGACTGGGCCTGGCACACCCTGCCGGCCGCGGAACTGCCGGACGCGGACGGCGTGGCGGCGTTCGAGGCGGCCGTGCTGGCGCGGCACGGGCTGGCCCATCCGGCGATCCCGCCGCGCTACCGGACGGGCTACTTCGCGCACGTCTTCGGCGGTGGCTACGCGGCCGGCTACTACGGGTACCGGTGGGCGGAGGTCCTGGACGCGGACACCGTGCGGTGGTTCCGGGAGAACGGCCGGACGGTCCGCGAGAGCGGCGAGGTGTTCCGGCGGGAGTTGCTCAGCCGCGGCAACAGCGTCGACCCGATGGCGGCGTTCCGGGCGGTGGTCGGCCACGATCCGGACTTCGGGCCGCTGTTGGCGCGGCGCGGCGCCGCCGACGCGACGTGATCGAGGGGCGTCGGAGCCCGCACCCGGGGCCTCCGACGCCCGCCGCCGATCCCGCGCCGGCCCGTCCGCTCCGGGTCGGCTACTGCGGTTCGTCGGCCGCCGCCCGCCAGGTGACCGGCTGCGCGCCGTCGCCGCTGCCCTGGAAGGTCAACGAGGCCGGCAGGTCGCCCTTCGGCAGCATGTGGACGGTGCACTCGGTCACCGTGGCGCCTGGCTTGAGCATCTTGTGGGGGACCGCCTCCGGGCAGTGGGGGACGCCGGGGCCGCCGATGTCCAGGAAGACCATCTTCCGGGCCCGCTGCCCGCTGACGCCGGTCAGCGACAGGCTGTCGTTGAGGCTCGGGAGCAGGTCGTGGGTGCCCGTGTTCCGGTAGGCCACCGTCACGAAGTACGGGACGAGCTTCTTCTGGTCCGCGTCCAGGTCGTAGCGGCTCAGATCGGCCGGGGAACCGGTGCGGACGCTCTTCGGGGTGGCCAGGACGGTGGCCGTGCGGCTGTCGCTGTCGGTGGTGACCGCGTCGGCCGGCCGGTGTGCGGGCAGCACCCCGTGCGCGCCCTGGAGTGCGCCGCCGATCTGCCACAGCAGGGTGTCGCCGCCGTCGTCCTTGTAGGAGACGTTGCCCGGCTTCAGCCCCTTGGGGAGCATGAAGATCTGGCACACCGCCGAGGTCTCACCGGCGGCCAACGTGGCCTTCCCGGCCTCCTGGCACTCCGGCGGCAGCCCGTTGCTGGTGGCCAGCGGGTCGGTGCGGAACAACGACAGCTGCTCGCCGGCCTTGCCGTCCACCCCGGTGAGGGAGAAGTTCCGCTCCGGGTACACCTGACTGACCGCGTCCTTGCCGGTGTTGGTGTAGGACACGGTGAGGTAGTACGGGACCATCCCCTTGAGGTCGTCGTCCAAGCGGATGTGCGCGAGGTCCGAGGGGTGTCCCAGGGCCAACCGGGTCGGCTTGAGGCGCAGCGGGCGCGCCTTGTGGTCCGTGCCGGTCCAGGTGGCGGCGCGGGCCGCGGACACCATCGGCAGCGGCTCGGCGGGCGTCACGCGCTCGGCGGTCGCCCCCGGACCCGTCTTGGCGGACGGCCCGCCGCACCCCACGGCCACCAGCGCGAGCACGCTCGCGCCCGCGGCACCAGCCATCCGTCTGCGTACGCGCACCGAAAATCCCCCGTTGCAAAAGTTGGGTGCCGAGCCCACCGGTGCCGTCCGCTTCCTCGCGGACCGGCGGCGGGCTCGAAGTGGTCGCTCCCCGCCGTCCCTTGGGGCCGCCGACCACGACCGGTCCCCTCACGGCCGGAGGGCCGACGACCGGGCCTCCGGGGCGGCCGACCGAAACCGACCGGGCCGTCCGCCACAGTAGCCGGCCGGCGACGCGCCGGCCCCGGCGGGCCCGGCAGGCCCGGCAGCGTTCTGTCAGGCCCGGCAGCGTTCTGTCAGGCCGCCGGCTTCGTCGCCTTCAGGGAATACATCAGCGGAATGCGGGGCCGGTCCTCCGGGAACCGGTAGAAGCCGTCCTCGCCCCGCCGCAGCACGCCGAACCGCTGGAACAGCGTCATGTCGTGCTCGTGCAGGAACGCGATCCGCAACCCGGCCGCCGCCACCGCGCTGACCACCTCCCCCAGGGAGTGCTGCCATTCGACGCTCCTGTTGTGGACCGTCGGCGCCCCGAAGTCCGTGTAACTGCCGGACGTTTCCTCGTCCCACGCCGCGCGGCGGAAGTAGTCGAAGGCGACGCGCGAACCGGTCTCCTCGTCCAGCACGTCGCCCAGCGGGTGGAATTCGGCGAGGTAGAGGAAGCCGCCCGGCGCCACCAACGACGCCGCGGTCTCGGCCCAGCCCACCAGGTCCGGCAGCCAGTTCACCGCACCGATCCCGGTGTAGACGATGTCGTACGCCGGGTCGGGCACCGCCTCCGCCGCGTCGTAGACGTCGGCGGCGACGAAGGCCGCGCGGTCCGGGCCGTAGCCGAGTTCGGCGGCGAGGTCGCGCGCCGTCTCGATGGCGGGTTCGGAGAAGTCCAGGCCGACGACCCGGGCCGCGCCGCGGTGCGCCCACGACAGGGTGTCCTGGCCGAAGTGGCATTGCAGGTGCAGCAGGCTCCGCCCCGTGACGTCGCCGACCTCCGCGGCCTCGAAGTCACGGATCACGTCCCGGGTCCGCAGGAACGTGCCCTGGTCGTAGTAATCGCTGGCGGTGTGGAGGACGACGCGCTCGTCCCACCTCGCGCGATTCACCTCGCGCCAGTCATCGGGTCCCTTCTCTTCTCGCATGGGGCGAAGTTATCCACAGCCTGCTGGCCTCGCCAGCGGAAATTCCACCGCCGGGCGCAGAATGGCCCCATGACTGACGAGACCACAGGCCCCGGCCGCACCCCCGCCGATCCGCCCCCCGCCCACCCCCGTTCCGCCGACGCCACGGCGGACGCGACCGCCGGCATTCCGGCCTGGGAGCAGCGCTTCCGCGCCCCGCGGATCGGGCTGCCGGAGTGGGCGGAGCACGCCCCGGACCACTCCCTGTTCGTCTCGAACGCCACCGGCACCTTCGAGCTGTACGCCTGGGACCGCGCGACCGGCACCCAACGGCAAGCCACCGACCGCCCGCACGGCACGACGGACGGCACGCTCTCGCCGGACGGCCAATGGATCTGGTGGTTCTCCGACACCGACGGCGACGAATTCGGCATCTGGATGCGCCAGCCGTTCACCGGCGGTCCGGACGAGCCGGCCGCGCCGGGCCTCGACCCCTCCTATCCGGGCGGACTGGCGATCAACCGGGACGGCACCGCGGTCATCGGCCGCTCGACGGACGAGGACGGCTCCACCCTCCACGTCGTCCGGCCCGGACAGCCGCCGGTGGAGATCTACCGGCACCGCGAGTCGGCGGGCGTCGGCGACCTCTCCCACGACGGTGCGCTGATCGCCATCGAGCACACCGAGCACGGCGACGCCATGCACTCCGCCATCCGCGTCGTGCGGACCGACGGCTCCACCGTCGCCGAGCTGGACGACACCCACGGCGGTAGCGAGGAGCTGGGCCTGTCGGTGATGGGCTTCGCCCCAGTGGACGGCGACAGCCGGCTGCTCGTCGGGCACCAGCGGCGCGGCCGTTGGGAACCGATGATCTGGGACCCGCTGACGGGCGTGCAGACCGCCCTGGAGATCGACCTGCCCGGCGACGTGGGAGCGGACTGGTACCCCGACGGCTCGGCCCTCCTGATCGAGCACGAGTACCAGGCCCGCAGCGAACTCTGGCGCTACGACCTGACCACCGCCGACGGCACCGGCAGCGCCCTGAGCCGCGTCGACACCCCCGCCGGCACGGTCTCCGGCGCCACCGCCCGCCCCGACGGGACCGTGGAGTTCCTGTGGTCCTCCGCCGCCCAGCCGCCGGAGGTGCGATCGACCAACGGCACGGTGGTCCTGGACCCGCCCGGGATGAAGGCCCCCGGATCGGTCCCCGTCACGGACGTCTGGGTGGACGGACCCGGCGGCCGCATCCACGCACTGATCCAGCAGCCCCCCGGCCCGGGCCCCTTCCCCACCCTCTTCGACGTCCACGGCGGCCCGACGTGGCACGACAGTGACGCCTTCGCCTCGTCACCGGCGGCCTGGGTGGACCACGGCTTCGCGGTCGTCCGCGTCAACTACCGCGGCTCGACCGGCTACGGCCGGGCCTGGACGGACGCGCTCAAACACCGCGTCGGACTGATCGAGCTGGAGGACATCGCCGCCGTGCGCGCGTGGGCGGTCTCCTCCGGCCTCGCGGACCCGGAGCAACTGGTGCTGGCCGGCGGCTCCTGGGGCGGCTACCTCACCCTGCTGGGCCTGGGCACCCAGCCGGACGCCTGGGCACTCGGCCTCGCCGCCGTCCCCGTCGCGGACTACGTCACGGCGTACCACGACGAGATGGAAGCCCTGAAGGCCATGGACCGCACCCTCCTGGGCGGAACCCCCGAAGAAGTCCCCGAACGCTTCGAGGCGTCCTCCCCCCTGACGTACGTCGACGCCGTACAGGCCCCCGTCTACATCTCCGCCGGCGTCAACGACCCCCGCTGCCCGATCCGTCAGGTCGAGAACTACGTCCAACGCCTCGAAGGACGCGACCACCCGCACGAGGTCTACCGCTACGACGCCGGCCACGGCTCCCTCGTCGTCGAGGAACGCATCAAGCAGGTCCGACTCGAACTCGACTTCGCCCGCCGCCACCTGGACGCCGGGGGACGGCTGACTACGGGTGAGGAGCAGGAGGAGAAGAAGAAGGCGACGACCGAGTAGCGATGGTGAGGGGGAGGCGGGGGTGGGTGGGCGGGGGGGGAAGGAAGCCCCCGGGGAGCAGTCGAGCAGTCCCCTACTTGCCCGCCGGGACCTCGTCCCCGGCCGGGACGCCGCCGCCCCCGCCCTCGCCCCCGTCACCATCCGTGCTCTCCTGCGCGCCGGCCACCGTCCCGGACGCCGCCGCGTCCGACGGTGCGTCCGTCACTGCTTCCGACGGTGCGTCCGTCGCTGCGTCCGGTGCCGCGTTCGCCGTCGCCTCGGTCCCCGCGTTCGCCGTCGCCTCGGTCCCCGCGTTCGCCGCCCCGGTGCTCGCACCGTTCGTCGCGCCGTGCGTCGCCCCGTCCGCCTCCTCCGGGAGGATGCCCAGGGCGGCGTCCCTGGCCGCTTCCGCCTCGCGGCGGACCAGCCGGAACCACATGAAGACGACGAAGCCCGCGAAGACGAACCATTCGCCGGTGTACCCGAGGTTCTGGAACGCCTTCATGTCCAGGCCGCTGCCCTCCGCCGCGGCCGGCGGCACGGCGTGCAGCGGGGCCGGCGGGTCGGCGAGGGTGATCCAGGCGTCGTAGACGCCGTACGGCACGAGGTTGACCAGCGACGCCGCGCTGATCATGCCGAGTTGTCCCTTGGGCAGACCGCCGCCGGCCTGCACGCCGGACGTGCCCTCGTTCTCGGACGCCTGGAGCGCTCCGGTGACCGTGACCTCGCCCGCGGGCGGCGCGGGCACCTTCGCCGCGTCGGCCTTGGCGTTCGCGTCGCCGGGGAGCCAGCCGCGGACGACCGGGAGCGCCTTGCCGTCGTCCGTGCGGAGCAGGGTCAGGACGTAGAAGCCCTGCTGGTCACCGTGCTTGCCCTGCAGGGTGCGGTCCGGGACCAGGAGTTGGTGCTCGGTGTCGTAGCGGCCGCGGGCACTGGCCTGCCGGCCGGAGGTGACCTGGTCGACGGGCAGCAGGCTCTGCAACGGTCGGGGAGCCGCGGCCTTGGCGTCGGCGGACCGGTCCTCCTGCTGATGGTGCGAGGCGACCCGGTCGTCGAAGCGGCTCAACTGCCAGCTGCCCATGAAGATGCAGAAGGGGATCGCCAGTACGGCGAAGACGTTGATTCCCCACCACCGCGGGGTCAGCAGGAACCGGTACACCCCACCAACGGTACGGGGCCCGCGTCGCACGGCCGCACCGCCCCCTCCCCTCCGCTGCCGGACCCGCGCGCCCCGGGCCGTACGCCCTCGGCCGCGCCCACGGCCGCAGACCGCTCCCGGGGCATGCCCGCACTCGCCGCGCCGCCATCCGGGCCACGACGCGGACGAGCCGGCGCGCGGGACAGCACACCCGGCAGCACACCGGCCACGCCCCCACACACCACCCACGCCACCGCCCCGTTACGACAGCAACCGACCACGGCAGCCACCGACCACAACACAACACAACCCAGCCAACGCCCGGCACGGCCCGACCACAGCAAAGACCGACCACGCCACAGACCGACCACGCCACAGACCACCCACGGCCTGACCACGGCCCGACCACAGCAGCGACCGCCCGCAACACAGTCCGGCTAAGGCGTAGCCAGTGGTGCCGTGCGGTACACCGTGCCGGCGCACGCGTCCGTGATCTTGACGTCGGCCGCGGTGGGTTCGCCGGCCTCCGGGGTGTGGGTCAGCAGCACACCGCCGGCCGCCGCGCCGCCGTCCCCGGTGCCGCTGTCGCCGCCGGCCTGACCTTCCCCGCCACTGCCGCCACCGCTCGTCGTCGCCGCGGCGGGCGAGTCCCCGGGCGCCTTGGACGGGTCGGGCGTCGGCGACGGGCCCGGGCTGGCGCATCCGGTCGGCCCGCCGCCGGCGGCCGGGATCCAGGCGAACTTGACCTCGTACGCCTGCCCCGGCTTCAGCACCAACTGGTCGGGGGTGGTCGCCGGGTCCGGCAGTCCGGTGGCGTCGTCGCCCGAGGTGTGGTCGACGACGTGGACCTTGTCCTGCTTGGTGGCGCCCTGCGGGGTGAGGTCCACCGTCCCGCCGCCCTGCACGGAGCAAGCGGAATCGGAGGTGTTCACCACCCGGAACGCGCCGTAGACCCGTCCCGAGGAGTCGGCCTGGCCGACCGTGCCGGTGCCCTTGCCGAGTTGATCGCGTCCGCAGACCGGCGAGGTGACGTCCATGGTCGTGTCGGGAGCGGGCGTGCCGGCCCCGACGCCGGCTCCCGCGCCGGGCGTCTCGGTGCCCTTGTCCGCCGTGCCCGGCGGGTGGTCCGTGCCGGGCTTGCCACCGCCTCCGCCGCTCGGGCGGGTGCTGGCCTGTTCGGTGCCCTCGCCGTAACCGCCGTTGGTGTCCTGTTCGGCGCTGCGGCTGCTCGCGGCGTTCGCGGGCCGGTCTCCGGGGGCGTCGCTGAAGCTCGCGACGTGGACCATCGCCGGGATCGCCGTACCGCCGAGCAGCAGTGCCGCGGCCGCGCCGACCACAGCGTGCCGACGTCGTTGGCGACGGGCCGGGACGGCGCGTCGCAGGTGCTCCAGGGCGTCCGGCGCGGGCTCCAGGTCGGCGACGCGGGACTGCAGCCGTCGCCGTAGTTCGTCCTCACCGCCGAAGCCGTCACGCGCCCCGGGGCCGGCTCCGTATCCAGAAGTGGAACGGGAACCGGAACTGGAATTGGAAGCGGAACCAGCGGCTGGCGCCTCGCTCGCCGTCGCGGCGCCGGCCCGGGCAGCCGGATCGCCTGCCGCGCGCGCCTCGAAGTCGTCGTCCCGGCCGTCCTGATGCGCCTCGCCGGCCCCCCGACTGGTTTCTTGTCCCCAGCCGCCACGGGCCTCTCGGGGCTCCCAGGGCTCCCGGGCGTCCCGCCGCTGTCGAGGGTCCCTGTCGCCGCGGTGGCCCCCGTCGTGCCCGGTGTTTCCCCGGCTGGATCCTGCCGCACTCACGCCGGAGCCTCCATGGCGACGCGAAGCGCCGCGATGCCCCGCGAACCGTACGCCTTGACCGAACCGAGCGATATTCCCAACGTCTCCGCGACCTGGGCCTCCGTCATGTCGGCGAAGTACCGGAGCACCAGGACTTCCCGCTGCCGGCGCTGCAACCCGCGCATCGCCTTGATCAGCTCGTCGCGCTCCAGCAGGTCGTAGGCGCCCTCCTCGGCGCTCGCCATGTCGGGCATCGGCTTGGAGAGCAGCTTCAGCCCGAGGATCCGGCGGCGCAGCGCGGAGCGCGAGAGGTTGACGACCGTCTGTCGTAGGTAGGCGAGGGTCTTCTCGGGGTCGCGCACGCGCCCGCGGGCGGAGTGCACGCGGATGAAGGCCTCCTGCACGACGTCCTCGCAGGAGGCGGTGTCGTCGAGCAGGAGCGCGGCGAGTCCGAGGAGGGAGCGGTAGTGCGCGCGGTAGGTCTCGGTGAGGTGGTCGACTGTGGTGCCGGCTGCCATCGCGTCGTCAGTGTCCCCACGCTGCGACGGCAACTGCGCGGGGCGCGCGGCGGACCAGGGGGCGATCACCGGCATGCCCCCGGAAACCCGTGGGCGCTGCGGGCGCACTGCCGCGCCTGCCGCTCCCGCCGGGGCGATGGTGAATCCGAGTACCTCTGCCACGCCTGTTGGACACGCTTCCCCCCAAAAGGGTTGTACGCGCAAGGCACCACTTGTGGCGATGCGTCAAATGCCCTCATGCGCACCAGCTCTTCCCAAACACCCCAATTGCCCCGATACGACCACCTTGACGCGATCGCCCCGCCACCCCAGGGCTCCAGGAGTGGCCCGCGAACGCCACGGGCACCCCCGAGGAGTGACCCGAAAAGACGCCACCCACCGGCCGCCGGTTGCAGCATCGCGGGAAGCGAATGATCGAACAGAACATCAGCCCAGATCAAGTGACTCGGACCAGCACTCCACACACGAAATCTTCACACGTCCCACAAAGTATGTCGCAGGCGGCCGGCCCCTCGCAGCCACTCCCGCCAACTACCGCACCCGCAACGGAATCCCCTGGTCACAGCGCCACCAGCAAATCGCCACCAAAGCGACAAGCGGCCACAATCAACGGGCAACCGGGGCCGGAAAACAAGAAAAGGAAGCCGGCAAAGGGAATCCGAGCACCCCGACCCACGGGCCCGACGCCCAAGATCCAGCAGCCGCCCCCCGAAATCCGAAAGGCACCGGCCGAGAAACCAACGGCCGAGCAATCCACATGAATCGAGCGAACCAAACGAACCAAACGAACCGGGCAAGCCGAACAGATGAAACGGATCACACGAACCAAACAGACGAAGGAGCCCGCGCACCCCAAGGAGACCGAACACCCTGAAGCCCCTGAAGCGCTGAAGCCCCCGAAGCCCCCAGCGAATCAGCCGCCTCCTGAGAGCCGACCGCCCCGCCGCCCCCGGCCCTACCCCCGCATCTCCCCCGCCACCAACTCCCCGATCTGTGCCGCGTTCAACGCCGCGCCCTTGCGCAGGTTGTCGCCGCACACGAAGAGTTCCAGGGCGCGCGGATCGTCCAACGACCGCCGCACCCGCCCCACCCACGTGGGATCGGTCCCCGCCACGTCCGACGGGGTCGGGTACTCGCCCTCCGCCGGGTCGTCGCAGAGCACGACGCCGGGCGCGGCCGCCAGGATCTCGTGCGCACCGGCGACCGTGACCTCGTTCTCGAAGCGCGCGTGCACGGCCATCGAGTGCGCGGTGAGCACCGGAACCTGCACGCAGGTCGCGGTGACCGGCAGTTCCGGCAGCCCCAGCACCTTGCGGGACTCCTCGCGGATCGCCAGTTCCGTCGAGGACCAGCCGTCGGCCTGGAGCGATCCGGCCCACGGCACGACGTTGAGGGCGAGCGGCGCCGGGAACGGCCCGAGGGTGTCGCCGACCGCCCGGCGCACGTCGCCCGGCGCGGCGCCCAGTTCGGTGCCGGCCACCGACGAGAGCTGCGCCCGCAGGGTGTCGACGCCGGCCCGCCCGGCCGCCGACGCGGCCTGGTACGAGGAGACGACCAACTCGCTGAGTCCGTACTCGGCGTGCAGCGCACCGAGGACGACGATCATCGACAGGGTGGTGCAGTGCGGGTTGGCGATGATGCCGCGCGGACGGATCCGCGCCGCGCACCCGTTGACCTCGGGCACGACGAGCGGCACGTCCGGGTCTCCCAGGAACGCGCCCGAATTGTCCACCACGACCGCGCCCTTGGACACCGCGACCGGCGCCCACTGGGCGGCCACCTCGTGCGGCACGTCGAAGACCGCGACGTCGACGCCGTCGAAGGCGTCCTCGCTCACCGCGACGACCTCGACCTCCTCGCCCCGCACGGTCAGCTTGCGGCCGGCCGAGCGGGGTGAGGCGATCAGCCGGATCTCACCCCAGACGTCGGCCCGCTCGGAGAGGATGCCGAGCAGGACGCGGCCGACGGCACCGGTGGCGCCGACGACCGCGAGGTGCGGCTTGGCAGCCGGGCGGGCCCCCGCCCCCGCCGAATCGGCGAAGGACGGGCGGCCTGCCTCGGCCGGAATCATCGCCCGGTGCCGCCGTAGACGACTGCTTCGTCGGTCTCGCTGTCGAGGCCGAAGGCGCTGTGGACCGCCCGGACGGCCTCGTTGACGTCGTCGGCGCGGGTGACGACCGAGATGCGGATCTCGGAGGTCGAGATCAGCTCGATGTTCACGCCCGCGTTCGACAGCGCCTCGAAGAACGCCGCGGTGACGCCGGGGTTGGTCTTCATACCCGCGCCGACCAGCGAGATCTTGGCGATCTGGTCGTCGTAGCGGAGCGAGTCGAAGCCGACCGCGGCCCGGGTCTTCTCCAGCGCGGCGACGGCCTTGCGGCCCTCGGCCTTCGGCAGCGTGAAGGAGATGTCCGTCAGGCCGGTGGAGGCCGCCGACACGTTCTGGACGACCATGTCGATGTTGACCTCGGAGTCGGCGATGGCACGGAAGATCCGCGCGGCCTCGCCCGGCTTGTCCGGGACCCCGACGACCGTGACCTTCGCCTCGGAGGTGTCGTGTGCGACGCCCGAGATGATCGCCTGCTCCATCGGCCTGTCCCCTTGCGGTTCGTTGCTGACCCACGTGCCCTGTAGCCCCGAGAAGGAGGAGCGGACGTGGATCGGGATGTTGTAACGGCGTGCGTACTCCACGCAGCGGTGCAGCAGCACCTTGGATCCGGAACTGGCCAGCTCCAGCATGTCCTCGAAGGAGATCCAGTCGATCTTCCGGGCCTTCTTCACGACCCGCGGGTCGGCGGTGAAGACGCCGTCGACGTCGGTGTAGATCTCGCAGACATCGGCGTTCAGGGCGGCGGCGAGCGCCACCGCGGTGGTGTCCGAACCACCGCGCCCCAGCGTCGTGATGTCCTTCTTGTCCTGGGACACGCCCTGGAATCCGGCGACGATGGCGATGTTGCCCTCGTCCAGGGACGCCTTGATGCGGCCCGGCGTGACGTCGATGATCCGTGCCTTGTTGTGCACGGAGTCAGTGATCACACCGGCCTGGCTACCGGTGAAGGACTGCGCCTCATGGCCGAGGTTTTTGATCGCCATCGCCAACAGGGCCATGGAGATCCGCTCTCCGGCGGTCAGCAGCATGTCGAACTCGCGTCCCGACGGGATCGGGGACACTTCCTGCGCGAGATCGATCAGCTCGTCCGTCGTGTCGCCCATCGCCGAGACCACGACGACAACCTGGTTGCCGTTCTTCTTGGCCTCGACGATTCGCTTGGCAACGCGCTTGATGCCCTCGGCATCCGCAACGGATGAGCCGCCGTACTTCTGCACGACAAGGCCCACGTGCGCTCCTCGCAACTGTCTCTGCGGGAGGGGTTCCCTCCCGGACCCCCGGAAATGGGGGTACTGCGGTCGGCTCAGTCTAACGAGCGGGCGGAATCCGCCCCGCTACTACCACATCGTGAGACACAAAACCCATGCTTCGATCAACTTGCCCACCACGGTTTCGTCCCTGAAGACGTCCGGTGAACGCGTCGAACGCGGTCTGTGAACACCGTGTCCCTCGCCGGTCCAGCGCGGTGCTCCGTCGCACCTGCTCGGCGTGCACCTGCCCGCTTCCACACCGGGCACACGGAAAGGTAAGCCAGGTCACACCGTCGCGACGCTCCGGCGCACGGCGGCGCGGGGCGCCGTCAGACCCGGCGCAGTCCCAGCGGACCGGCGATCTCGGCGGCCATGACCTTGCCGGCCTCCTCGGCGAGCCGCTCCTCGTCCGCGGTGGCGTCGCTGTCGGTGTCCAGGCCGTCGAGTGCGTCCAGCGGCTGGTCGAGGCGGACGTGGGCGACCAGCGACTGCAGCGCCCGGAGGGCGGCCGAGGCGGTCGGGCCCCAGTTGGACAGGTAGGAGAACTGCCACCACCACAGGGCCTCGGTGATGCGGCCGGCCCGGTAGTGCGCCAGCCCGTGCCGCAGGTCGGTGATGACGTCCGCGAGGTCGTCGGAGATCCGGCAGGCCACCGGCTCGCTGCGCGGCACGTACGGGTCGAAGACCTCGGAGTACACGTCCACCGGGTCGAGCAGCACCGCGAACCGCTCGCGCAGCTCGTCCACGTCCGGCTCCGGACCGGTGTCCGGTTCGTACCGCTCGTCCGGGACGATGTCCTCGTGGGCGCCCAGCCGGCCGCCGGTGAGCAGCAGCTGGGAGATCTCCAGCAGGAGGAAGGGCACCGCGCTGTCCGGCTCGTCGCCCTTGGCGACCTCGGTCACCGCCACGATGAAGCTCTCGATCGAGTCGGAGATCGAAACGGCGAAGTCGTCAGGGTTCTGTGTCGTGTCGTGCAGCGTGGCGTCAGACATCGAGAAGTCTCCTCCCTTCGAAGGCCCGCCCGAGCGTGACCTCGTCGGCATACTCCAGATCGCCTCCGACCGGCAGCCCACTGGCCAGTCGCGTCACTCTGAGGCCCATCGGCTTGATCATGCGGGCCAGGTACGTCGCCGTCGCCTCGCCCTCCAGATTCGGGTCGGTGGCCAGGATCAGCTCGGTGACCGTGCCGTCCGCGAGCCTCGCCAGGAGTTCCCGTATCCGCAGGTCGTCGGGGCCGACGCCCTCGATCGGACTGATCGCTCCACCGAGGACGTGGTAGCGGCCGCGGAACTCCCTGGTCCGCTCGATCGCCACGACGTCCTTGGGCTCCTCCACGACGCAGATGACCGCCAGATCGCGCCGCGGGTCCAGGCAGACCCGGCACTGCTCCTCCTGCGCGACGTTGCCGCACACGGAGCAGAACCGGACCTTGGCCTTGACCTCCATCAGCGCGTTCGCGAGCCGGCGGACATCGGTCGGCTCGGCCTGAAGGATGTGGAAGGCGATCCGCTGCGCGCTCTTGGGACCGACGCCGGGCAGCCTGCCCAACTCGTCGATCAGGTCCTGGACCACGCCTTCGTACACGGAACGTCTTCTCTCTCTTCTGCCGTGCTGCGCACGTTAGTTGGCTCCGTACGCTAGTTGGCTACTCCTCAGAAGGGGAGGCCGGGGATGCCGCCGCCTCCGCCGCCCAGCGCCTGGGCGAGCGGGCCGAGCTTCTGCTGCTGGAGCTGCTGCGCCGTGGCGCTGGCGTCGCGGACCGCGGCGAGGACGAGGTCGGCGAGGGTCTCGGCGGTCTCCTCCGCGGAGTCGGTGTCGACCGCCTTCGGGTCGATCACCAGCCCCTTGAGCTCACCGGAACCGGTCACGGTCGCCTTGACCAGGCCACCCCCCGCGGAACCCTCCACGGGCGTCTCCGCCAGCTCCTGCTGGGCGGCCGCGAGATCCTGCTGCATCTTCTGGGCCTGCTGGAGCAGCTGCTGCATATTGGGCTGACCACCGGGGATCACGACATGACTCCTGCCGTACGACAACGTTTGTGCGGTAGCCCGAGCCTACGTGTTTCCCGCGCCCGGCGCCCTACGCCGCAGGGAGGAGCACTGATGTGCGCCGTACGCCCCTGGGACGGGCCGGCGACCGCCCTGACGGGCGCGCGGGCGCGCACCGCGTCCGCGCCGTGACGTACCGCCACCGACCCGGCATCCGCCGCCGGTCGCACGCGGACACCGCCGCGCGTCCGCGTCCGCACGCTCAGTTGTTGTCGAACTCGTCCAGGACGGTCGCGCCCAGCTCGCGCACGATCAACTCGTGCCCGCTCAGCGCGGAGTCGACGAGGTCCGGGTCGTCCTCCGCCGGCATGTCGTACTCGATCGACATCGGGGGCTCGGGCGCGTACGCGGGCTCCGCGGCCGGGCTGCCCTGGCCGCCGGTGCCCGGCGCGGCGGACACCGCCTCGCGCGCCATCCGGGCCCCCTGCCCGCCGCCACCACCGGCTCCGCCGCCGCCCGTCCCGTAGGAGTCGGGGGCCGCCGGGGCGCTCTGCCGGGCCGGGGCCTGCGGCGGGGGCTGCGGTGCGCCGCCACCGCCGCCGAAGCCGCCCCCGCCGCCGCGGGCACCGCCGGCCGGCGGATTGGCGCCACCGGACGGGTCGACGATCGCCTCGACCCGCCACTGCACCTGGAAGTTCTCGGCGAGCACGTCCTTGAGGACGTCCTCGCTGCCGCCGTTGGCGAAGCTGTCCCGGGCCCCGGCGTTGGGGAAGCCGATCTGCAGCGTGGTGCCGTCGAAGCCGGAGACCTGGGCGTTCTGGCTCAGCAGGATCCAGGTGAAGCGCCGGCGGCCCTTGACCGCGTCGAGGATCTGCGGCCAGAGCTGCCGGACCTGGGCCGCGCCGCCGGACAGCATCCCGCCGCCGGCCACCGGCTGCCCGGGCCCCGCGGGAGCAGGGGCGGGCGCCCCGCCGGGTGCGCCGGCGGCCGGCGCGGGCGCGCCCCCGCCGGTCCCGGACGCCGTCGGCGGTGCGGAGGCCGCCGGTCCGCCCTGTCCCGGGGTCGCGGCCGACGGCCAGCTGCCGGGCTGCCGGGCGCTCTCCCCCGGGCCCGCCGACGCACCGTTGCCGGCGTTACGGGTGCCACCGGGCCACGCTCCGGGCCGCGCCGCGCCGCCCTGCGGAGCCGCCGCCGGCCCGGCCCCCTGGCCGCCCGGCGCACCGCTCCGGACCTCACCGGGGGCGCCAGCACCGGCGTCCGCAGCGGGTCCGACGGCCGCGGGAGCTGCGGGAGCCGCGGGTCCGGCAGCCGCCGCGGGAGCCTCGCCCGAGGCCGGTCCGCCCGTCGTCCCCCGCACCGCGGCCCGCGCCGCCGCCGGGCCGGTCGGTCCGCCGGCCGGCATCGGCGGATGGGCCTCCGGGCCCGGCGCGTAGCCCACCGAGGGCCCGCCGGACTCCAGCACCGCCCCACCGGGGCCGACGCCGCCACCACCCGCGGGCCCCAGCCCGCCACCGCCCAGCGCCGCGGCCGCCGCCCCGGCGCCGATCCCGCGCTCCAGGCGGTCCAGCCGCGCCTGCACCGACCGTTCGTCGTCGTACGCCGCAGGCAGCAGCACCCGGGCGCAGATCAGCTCCAGCTGGAGCCGCGGGGACGTCGCCCCGCGCATCTCCGTCAGCCCGGCGTTGACCAGGTCGGCGGCGCGGCTCAGCTCGGCCGCCCCGAACACGGACGCCTGCGCCGTCATCCGCTCCACGACATCGGCCGGGGCGTCGATCAGCCCCTTCTCGCCGGCGTCCGGCACCGCCGCCAGGATCACCAGGTCCCGCAGTCGCTCCAGCAGGTCGGCGACGAACCGCCGCGGGTCGTTCCCGCCCTCGATGACCCGGTCGACGACCTCGAAGGCCGCCGCCCCGTCGCCGGCCGCGAACGCCTCCACGACGGAGTCCAGCAGCGATCCGTCCGTGTACCCCAGCAGCGACGTCGCCATGGCGTACGTCACACCGTCCGCACCGGCACCGGCGAGCAGCTGGTCCATCACCGACATCGAGTCCCGCACCGAACCGGCACCGGCCCGCACCACCAGCGGCAGCACGCCGTCCTCGACCGGGCTCTCCTCCCGGCCGCACACCTCCGCGAGGTACTCGCGCAGCGTCCCGGGCGGCACCAGGCGGAACGGGTAGTGGTGCGTCCGCGACCGGATCGTCCCGATGACCTTCTCGGGCTCCGTGGTCGCGAAGATGAACTTCAGGTGCTCCGGCGGCTCCTCGACGACCTTCAGCAGGGCGTTGAACCCCGCCGAGGTCACCATGTGCGCCTCGTCGATGATGTAGATCTTGTACCGGCTGCTGGCCGGCCCGAAGAACGCCTTCTCCCGCAGCTCGCGCGCGTCGTCGACACCACCGTGCGACGCCGCGTCGATCTCGATCACGTCGATCGAGCCGCGCCCGTTGCGCGCCAGGTCCACGCAGGAGTGGCAGGTCCCGCACGGCGTGGGAGTGGGACCTTCCTCACAGTTCAAACAGCGCGCCAGGATCCGCGCGCTCGTCGTCTTGCCGCAGCCGCGCGGCCCGCTGAACAGGTACGCGTGGTTGACCCGGTTGTTCCGCAACGCCTGCTGCAGCGGGTCGGTCACGTGCTCTTGCCCGATGACCTCGGCGAAGGTCTCGGGGCGGTAGCGGCGGTACAGCGCGAGGGACGACACGCATACGACGATATCGGGCCCCACTGACAACCGGACCGCCCCCGGAACGCAAGCGCCCCTCACGCACCCGCCAGAGCCGACCTACCCTTGCTGCCTTCCGGCCCTGGGGGAGTTCAGTCAGATAGCGCCACGTGAGGGGCTGGGCCCCACATTAGCGGATCCCCACCCCAAGAAACGACCCGGCCCTCCCCCGGCCTCCCCTCGCGCCCCCTCCCCCGGATCGTGTTCGCGAGCACTCCCCAACGTCTTGTATTGTTTGCGGCGGAGGATTCGCCTAGTGGCCTAGGGCGCACGCTTGGAAAGCGTGTTGGGGGCAACCCCTCACGAGTTCGAATCTCGTATCCTCCGCCATTGCTCTCACCGGGCAATACGTCGAAGGGCCCCACCGCTTGCGGTGGGGCCCTTCGGCGTTCCGCGGCCCCGGTCGGTTCGCCGGGCGGGGACTTCTCGTGTGGTGGGGCGGGGTGTGGGGGTCAGTGGAAGGGGGCCGTGCGGTCCAGGTGGCGGTAGACGGCCAGGGACCAGCCGGCGTCGGTGGTGGCCACGGCTACGGGGGCGGGGGTGCCGAAGAACTCCTCGCAGGCGCGCAGCACGCCGGGGGACTTCGGTGGTGTCGGGCGGGAGGCGTCCGCGTAGTCGTCGAGGACGAGGACGGCGCCGGGTGACAGGCGCGGTACGCAGGCGCGCAGGCAGGTGAGCGTCGAGGCGTACCGGTCGGCGTCCACGTAGCCGAACGCGATGCGTGCCGGCAGGTCGTCGGGGAGTGTCCGGTGGAACCCGCCCTCGTGGATGACGGGTTGGGGCAGTCCCCAGGTGTCGTGCAGGCCGCGCACCTCGGCGGTGCGGGCGGCGCATTCGCCGGCCGTCGGGTGGGCGTCGTCGTGTTCTTCGGCGGGCGGCAGGCCCTGGGAGGCGTCGTAGGTGTGGATCACCCGGTCCGAGGAGCCCTGGACCTCCAGGACGGCGCGCATCCAGGCGGTCATGCCGCCGCGGAAGCAGCCGAACTCCACCACCGCGCCGGGGACGCCGGTGGCCACCACGCGCGACAGTTCCCGTTCCACCACCGGCATCCGCCCGCGGTTGACGGTGCGCGGCTGCTCCCCGAGCAGGGCCTCCCGCAGTGCCCCACGAACGTCCGTCATGTCTCACCGAACCTCTCCGCCATAGGGACGTGCCGCCGTCCGACGCCGGGCGGGGCACGGTGCTCACTCGGCATGCATGGACCGGGGGACGCGCGCAGAAACGCGCCGACCGGGGTGGGGTGGGGTTCCGTGGGGGCGCGGACGGGGTCGTCTTGAGGTCTTGAGGAGTCGTAGGCTGGAAGGGGCCGGGTGATCCGGCCGGGTCGACCGGTCGGAGGCGCGGGCCGCAGGGCCGGAGCGTCGGGCGACGGAACGGTGTGACCCATGGCAGTGGCCTACGAGCGGATCGCGGACGAGCTCCGCACGGCCATCCGGGCGGGTCGGCTGGGGCCGGGGGACCGGTTGCCGGCCGAGACCAGGCTCGCGGAGCGGTTCGGGCGCAGCGTGCCGACGGTCCGGGAGGCGCTGCGTGCGCTGCAGGACGAGGGGCTCCTGGAGAAGCGGCACGGAGTGGGGAACTTCGTGCGTCGCCGGCGCACCCGCGCGCGGCGCACCAACCTGCGGCACCAGTGGGAGAAGGACCGGGCCCGCGCGCCCCTGGAGCGGCGGGCGCAGACCGGGGCGACCGAGCACGACACCGGGCTGCACGTCGACGACCTGGTCTTCCGGGCGCGCTACCGCGAGGTCGCCGCGCCCGCGGCCGTGGCGGAGGTGCTCGGCGTGCCCGAGGGCACGGTGCTGCTGGAGCGCAGTTACCGGACCCGGTGCGCCGCCGAGCACGCCCCGTTCAGCCTGGTCACCTCGTACCTCGTGCACGACGTGATCGCGGGCAATCCCGCGCTGCTGGACGAGCGCAACGAGCCGTGGCCGGGTGGCTCGCAGAGCCAGTTGCACTCCGTCGGGATCGAGGTGGACCGCGTCGAGGAGCACGTCACCGCCCGGCCGCCGGCGCCGGAGGAGGCCGACGAGCTGGAGCTGCCGCCGGGGACGTCGGTGCTGGTGCTCCGGAAGGTCTCGTACGCCACCGACGGCCGCGTCGTGGACGTCTCCGACGTCATCCTGCCCGGCGACCGCACGGAACTGGTCTTCACTACTCCCCTGGAAAGGTGGTGAGCCGTGCGTCGGCGCATCATCATCGTCACGGCCGTCCATGCCCCCTCCGCGCCGTACTTGCCGGACGCCCACGCCTCGCTGCGGCAGCAGGAGCTGCCCGACGGGTGGGACTGGCAGTGGGTGATCCAGGAGGACGGCACCGGTGCCGAGGTCGCGCCGTACGTGCCGGACGATCCGCGGGTGTCCTTCCGCCAGGGGCGGCCCGGTGGGCCGGGGGTCGCGCGGACCATCGCGCTGGCGCGGGCGGAGGGCGAGTACGTCAAGGTGCTGGACGCCGACGACCAGTTGACGCCGGGTGTGCTCGCCCGCGACCTGGCCGCCCTGGAGGCCGATCCGGGCCTCGGCTGGGCGACCTCGCGGGTCCTGGACCTGCTCCCGGACGGTTCGACGGTCGAGTTCCCGGGGGATCCGGCGCCCGGGGCGGTCGAGCGCGGCGCGGTCCTCGACTTCTGGAAGGCCCACGACTACCGGGCGCCGGTGCACCCCGCTTCGTTGTGCGTGCGTCGGGACCTGCTGCTCGCGTTGGGGGGCTGGATGGCCCTGCCGGCCTCCGAGGACACCGGGTTGCTGCTGGCGCTGAACGCGGTGAGCCGGGGCTGGTTCTCCTCCGAGGTGGGCCTGCTCTACCGGAAGTGGCCCGGGCAGGTGACCGGTCAGGCGTCGCACACCGACGCGGGCGAGCGGGACGCCCGGATGGCCGTCGTGGAGGCTCGGGCCCGCCAGTTGGCCGGTTTGGACTGGCGCTATCCGGACGGTCGCTGACGGGTTTCGGCCGGGTCCGGTCGAGGGGTGTCGGTGCTGGCCAGGGGCCGGTTCCGGGGCGGTCGAGGGGCACTTGCCGTTCGTCGGGCGCTCTCGTAGCGTCATGGTCATGTCTTCCGTCCGGCTCCGCCCTCCGCCGTCCGAGACGCACCTCGTGCCGCCGCCGTGGACACCGCTGCTGCTGGCGTCCCGCTGGTGGGTCCGCCACGGGTGGGGCCTGGGGTTGAAGCGGTTGATGCTGCGCGAGTGGCTCGACGTGGGGTTGCAGCAGAACCCGCGCCGCGATCGGGTGGTGCGCACCCGTTACGGGTTCCGCGTGCGGGTCGGCACGACGGAGGACCTGATCCAGCGCTCGATCCTGGTGCACGGGTGTTGGGAGCCGCACGTCAGCGCGTTCATCGCGGGGCGGTTGACGCCGGGTGCGGGCCTGGTGGACGTCGGGGCGAACGTCGGGTACTACTCGCTGCTCGCCGCGCAGTTGGTCGGTCCGCAGGGCCGGGTGGTCGCGGTCGAGCCCGCCCCCGACACCCACGCCGCGCTGCGGGCCAACCTCGATCTGAACGGCTTCTCCCAGGTGCGGACGGTGCGGTGCGCCGTCACGGCGGAGCCCGGCGAGGTGCGGCTGTTCGTGCCGCACGCGGGGAACGTGGGCGCGACGAGCGTGATCGAGCCCGAGCGGCACACGGCGGAGCTGCGGGTGCCGGGCCTGCCGATGACCGAGGCGGTGACCGAGGAGGAGCTGCGGCAGGCCCGGATCATCAAGATCGACGTCGAGGGGGCCGAGGGGACGGTGCTGGCCAGCCTGGTGCCGCTGCTCGACGACCTGCCGGCGGACTGCGAGATCGTGGTGGAGGTCAGTCCGGACCGGTTGGCCGCCTGCGGGACGACCGCGGACGAGGTGCTGGCGCCCTTCCTCGCCCACGGCCTGCACCCGTACCGCCTGGTCAACTCCTACATGCCGGAGGACTATCCGGTGATGTTGCGGCGGCCGCGGCCACCGGTCCGGGTGCGCGGCCCGGTGACCGAGCAGATGGACCTGGTCCTGTCCCGGGTGGACGCCGAAGCCCTCGCCTGACCGGTCCGCTCCCGCGCCGCCGGGCGTCAGGACGTCGTGCGGGCCGGCCGTCGGTCGCGGTCGAACGGCAGGTCCAGCATCCGGATCGCGTTGCCGCGGAGCAGCTTGTAGGCCACGTCCGCGGGGAGGTGGCCCACGTGGTCGGCGGCCACCTCCTTGGTGTGCGGCCAGGTGGAGTCGACGTGCGGGTAGTCGGTCTCGAAGGTCGCGTTGTCCACCCCGACGGTCTCGATCGCCTCGACCCCGTGCTTGTCGCGGAAGAAGCAGCAGAAGATCTGCCGGTAGTAGTACGTCGACGGCGGCTCCGGGACGAGGTCCTTGACCCCGCCCCACGCCCGGTGTTCCTCCCAGACGTCGTCGGCCCGCTCCAGGGCGTACGGGATCCAGCCCATCTGGCCTTCGCTGTACGCGAGTTTGAGCCGCGGGAACTTCACCAGCACGCCGCTGAACAGGAAGTCCATCATGGAGGCCATCGCGTTGTTGAAGGAGAGCGACGCCTGTACGGCCGGCGGGGCGTCCGGTGAGGCGGCGGGCATCTGCGACGACGACCCGATGTGCATGTTCACCACCGTCCCGGTCTCCTCGCAGGCCGCGAAGAACGGGTCCCAGTAGCCGGAGTGGATGGACGGCAGGCCCAGGTAGGTGGGGATCTCGCTGAAGGTGACCGCACGGACGCCGCGGGCGGCGTTGCGGCGGATCTCGGCGACGGCGAGGTCGACGTCCCACAGGGGGATCAGGCAGAGCGGGATCAGCCGGCCGCCGCTGTCGCCGCACCACTCCTGGACCATCCAGTCGTTGTAGGCGCGGACGCAGGCCAGGCCGACCTCCTTGTCCGCGGCCTCGGCAAAGGTCTGGCCGCAGAACCGGGGGAAGGTCGGGAAGCAGAGCGACGCCTCGACGTGGTTGACGTCCATGTCCGCCAGCCGGGCCTTGGGGTCCCAGCAGCCGCGCCGCATCTGCTCGCGGGTGATGCCGTCGAGCGTCATCTCGTCGCGGGAGAAGCCGACGGCCGCGATGATGCGCTTGTACGGGAAGAGCAGCCCTTCGTACTCCCACCAGTCGGTGGTCTGGCCTTCGGGGTCGGTGGTGAAGCGGTACTTCCCGCCGACGTACGCCAGCTCTCCGATGCCGGCGGTGAACGGTTTGGGGCCGCGGTCGCGGTACTTCCGCGGCAGCCAGGTCTCGAAGAGGTGGGCCGGCTCGATCACGTGATCGTCGACGCTGATGATCCTCGGAAGCTCCGCGGTGCCGCTGGTGCCGGTGTTGCCGCTGGTCACGCTTTACCCCCAACTGCCGTGCCGGTGAGTCACGCCGGTCCGGAATCTGACGACCCATCAGTTCGGAGGTTAGGAGGTCGCCCCCGCATGCACAAGGGAGGACCGGAAACTCGACCCCTTGCGCGAACGCCCGACCTCCGCTGAACTGACGCACCATCAGAAACGTGGCTCCGCAGGCACACCAGGCAACTGAGAGGGGCAGCTCGCATGCACACGATCTGGCTCACCGGCGCCGAATGGCTCGCCGTCCTCCGCATCGGTCTCGGGCTGTGGTGGCTGGAGAGCTGGCGCCACAAGGACAAGAAGAGCTGGTTCGCCGGCGGCGGCATCGAGTGGGCCGCCGGGGTCGCGGCCAAGCACCGCTGGACCGTGGTCCGCACCGGCTTCGACCGCGTCGTCAAGCCCCGGCCGCGCCTGATGGCGTACCTCGTCGCCTACGCCGAACTCGCCCTCGGCCTCGGCCTGATCGTCGGGCTGCTGACGCCGGTCGCCCTGGTCGCGGGGCTGCTGCTGAACCTCGTGTACTTCGTGCTGATGATCCACGACTGGGCGGAGCAGGGCCAGAACCTGATGATGGCGTTGGTCTCCGCCGTCGGCTTCTTCGCGCTGTGCGGGCAGAGCTGGTCGCTGGACGGGGTGCTGGGGTGGTTCTCGTGAGGGGGCGGGCGCGTCCGCCGGCACTTCGCTGAGGGGGGGGTGCCGGCGGAGCCGGGCTAGAACCAGCCCGCCGCCTCGGCCGCCGCCACCGCCGCCGCCTCGGCCGCGTCCGCCGTGCGGTTCAACGCCTCGTCGCGGCCGCCCGCGGCCCGGGCGGCGGCCGCCCCGGCGACCTTGGCCGCCGCGAGCGCGGCGCGGTGGGCGCGCTCCGCGAGGTCGCCGGACCCCGCGCGGTCCTGCGCGGCCTCGGCCGCGTCCGCCGCGGCCGCGGCGGCGTTGCGCGCGCACCGGGCGTCGGCCGCGGGGTCGAGCGGCAGCTCGGGCAGCCGCGCGAGGGCCTGCGCGGACAGCCGGACGGCGTTGGCCGCCTTCGCGGCGGGGTCCTTGGGCACCGCCTGCGCGGCGTCCTCGGCGATCCCGGCGTAGCGGCACATGGCCGCGGCGCGGTCGACGGCGCTCCGGCCGCGCGCCGCGTGCTGCGCGCGCAGCGCCTGAGCGGGGTCCGCCGGCGCGTCGAGGCGGGTGGTGCCCGTGGGGGATGCGGTGTCCTGCGGCTCGCTCTCGCGCGGTGCGCTCATGGCCGTCTCCTCGTCCGTCGCGCCCGGGTCGTGGGCGCCGGCAGGGTGCCACGTCGGCCGCGAAGACGCCAGAGCGTTGCGGGGGGGGCGACCCGCGCGGCTACTTCTTGCCTTCGAACAGTTGCGCGTACAACCCGGCGCGGAGCAGGAGTTCGGTGTGGGTGCCGGATTCGACGAGGTCGCCGTCGTCGAGGACGAGGATGTGGTCGGCGGTGGCGGCCAGGTCGAGGTCGTGGGTGATGACGACGGTGGTGCGGCCGGCGGCCAGGCGGTGCAGGGGGCCGAGGATGCGTTGGGCGGCGAGGGTGTCGAGGCCGGTGGTGGGCTCGTCCAGGATGAGGACCGGGGCGTCGCGGAGCATGGCGCGGGCGATGGCGATGCGTTGCAGCTGGCCGCCGGAGAGGGCCGCGGTGGCGGGGGCGATGACCGTGTCGTAGCCGTCCGGGAGGGCGGCGACGAAGGAGTGGGCGTCGGCGGCCCGGGCCGCCTGCACCACTTCCTCGTGGGTCGGGGCGGGGTCCTCGCGGCCGCAGGCGATGTTCTGCTCGATGGTGTCGTGCAGGACGAGCGTCTCCTGGGGCAGCAGGGTGACGTTGCGGCGGAGGTCGGCGAGCGGGAGGCGGTCGACCGGGATGCCGTCGAGGCGGACGGTGCCGGCGTCCGGGTCGTAGAAGCGCAGCAGCAGGGCCGCGAGGGTGGACTTGCCGGCGCCGCTGGGGCCGGTGACGACCAGGAACTGGCCGGGGTGGGCGGTGAAGGAGAGGGCGTTGACGGCGTTGTGGTGCGGGGAACTCGGGTAGCGGAAGGTGACGTCCTGCGCGGCGACCTCGCCGTGGGCGCGCTGCGGGAAGGGGGTGGTGCGGGCCGGTTCCGGGTCGGTGACCGCGGGGCGGGCGTCGAGGACCTCCAGCAGGCGGTCGCCGGCGGCGGTGGCCGCGGTGGCGGTCAGGCCCAGCTGGCCCAGGGAGCGGATCGGCGGGTAGAGGTAGCCGATGAAGGCGGCGAAGGCCAGCAGCTCGCCCAGGGACATCCGGCCGGCCGAGATCTCCCAGGCGCCGAGGCCGATGATGGCCAGCACGCAGAGCGTCTCCAGGACCTCGATGAGCTGGGTGTAGAGGGCGTTCAGGCGGGCGCTGGCGACGGAGGCGCGCAGCCAGCGGCGGGCCGCCCGTCCCAGGCGCTGCTCCTCGTCGTGCTGGCGGTTGTACGCCTGCGTCAGCACCACGTTGACCAGGGTCTCCTCGACGACCGAGGTGAGGGCACCGTCGGCGGCCCGCTGGCGGCGGGAGACCTCGCGCAGCCGGTTGGTGAAGCGGCGGGTGGCGGCGAAGAAGATCGGCGCGGCGACGAAGGTGGCGAGCGCCAGTTCCCAGCGCAGCCAGAGCGCGGCGGCGCCGTAGAAGAGCGTGCTGAAGACGGCCGCGCAGGCGGTGACCATGCCGGTCACCACAAGGTGTTCGATGGCGTCGACGTCGCCGGTCAGCCGTTCCAGCAGGTCGCCGCGGCGGTTGCGTTGGAAGAAGTGCGGCGGCAGCGTCTGGAGGTGGGTGAAGACGCGGGCGCGCAGGCGCAGCAGGAAGCGTTCCGCGGTCCAGGCCGCGACGGAGTTGCCGAGGTAGCCCACCACCGCGCCGAAGACCGCGACCCCCAGCCAGATGCCGGCCGGGTGCCAGAAGGCGCTGACCGAGCCCTTCGCCAGGGCCTGGTCGGTGAGTTGGGCGAAGATCAGGATCGTGACGGTCTCGGCGAGGGCGGAGAGGATCGCGCACATGATCACCAGGACGAGCCAGCGGCGATCGCCCTGAGTCAGCGGCCAGAAGCGCCGGAACGCCTCCACCGGGCCGACGTGCCGGGTCACGATGGGCACCTCGTCGGTGGGCAGCTGGGCGAGGAGTTCGGTGCCCGCGGGGTGCGATCCCGGCCGCGGCGCGGTGGGGTGCGCTCCGGACCGTGCCCCGGAGCGCGGGGCGTCGAAGGGCGGGGCGTCGAAGGGCGGGGCGGGCGGTGGGGCGTCGGTGAGGATGGCCGTCCTCGGCCCGCGCCCGCGGGACGTCGTCGCCTCGCGGTCGGTGGCCGCCCTCGGCCCGCGTCCGCCGTTGGACTTGGCGCCGCGGATGCGGCGTGAGCTGCGTAGATGCATGGTCACTGGGTGCGTGCGGACGGGCCTGGTGAACCGTGGCACGGCAGCCCACGAGGCCGGCCCGCATGTCCTACGCGAGCCCGCCTCGGGCTGTGTATCAGGTCACTAGGCCCGACTCACATGTCTTGTCAGTGGTCGTCAACTGTCGTGCAGGAACCGCGACAACAGGTCAACTGGCTTGCTGAATCGGTGACAACAGATGATGACAACGGATCAGGTCAGAACCTACCGATGACGAAGAAGCCGCCGCGTCCGTAGCCGCCGCGTCCGTAGCCGCCGTAGCCGCCGCGTCCGTAGCCACCGTAGCCGCCGTAACCGCCGCGTCCTCCGTAGCCTCCGCCGCCCCAGCCGCCGCCGCCGTGCCGGCCGCGGTCGTCCCAGCGGTTGCGGGGGAAGCATGCCCTGAAGGTCATCTCTGCCTCCTGTGATGGGATGTCGCCGCGGCTTTCCGGACCGTGCTCTGGTGGCGATTCGGTGCGCCCGTCGGGGTGTTCCCCTGTGGGTCGTTCCGGCGGTTTGTGCTCGCCGCGACACTTCCGACACTACGACGGACCTCGGGGAGCAACAAGTCCTTTTACGTGAAAATTCAGGCATTTCGGGCGCTTCACTGTGGGTGGCGGGGCGTTCGCACGCGGTCCACGCGATGCGGCCTCCGGCCCGAAGTCACCGCACGGAAGGCGTCGCACGCGCAGCGCGCACAGCACACAGCGCACACAGCACCGCGGCACGGGTGAGGGCGAGGGCGTCGGCGCCGGCGCCGATCAGGGCCTCCTCCGCATGAACACCCCCTCCTCCGCATGAAGGAGGGGGTGGCGGCCGGGGTGGACGTGCCGGTTCCCGCGGCGTGCCCGCCGTCGGACGGCGACCCGACGCACGGGTACGGGCACGGAGGCGGGTGCGGGTACAGATACGGGTGCGGATGCGGATGCGGATGCGGGTACAGATGCGGGTACGGATACGGGTACCGATGTGAACGACGCTGACGGATCCGGGAACAACGGTCGGCGATGTGCTGTGGCCGGTGGGCCACTTCGCGCGCTTCGCCCACTTCGCCCGTGGCTGATTGCCGGCGTACGCCCGCCCGCCTGCGGCTGCCGGGCCGGGCGGTTGACGGGGCGTGGTGCGGCAACAGGGGCACCGGGCCGTGGCGTTGCCGTGGCGCGCGCGGTGCGTCGGCCTCGACGTGACGTGACGTGACGTGGTCGCGGGCGCCGCCGCCCCCGGCGCGAGCGGCCCTGTCCACCCGTCAACTCACCGCAGGTGACCGGGAACTGACGGACTTACGACACGGCCCCCGGAGCCGCCCGCCCGCTGCCGGCCGACGACGTCTTCGCGAAGCATGGGCCGCCACCGGCCGACCACGGACACCGGCAGGCACCGGCAGGCACCGGCAGGCGCCGGCCGTCCTCGCGCACCTCGGCCGGAACCCGGAACGCACGAGCGCACGTGCGGGCGCCGCCCGGGGAACGCCCGCGCCGCACCTCACTCGCTCGCTGCGGCCCCCCGGCCCCGCTCCGTCACCACCCCCGCCCGCTTGTACGTGCGCAGCAGCAGGGCCGCCTCCGCGGCCGTGACGCCGTCGAGCGGGGCGAAGACGCGGGCGGTGAAGGCGTGCAGGTCCTGGGCGGAGCGGTGGCTGGAATACCCCTGCACGTTGCTGTGGCCGGTGGTGAGGACGAGGTGGCGGACCTCGGGCTCGCGGGCCAGCCGGCGGACCGCGGCGTCCAGCGCCCGGTGCTCGACGGTCAGCCGGAAGCGGGCCTCGGCCGGGAAGCCGAGGACCTCCGGTTCGGCGTGCAGCCGCAGGTGCAGGATGTGCGAGTCCATCAGCCGGGCCAGCCGGCGCCGGGCGGTGGTCTCGCCGACGCAGAGTTCCTGCGCCAGGCGCGTCATGGGGGCACGGGCGTCGCGCTCCAGGAGGGCCACCAGGCGCCGGTCGAGTTCGTCGATGGCCGGCGGCGGGGGCAACTCCCCGCCCGCCGCGATCCGGCGCCGGGTCGCGGTGGGCTCGTCCCCGTACGGGTCCCAGTCGGTGGCGGTCAGCAGCAGCCGCAGCACGACCGCGGTGTGGATGCCGGTGACGCCGGGGATCCGGGCGATCGGCCCGTCGACGAGGGAGAGCAGCTGGTCCGGGCCCGGCACGATCATCTCGGCGACCACCTCGGACGCGCCGGTGGCCACGTCCACCGCGCGCACGTCCGGCCGCCGGGCGAGCGCCTGCGCCGTCTCGTGCAGCCGGCCGGGGGCGCAGCGCACCGCGAGTTCGACGACCAGGCCCTCGCCGAGGTGTTCGGGCACCAGGAAGGCCGTGAAGCGGACCAGGCCCGCGGCGATCAGCCGGTCCAGGCGGCGGGCGACCGTCCGCTCGTGCACGCCCAGGCGCGCCCCGACGTCGGCGAAGGCGGCGCGCGGCTCGCGGGCCAGGAGGCGGATGACGGCATGATCCAGCTCGTCCAAAAGCTCCGCGGCGCCCGCCGTGATGTCTGAATCCACCGATGATCACCTCTGGGATGCGGGTTTCGGGCCACCTGAGGGTCACATATGGACGAGGGTACGGCGTGCCGGCCACATTGATGCCCTGTTTCCACCAGCGACGATTTTCCGCCACCCGGCGGTCCGCCGCGGAGGCTCCTCGCCCCGGCCGCACGGCTCCCCGCCGCGCGCCCTCTTGAGAACAGGTGCGGCACCGCCATGACCGAGCCAGGAACGACCCTCGACCCGACCCCGCCCGCCGGATCCCGCGCCGCCGCGGCCACGGCCCGCGCGACCGGCCGCGGCACGGTCCCCACCTCCCCCGCGATCGTCCTGCTCTGCCTGGTCCTGGTGGAGCTGTCCAGCGGGGTCACGCAGGGCTTCCTGGGCCCGCTGCTCAAGGGCCTCACCTCGACCCTGCACGTCACGGTCGCCGACCTGAACTGGATCAGCGTCGCCAACCTGCTCGCCAGCGTCGCCTTCACCCCCGTGCTGTCCCGCCTGGGCGACCTGCACGGCCACCGCCGCATCCTGCGCTGGAACCTCGCGCTGGTCCTCGCCGGCTCGGTCCTGGTCGGCGTCAGCCGGTCCTTCGGCCTGCTGCTGGTCGGCTCGGTCCTCCAGGGCGCGTTCGCCGGCTTCTTCCCGCTGCTGGTGGGCATCCTGCGCAACCGCGGCACCGCCGAGCAGAACCGGCGCGGCATCAGCGTGATGGTCGCCGCCCTGGTCGCCGGGCTCGCCCTCGGCACCGTCGCCAGCGGCCTGATCGCGCAGTTCGTGGCCCGGCCGACGGCCGCCCTGTGGGTGCCGGCCGCCGCGGTGTCCCTGGCCCTGGTGGTGACCTGGCCGTTGCTGCCGGAGAGCGCCGACCGCCCCGGCGGGCGCACCGACTGGCTGGGCGCGCTGCTGCTGTGCACCGGGTTGGTGGCGCTCATGCTCGCGCTCGGTCAGGGCGGCTCCCCCGGCTGGGAGTGGGCCTCCCCCAAGACCCTCGGCTGCCTCGCCGGCGGCCTGCTGGTGACGGCCCTGTGGGTGCGGGTCGAACTGCGCACCGCGGAGCCGGTGATGGACGTCCGGCTGTTCCGCCGCCGCAACGTCGTGGTGGTCTCCGTCGTCACCGTCACCTTCAGCTCCTGCATGCTGGGCCTGCTGGTCGCCAACCCGGTGTTCCTCGGCACCTCCCCCGCCGAGGCCGGCTACGGGCTCGGGCTCGCCCCGTTGGCCACCGCGTTCGCCCTGCTCCCCAACATGCTGGCGCTCGTCGTGGGCGCCCTGCTCGCCCCCGCCCTGGCCCGCCGGATCTCCGACCGCCGCACCCTGGTCACCGGCTCGCTGCTGATGGCCGCCGGCAACCTCGCCACCTTCGCCTGGCACACCTCCCTGGTGCCGTACCTGGTCTTCACCGCGGTCGTCGGCCTCGGCAGCGGGCTGCTCCAGCACTCCACCCGGACCCTCGCCGTCGAGGCGGTGCCGCACGACCAGACGTCGGTCGGCTCGGGCATCAACGAGCTGCTGATCAACGTCGGCGGTTCGCTGGGCGCCGCCGTCGTCCTGTCGGTCTTCGCCGCCGAGACCACCGCCGGCCACCAGCTGCCCGCCGAGTCCGCGTACACCCACGCCTGGCTGCTGTGCACCGTCGTCTCGCTGGCGGGCGCCCTGCTGGCGCTGTTCTACCGCCAGCGCCACGATGCCCCCGCGCCCACCGCCACCGCCCGCTGACGCCCCCGACCGCCCCGCCCGGAAGGACCCCTCGATGACGGCGACCACCGCACCCCGGCCCCTCGACCTCACCGCCCTGCACCACCGCACCCGCGAGACCGTCACCGCCCACCAGGACGACGTCATCGCGCTCAGCCACAGCCTGCACGCGGAGCCGGAACTCGCCTACGAGGAGCACCGCTCCGCCAAGAAGATCGCCGACCTGGTGGAGCGGGCCGGTTTCGCCGTCGAGCGGGGCGTCTGCGACCTGCCCACCGCCTTCACCGCCACCGCCGGCTCCGGCGAACTGGTGATCGGCATCTGCGCCGAGTACGACGCCCTGCCCGGCATCGGCCACGCCTGCGGCCACAACGTCAACGGCGCAGCGGCCACCACCGCCGCACTCGCCCTCGCCCCGTTCGCCGACGAACTCGGCATCACCGTCAAGCTGCTCGGCACGCCCGCGGAGGAATCCGGCGGCGGCAAGGCCGACATGCTCCGCGCCGGCGCCTTCGACGACGTGGCCGCGGCGATGATGGTGCACGCCGCGCCGACCGACGCCGTCGGCATGACGTCCCTGGCCATCAGCAGCTGGGAGGTCGCCTACACCGGGCGCACCGCGCACGCCTCGGCCGCCCCGCACCGCGGCGTCAACGCCGCCGACGCCCTGATGATCGCCCAGGTGGCCATAGGCGCCCACCGCCAGCAGATGGTCCCCGGCGGCGTCGTCCACGGCATCACCACCTCCGGCGGCGAGGCCCCCAACGTCATCCCCGGCCGCACCACCGCCGCCTACGACTGCCGCGCCGAGACCGTCGAGGACCTGCGCGAACTCCAGTCCCGCATCCGCGCCTGCTTCGAGGCCGGCGCGCTCGCCACCGGCGCCGAACTCACCCTCACCCCGGTCGGCAACGACTACGCCGACCTGCGCCAGGACCTCGACCTGACGGCGTGCTACCGCGCCGCCGCGACCGCCCTCGGCCGCACCGTGCCGCCCCGTGACCCGTCGCTGCGCGGCGGCTCCACCGACATGGGCAACGTCTCCCACGTCGTCCCCACCATCCACCCGATGATCGGCTACGACTGCGCCGACGCGCTCATGCACAACCCGGAGTTCACCCGCTACGGCACCACGGCCAGCGCCGACCGCGCCCTCCTGGACGGCGGCCTCGCCATGGCCTGGACCGCCCTGGCCCTCGCCCAGGACGAGGCCCAACGCGCCCGCCTGCTCGCTCACTTGGCGGCCCGGCGCACCCCCTGACCACCGGCAGCCGCCGGTTGGACGGCAGCGGCGCGGGGGCTCCCGTCCGCTGCCCCGGGGTGGGCGGAAAGCAGGCCGCCCACCCCGACCCCACCGTCCCCTAGTCGGGCGTCTTCACCACCACCCCGCTGAACCCCACCGCCCCCTCGGTCACCTTCGGACAACGCGGCCCCGTACGGCTCACCACCGGCAGGAAGAGCACCGGCCGGGCCGACCACTCCACCCACACCCCACCGCAGTTGAGCGCCAGCCCGCACGGCTCTCCCCGGTGCAGCGCGGCGATGGCCCCCACCCGCCCGCCGCCCTCCAGCCCGTTCGCCACGCGCCGTCGCGCCCGCCCGGTCAGCCCACCGGCCGTCCTGCGCGCATCCGCCCCGATCGCCCGCGCCGCCTGCGCCGGGCTCCCTACGGCGAGCGACGCCCACGACGCGACGACGTCCGCGTCCAGCGACCGGTACACCACCCGCTCGCACCAGATCCCCGGCGTCCCCACGCCCCGCGTCACGCCGCCACCTCCCACGATGCCGGAACCGGCCGCGCCACCAGCGCGTACGTGCATCCGTCCGCGTCAACGACCGTCAACGCCACGGCACTTCCCCCCGCCAGCGCGTGCACCGCCCCGCCGAACTCCCCCGCACCGTCCAGCCAGGCCCGCACCCCGCCCTCGTACGGCGCGCCTAACTGCTGCGCCACGTTGACGGCCCGCCGCCGGACCCACCCCACCGCCCGCCGCGGCGACGACGACGCCAGCCCGCCCAGTTCGATCGCCACCCCGTCCGGGCACCGCACCGTGACCTCCGCCCGGTACCTCATTCCGTCCCCGCCGCGGCCACCGCAACCGTCAACTCCGCCCACACGACCTTTCCGATGCCGTCCGGCACCACGCCCCAGCCACTTGCCACGGCGTCCACGAGCCCCAAGCCACGCCCACATTCCGCGTCCTCCTCCACGTCGTCGTTCAGCACCGGTTGCTCCGCGCTGCCGTCCCGCACCTCCAGCCGCAGCCGTTCGCCCGAGAACACGAACCGGACCCCGACCCACGCCCCGTCCTCCCCCTGCGCCCGCACCGCATTGGCGACCAACTCGGACACCAACAGCTCGGCGACACCGACGAGTTCCCCCACCACGCCCCACCGCCTCAACTGCCGCCGCAACTCCCTCCGGGCCCAGCCGGCACTGCGGGGCTCGCTTGGTATGCGGTAGGTGACGGATGCCGAGACGGCGGGGGCAAGTCGGGCAACTACGGGCCGAGCGCGTGTGGACATGGCTATCCCCTTGGAGCGCATGACGGAGCTGCAAGATCACCCGACGGTGAGCACATCAACACGTCGAGTGACTGCGGGACTAGACTGCTCCGGACGACTCCAGATTGCAACCGACCAATTGGAACTTGTCCCAACTCGACTCGCAGGGGCTACTGTTCTGCGTACGCACACGTCGAGAGGGGGGCCTCATGGCCGGGACGCAACCGCCGGTGTGGCGGCGCCGCCTTGCTGCGAAGCTGGTCGAGTTCAGGGAGCAGGCAGGGAAGACCCCAGAGGAGGCCGCCGAGCGCATCGGTTGCCACCGCACGAAGATCAACAGGATCGAGAACGCCCGCCTCGGGATCTCACTGGGCGAGCTGCGCGACCTGCTGACGTACTACGAAGTGGACGACCCCGCCGAGGTCGACGGCATGGTGGAGTTGGCTCAGCGACGCCGCGAGCCCGACTGGTTGCGCCGTGCGGCTCTCGTACGACCCTCGATAAGGGACCTCGTCCACTACGAGGAGACCGCTTCGTGCATCAGGTCGTTTCAAGGCGTCTTGATCACAGGGCTGCTACAGACGCCAGACTATGCACGCGCCGTACTCTCCGCCCGGCCGTCCAACCTCGGGGAGGAAGGGGTGGAAGCTCTCCTGGAGGCCCGCATAAGGCGGCAGGCATTCCTGGAACGAGCAGACCCGCCCCGCCTGTGCGTGATTGAGAGCGAGGCCGCACTACGAGTCCAAGTAGGCGGCCGGCAGACGATGCGTAAGCAACTGGATCATCTGGAGACCATGGCCAGTAGAGACGGAATCGAGCTGCGGGTCATTCCCGACCGAGCTGGGGCACACGCAGGGCTGAACGGTTCGTTCGTGCTGTTCAACTTCCCGAATCCGGCCTACCCCGAGGTGGTTTCAATCGAGCACCGCACAGGGATGGCGTACATGGAGACTCACGAGCAAACGTCCGAGTATGCCGTGATCTTCGACGCGCTTCAGTCAGTCGCCCTGAGCCCTGAAGACAGCCTGGCCTTGACCGCCAAGGTGCGCAATGAGCTATAGCAGCGGAACCGTAGAAAGGTATCGAGCGATGGGCATACCGAACGCCGAAACCTACGTGTGGCGCAAGAGCAGTTACAGCGACACCGGGGGCGACTGCGTCGAGGTCACCACTTGGCACAAGAGCAGCCACAGCAGTTCCACGGGCGAGTGCGTCGAGGTCGCCACTTGGAACAAGAGCAGCCACAGCGGTTCCCAAGGCGAGTGCGTCGAGATGCGGCGCAACACCCCGGGAACCACCGCCATACGCGACAGCAAGAACACCTCAGGCCCGCACCTGACCGTGGGCGCCGACGCCTGGGACTCGTTCCTCACCTCACTGAAGGACGACGCGTCCGCGACCGTCTGAGAACGCACCGGAAACGGTGCCACCGGAGCCCTGGACCCACCGCGGTCCGGGGCTCCACCGCTACCCAGCGGTGCGCCACGTCCCCGGCCGGACTCCCACCACACGCAGGCCGGGAACGAGCCGGATGTCTCGGGCCACTTGGGCCACCGCATCCAGCAACGTCGGCGCCTCGACGTCGCAGCTCAGTTCTCTCAACTCGGCCGCGCCGGGGTCGTGCAGCGGGTACTTCCCCGGGTCCGAGGGCCCGAGCACGTACGAGACAGACCCGTCGGCAAAGGCGTCGCAGTGGTCGAAGACGTCGGCCTGCTCAGGCGTGAGGGCCTGATTGAGGCGGAGGGTGAAACTCCACTCGGGCACGGCGTGGAGTTCCCTTCCATGCTGGTGGTTGCTGACGAACCGGTCGATGCGCTTGGCCTCATTACCGGGGTTGCGCGCCACCGTAATCCGCCGGACCCGACTCGTTCCCCACGTTCCCCGTGATCATCTACCCGACAACGCGCATACGGGCGCCGCGTCATGGACCGGGCACCTCCAGCCGTCCTACCGTCCTCATGACGGCAGGGGTGGCCCTGCATCCGAGGAGGGGAACCATGACGCGTGCGGACCTGACCCGCCTTACCGGCAACGCCGGCGGACCCCACTGTGACGACGACGACTGCCCGAACGTCTACCGGACCGGGAGCGGTTCCTTCGTCGTTCAGGGCTCGGTTTCCGCGGCCTTCGCTCCCCCCGAAGGGGAGGGCCTGGTGGAGATTCCGGAGCGCGTCCTGAGGGAGGCCGTCCGTGCTCTTGGATGGTGAGGATTGGCGCAACTTCTTTGACGCCTTCGCACGGGAGGCATGGCGGTTCGAGGCACAGCCCACGTACACCATGCCCAAGGAGCAGGAGAAGGTTGTCCGTTTCCTTGAGGGCGAGACCAAGCCCCCGGATCACAATGCCCGTTGGCACGAACGGGTGCGGGGATACGTCGAGTCCGGCCGGCGCGTCGGCCGGGTACGCATCGTGCGCCATCCGCTCACCGACTACCAGCGCTACCAATTCGCGTGGGGAATCCCCGGCAACATCGCGGCCGGGGAGGACATCCGCGTCTTGGACGTCACGCGAGAGGACTACGACTTGCCGCTCTCCGGGCGTGACTGGTGGATGTTCGACGGGTTCCGCATCGCCCACCTGAATTTTCGACCGGACGGCACCCAGATCAATCGTGAAGTGTACGAGGGCGACCCAGCTCCTTACCGGGAGTGGCGGCGAATCGCCCTGGCGCATGCTGTGCCCTTCGAGGAGTACGTGAAGGGCCTTGACGTTTGACCCACGACAGCTGGGCCAGTCAAAGGCTGACCTAGCGGAAGCACTCCGCATCATGCGTAAGCGAGCCAGCCGTACGCAGGTCTGGCTCGCTCGGCGCTGCAACATGTCCCAGACCAAGCTCAGCAACATCGAGACCGGGCGCATCACACCGGGACTTGTGGATGTCGAGTTGATTCTCAGCGCCCTCGACGCACCCCCAGAACTCGTGGCGGAAATGGCGGCCCTCGCCCGACTCGCCCACACGGAATGGCAGGGCAAGCGCGCGTCATGGCGCCGGGGCTTGGAGAAACGCCAAGCAGAGCTTGCCGGCCTGGAGGCCGAAGCCACGACGCTCCGCTACTTCCTTCCCGCCATGGTGACGGGGCTCCTGGCCACTCCGGAATACATCAGGGCCAGCCTTGGCCACGCGCCAGTGGACGTGTCCAAGACGGTGGCCAGGAAATTGGAACGGCAAGCCGTACTTCACGACCGCACAAAACACTTCACGTTCCTCCTGACGGAACAAGCGGCGCGATGGACCGTGGTCCCCCGTGCGGCGATGGCCGTACAGATCGATCGCCTCGTCTCGCTGTCCCGCCTCCCGAACGTGCGCATCGGCGTCATTCCGTTGGGAAGATCCGTCGGCCGTGGCCCACTGAACACCTTCACGATCTACGACCGCCGGCTGGCGACCGTCGAGTCCTTCACGGGGCGCATCGTCTTCCAGGACGCCCGCGACATCACCGAACACCTTGAAGTGTTTGGCCTGTACGAGAACCAGGCACTATTCGGCGATGAGGCCAGGATGGCACTCGACGAATGGGCCGTCGCCTACCGCTCGTAACCGCCTACCCCATAACGCGCATATTGCTGGGAACTCGCCGCATCCCGAGGAATCATGGTCACTGTTGAATCCAGCTGCGGAGGAAAGATGCCAGCGAAAATCGAATCCCTGGCCTGGGAATACTTCACTTACGCACCTGCCGGGTCACGGTGCACCGCCTGCCGCAAAGAGATCAAGACCGTTGAGTTGGCGCGTCGGGGAAACCTGGAACGCCCCTCCGGACAACGCGTGGTGATCTACCGGCACGCCGACAAGTGCCCGGAGTAGCCGCCGTGACTTCGCAGACGCACGGAGATCCGATGCAGCCGTCGGCAGCCTCCCCGGAACGGACGACAGGGCACGAACTACAACTGGATGCGGCCTCTGGAGTCGTGCGCATCCCCTCGGGGGCGACGGTTCCGCCGTGTCCCTTCCTGTGCCTCCATTGCAGGCGTAAGGGCCGCCAATAGGTGCTCAGCCGAAGAGGGCCCCGCGGCGCTGCGGGAATGCCGAGGACCGCGAAGGGAAGTGACGCCCGTGATCCACGGCGAGAGCCTGGCGCGAGACCTGCGGCGTGACCACGGCTTCGTCCACGTCGGACGCACCAGGGACGGCAACGCCGTGGTCATGCGCAAGCGCGGCAGGTGGACCGTGGTCCCGTTGCGCTGGCTCACCGAGGAAGCCGTGCAGACCATCAAGGCACAGGCCGGAATCGGCCTGGTCTGAGGCATCCGTACCGGGTGTTCGCGGGCCCCGACCCCACCCCCGCTACCCGACCACCGTCCCCGCCGCCCCCGGCACCCGTGCTGCCGACGTTCCCAGGCCCGTCGCGCCCGGGTTCCAGCCGGTGGTGCCGGGGTGGTGGCGGAGGTACTCGGGGCGGTAGCGGCGGCAGCCCTGGTGCCAGGTGAGGATGCCGGCGAGCCAGTTCTCCAGTTCCTTGACGTAGCCGTCGAGGGTGGCGCGGGCCTCCGGCGAGAGCTTGAAGTCGTCGTAGAGGATGGGGAGTTGGTTCGTGGCGATGTGCTGGAACTCGCGCATGCGGGAGGTCATCAGGTCGTGGACGATGGCGAGCGCGGTCGGGTAGTCGCAGTCGAAGAAGTTCTGGACGACGAGGACGCCGTTGTGGACCTCGCCCTCGTACTCGATCTCCTTCTGGTACGAGAAGACGTCGTTGAGCAGGCAGGCGTAGTCGGCGGCGGCGTTCTCCAGGGAGCGCATCGGTCCGCTGCGGTAGACCTCCGGCGGCACCTGGCGGCCGTGCCCGAGCCGGCTCAGGCTCATGGTGAGGTCCGAGCCGAAGGTGGCGCGGCGCATCTCGATGTAGTCGACGGGGTCCGGGACGCGGTGCAGCACCATGTTGTCCAGCTCCCAGAGCCAACTGGCCGTCATGGCGTCGACGGTGGCCTTGAAGGTGCGGCGCGCGTCCGGGTCCATCGGCCCGGCGGTGCGGGCCCACAGGTCGGCGAGGCCGCGTTCGAGGGCGTTGGCAGGTTCGGGGGCCCGGTCGGCGGTGTCGACGGGCATCAGGGCGGAGAGGCGCTTGGTGGTCGCCAGCGCGCCGGCGACGTCGCCGGTCCGGCCGAAGACCGCGGGGTAGTAGTCGTCGGCGTAGGTGCCCCAGGTCAGCCACTGGGTGCTCAGGTCGAGTTCGTCGGGGGTGGCGTCGGGGTGCAGGCCGGCGGCGCACAGCGCGAAGTCGAAGCGGACCAGCGCGTCCTCGTCCCAGATGGCGGAGAACGGCACGCCGGGCTGCGGCTGGAGCAGCCCCGTGCGCTGCGCCCAGGAGACGACGTTGCGCCGGGCCGCGCCCAGGTGGGGGCTGAGGGTGGTGGTGAACGGCATGAAGAAGTCGGGGAGTCGGGACGGGCCGACCGGCTGGTGCGGGACGTGGCTGCGGCGGCGTACCCGCTGGCTGCCGGCGGTGCGCAGCGCGGTCGGCAGGTCCGCGGCCGAGGTGCCCAGGCCCAGCGCCCCGGTGGCGAGCGCGCCCAGCCCCTGGGTGCCCAGGCCGCCGAAGACCAGCGGTGACCAGGGGGCCGCGGCGGCGCCGGGCTCGCCCGCGCCGCCGCCGTTCATGTAGCGGCTGGAGCGCATGTGCCACTCGTGGCCGCCGGACTGCCAGTCCTGGAGGCCCTTGGCGTAGGCGAGGACGGCGGCGCACCCGGCCGGGTCGAGGCCCTGGTCGGCGAAGAGTGTGGGCAGTTCGGTGAAGACGGTGTCCTCGAACTGCTGGAGGCGGGAGGTGATCAGGTCGTTGACCGCGTCCGCGGCCTCCTGGGTGGAGCAGTTCAAGAACGTCTCCAGCACCAGGACGCCGTTGCTCAACTCCCCTTCGTCCTCGATCTCGCGCTGGTACGAGAAGAGGTCGTTGCGCAGGTGGACGGCGTCGGAGAAGGCGTCCTTGAGGACGCGCAGGGCGCGGGACCCGGCGACCGCGGCCGGGACCTCGGCGCCGGTCGCGTACTCCACCAACCCCGCCGACCAGGGGGCGCCGCCGACCTTCCGCCGCATCTCGATGTACTCGACCGGGTTGGAGATCCGGTTGATGTTGATGTTGGAGAGTTCCCAGAGGGATTCGTTCAGGAGGTTCTCGGTGCTCTCGGCGAACCGGCGGCGCCAGTCCAGCGACATCGCGGGCACGGTGCGCCGCCACAGGTCCGCCAGCCCCGCCTCGACCTGGTTGGTCGGCTCCGGCATGGGCGCGTCCAGGTCCATCGGCATGAACGCCGGGAGCCGGTCGAGGTACGCCTTCCCGCCCTCCCGGTCCAGGGTGCGCTTGAACTCCTCCAGGAAGTGGTCGTCGAAGAAGAAGACCCAGACGTACCAGTCGGTGACGAGGTTGAGCGCCTCCTCGGAGCACTCCGGGTGGGTGTAGGCGCACAACAGGGCGTAGTCGTGGGCGTCCAGGTCGCGCTGGTCCCAAATGCCGGAACCTTCCAGCATGTTCATCTGCCGGGCCCACTGCCGGGAGTGCGTACGGGCGGCCTCCAGGTGCGGGTTCAGCCGCGCCGGGTGCGGCATGTAGAAGTGCGGCAAGGTGAACGGCTGCGCCGCGGGTTGGGACTGTGACTGCGTCACCGTTGGTGGCCTCTCCCGATACTGGTGCCCCTCCGCACGGACGGTGCGCACGGAAGGAGGGCGCGCCAAAGCACCCCCTCTGACGGCGCCAGCCCTACCCCGGGCATCAGTGGCGTAGACCTCGGCGGTCATCCCCGTGCTGAACTGGCACTCTTTCGGGTTGAGTTGCCGGGGTGGGGGTGTAACTCGTGGGGCGTGTGAGCTATAGGGGGAGTCTCGTGGGGGACATCGACCGTCCGAGCCGGGCCCTTCCGGTCACCGACCGTCACCGTCCGCGGCCCGCCGCAGCGCCAGCGCCGCCAGCGTCTCCGGGGCGCCGGGTTGGCCGCGGATGCCCGGGAAGGCGTTGACGTCCACGAGCAGCGGGGCGCCGGCGCCGAGGTGCAGCACGTCCACGCCGTAGACCTCCAGGCCGAAGACCTCCCCGGCGTGCAGCGCGGCCTCGATCCAGGCGGTGGGGAGGGCGGCGGGCGGCAGCGGGAGGTTCGGGCCGCGGCCGCCGGGGGACAGCTCGGAGCGGCGGCGGGCGGCGAACGGCTGCCCGTCCACCACCCACAGCTTGTGGTCCCAGCCGCTGTTGGCGGTGAACTCCTGGACGACCACCGGCTCGTCGGGCCGCGCGGCGGCCCACTGGGCCAGTTCGGCCGGCGATCCGACGCGCGCCACGAGGTCGCCGCGGCGGCTGCGCCGGCTCTTCAGAACCAGGGGGTAGTCGAGGTCCGCCCCGTCGGCCGCCAGCTCGCGGACCGTCGCCACCCGCAGGGTCTCGGCGAACGGCAGTCCGGCCGCCCGCGCCCGCCGCGCCATCGCGACCCGGTCCAGGCACCCCTCGGTCGCCGGCACCGAGTTGATGACCGGCGCCCCCCGGTCCGCCAGCCGCGCGGCGGTGGTCAGCGCCTGCGGCGTCCGCGCCTTGAGCAGGTAGACGTCGGCCACGGTGGCGGGCGCGGCCCGCCCGGCCGGCTGCCCGTCCGGGCCGAGCGGCGTGCCGTCCGGGGCGAGGAACTCCACCCGGTGCTCGTCCCGCCGCAGCACCGCAGCGGTCGCCGACAGCAGCGGGTGCCCGGGGTCCGCGCTGATCATCGCGATCCTCACCGCGCGCCTCCGACCGCCTCCGCCGCGGGCCACGGCCCGCGCTGGTGGCCGATGAAGGGCAGCGCGCCCGCCGGTGCGCACGCGGTGCCGCGGCGGGCCAGCCGCAGCACGGCGGCGGAGACCCGGGCGACCGCGTCCGGCACCTGCCGGAAGCTCGGGAAGTCGTTGATGTCGACCACCACCGGCCCGTCCGGGCCCAGCAGCACGTCCACCCCGTAGAGGTCGAGCCCGAAGACCGCGCCCACCTCGGTGGCGATGCGGGCGACCTCGGCCGGCAACGGAACCTGGCGTTCCGGTACGGCCTGGTCGGGGTGGAGCGGGGAGCACCGCTCGGTCGCGTAGAGCTCGCCGGCGACGCAGTAGACCTTCAGGTCGGTCCCGGAGTTGGGGACGTAGGGCTGCGCGATCAGCATGCCGCCGCCGGCGCCGTCGGACGCCGCCGCGGCCCCCGCGGTCAGCTGCGCGGGCCGCTCCACCAGGCGCACCGCCCGCCCCGAACTGCCGTCCGCCGGCTTCACCACCAGCGGGTACTCGGCCTCCGGCACCGCCGCGAACTCCTCGGCCCGGGCCGCCGCGTACGTCATCGGCACCGGCAACCCACCGCTGCGCGCGAGCACCGCGGCCAGCGCCTTGTCCCGCACGCCCCGTATGGCGCGGACGTCGTTGACCGTGGTCAGCCCGGTGGTCGCCGCGGCCTCCAGCAGGGTCAGCCCCGGCCCGCCGGAGACCGTCTTGAGGACCCAGGCGTCGTGCCGTCCGGCCGCCACCACCTCGGACAGTTCCGACATCCGGATCATCGAACGGCCCGGCCACTCCACGTCCACCCGGTGGCCCCAGGCCCGGAGTTGGGCGATCACGTCCCGCGGCATGCCGTCGTGGCGGTACTGCTCCTCCACCAGGAAGCAGAGTCTCATCGATGCACCCATGTATCGCCGCACGTCCACCCGTATCACCAACCCGTCCGCCGCCGTCGGCGGACGTCCACCCCGTGTCGCCGTGGGCGCGCCGGCCACCCGACGGGCGCCCGGCGCACCAGGATCCCATGCGGCGCTCACACGTTCGGCCGTGGCCCGACCGCCGTCCCGCAGGCGTGTTTCGGCGACGTTACGCCACCGGTCGGGACCTCGACACGCGCCGTGAGCTGGGACGCGATCACCCCCTCGGGAGGTTGCGCCACCCACCCCCCGACCTCACCAAATCCCGTATGTCGAAAGCCTTGTTCCGCTTTATGGCTGGTCCTAGGGTCAGGCCACTCAACGCGGCCGCCCGGTTCCGGGGCGGCCGCGCCTATGTAAGCGGTGACGGAAGCAGGCGAGCGGGTTGGCGAACGAGCAGCAGGGCCACACGGCCCCGGAGGCCGGGACGGACCACCCCGGCGCGTGTCCGGGCGCACGGACGGACGGCACGACGACGGACGGCACGGCGGCGAACGGCACGACGACGGACGGCACGGCGACGGACGGCGCGCGGCGCGCGGACGCGCCCGACGGACCGCCCGGCGCGGCCCCCGGCACACCGTCCGAAGGGGGCGCCGCCCGCGGCGGTTTCGGCCGGCGCGGCTTCCTCGCCGGCGTGGCCGGACTGACCGGTGCGGGCGCCAGCGGCCTGCTCGGCGGGCCCGGCGCCGCCGCCGCGTACGCCCAGTCCCCCACCGCCCCGGCCGCGCCCCGCTCCGAAGCCCGGGCCACGCCCCGCCCGGACGCCCACCCCGCGCCGCGCCCCGACCAGTTCGCCGGCGAGCGGCAACTCCTCCTCCCCGAGGTGGTGCTGCTGCCGACCGGCCCGGTGCGCGACCACGCCGTCCTGATCGAGCACGGCACCTTCCGCGAGGTCGGGCCGGCCGCGAAGCTCCTCGCCGCGCACCGCGGCGGCCCCGCCCCGGTCCGCCTCGACGGCCACCTGCTGATGCCCGGCTTCGTCGACGCGCACCACCACCTCACCCAGAGCTTCGGCAAGGCGCAGTCCTTCGGGCAGCCGTCGGAGATCTTCAAGACCGTCTGGGAGCCGCTGGAACACGCGCTGGACGAGGAGAGCGCCTACCTGTCGGCGAAACTGGCCGCCCTGGAGGCGCTGCGCGGCGGCTTCACCACCGTCGCGGACGCCGGGACCCGGGCGCCGGTCGACGTGGCGGCGCTGGCCAAGGGCACCGAGGAGGCCGGCATCCGCTGCGTCCTCGGCAAGATCGTCTCCGACGGGACCGGCGGCCCGGCCCACCTCGCGCGCTGGCACGGCCATCCGCTGGTCCACCCGTCACTGGCCATCGCCGTCCCCGAGGACGCCACCGGCCCGGTCATCAAGCACACCGCGGACCTGTGCGCCGACGCCGGAGCGGTGCTCCAGATCCACGTCAACGAACACCTGGCCTCCGTGGAACGCTCGTTGAAGAGCGTCGGCCGCCGCCCGGTGGACTACCTGCACCACCTCGGCGCCCTCGGCCCGCACACGCTGGGCGCGCACGCCACCCTGCTCACCCCCACGGAGATGCGGCAGGTGGCCGACTCCGGCGCGGCGCTCAGCTACAACCCGGTGGCCAGCGCCTGGAAGGGCAACGCCGTCGCACACGCCACCATGTGGGCCGCGCTGGGCATCCGCTTCGGCGCCGGCACCGACGGCACCCGCGGCGACGGCTTCCGGCTCGTGGACGCGGCGGAGTCCGCCCAGCGCCTCACCTACGGGCTGGCCACCGGCGACTCGGTGTGCGGCGCCGGCGACCTGTGGCTGGAACACGGCACGGCGGGCGGCGCCGACGCCCTCGGACTGGGCCGCGTCACGGGCCAGATAGCCGCCGGCAAGGCCGCCGACTACCTCCTCGTGGACCTGGCCGTCCCCGAACTCACCCCCTCCTACGACCTGCGCTGGGAACTCGTCCGGCTGGCGGGCCGCGACCAGATCCGCGCCGTGGTGGTCGCCGGCCGGCTGCGCCTGTGGGACGGCTGGCCGACCGACTGGGACGCCCGCGCACTGGTCGCCCGCGCCGCCGAGGTGGGCCCGAAGGTCGTCGAGCGGGCCAAGATCCAGCGGGTCGAGCCGCGGTAGACGCGCTGACGGGGCGCGGACGGGGCGCGCCCGGACCGACCGGACGCGCCCCGCCGGGTCACTCGCCGACGCGCACGAATCGCCAGCGCTGCGAGGCCGATCCGTTGGCCGGCTCCACGTGCAGCTGCTCGCGCCCCGACGCGTTCAGGGTGGCGACGGCGTCCTCGTGGGGCACGTGGATGCGGTAGGAGCCCTCACCCGCCGGCTCGATGGCGAACTTGCTCCAGCTGCCCTCGGAGGCGACGATGCCCTCCCCACGGCGCGACCAGGCGGCATCCGGGTGCGTGGTGGAGTTGATCGTGAACGAGCCGTCCCCGGTGGGGTGCACCGTCCACTGCTCCTTCAGGTCCTTGTCGTGCGAGCCGACGATGAAGAAGAGCGGCGGGTGGACCGGGATCGTGTAGGGCGCGAGGGCCAGCTTCCCCACCTCGGGGTTCTCGCTGACGATCAGGTAGCGGCCCTCCTGCATCCGCGTCGCCGCCCCCGCGGGCCCGGCGGCCTGGGCCGAACCGGCCAGCGGGGCCAGCGTCATGAGTGCGGCGGCGGCAGCGGCGATCAGGGCGTTGCGACGGCGCATGGGGTTCCCCTCCCTCTCGCTCCCGGTCTGTCCGGGAGACCGCCTGCGATCTGTCCCCGGCTCGCATCCCCTACGCCTCGCGCACGCCCAGTTACTTCGTGTGAGTTACGCGTGCGCCTCCGTCGCCGCCACGCGCTCCCCCTCCGGCATCCACCGGTAGATCGCCACCGCCGCCAACGCCACCCCCACCGCCAACGCCAAGGTCGCCACGTGCAGCCCCCCGGTGAAGGCGTCGACCACCGCGGCCCGCAGCCGAGCACCCCCGTCCGGCAGGTCGCCGAGCGCCGCCTCGGCCGCCGCGACCGTCGTCGGCGCCCCGGGCCCGGCCAGCGGCGCCGGCAGCCGGGCGGTGAACACCGCGGCGGTCAGCGTGCCGGTCAGCGCGATCCCCAGCGCGCTGCCCAACTCCCGGGTCAGGCTCTGGAGTCCGGAGCCGACCCCGGCGGCCTCCGGCGGCAGCGCCGACATCATCGCGTGCGACAGCAGCGGCGTCGCGGTCCCGCAGCCCAGCGCGGTCAGCCCGGCCCCGACCGCGTACAGCACGTACGGCGTGCGGGCGTCCGCGGCCGACACCGTGGCGAGCCCGGCGGCCAGGACGAGCATCCCGGCGGCGACCGCGCCGCGCCGCCCGCACCACCGCTCCAGCACCAGCCCGCACCGCGGCCCCGCCAACAGCGCCGCCGCCATCGGCAGCAGCCGCACCCCGGCGCCGAACGGCCCGTACCCCTTCGCGTACTGGAGGTACTGCCCGTTGAGGTAGAACAGCCCGAACATCCCCAGGAAGAGCACCGCCATCCCGACCGCCCCCGCCCGGACCGCGGGCCGGGCGAAGATCCGCGGGTCCAACAGCGGGCGGGCGGAGCGCAGTTCGTGCCGCGCCCAGGCCGTCAGCAGCAGCCCGGCCGCCGCGAGGGAGCCGAGCACCCACGGGCTGAGCCACCCGTCCTGCGGCCCGCTGACGACCCCGTTCAGCAGGGCCAGGAACCCCCCGGTGAACAGGGCGGCGGCCAACGGCGCGACCGGCCCCGGATGCCGCACCGCCACCGGCGCCACCACGGCCACCAGCACCAGCGCAACCACCGCGACCGGCACCACGCACACGAACAGCGCCCGCCAGCTCCCGTACTCGATCGCCGCGCCGCCGCCCACGTTGCCCAGCACCGCGGCGAGCCCGGTCATCGCCGCCCAGACCGCGATCGCCCGACGGCGCGGCCCGTCCGGCAACCCGTCCACCAGCAGCGCCAGGGTGTTCGGCAGCACCGCCGCGGCGCCCACCCCGCTCAGCATCCGGCCCGCGATCAGCACCCCGACATGCGGCGCCAGCGCGCACACCGCCGAGCCGACGACGAACACGCCCATCCCGCACAGCAACGTGCCCTTGCGCCCGCGCCGGTCGGCGAGCGCCCCCGCCGGCACCAGCAGGCACGCGAAGACCACCACGTAGCCGTCCACCACCCACACCACGGCCTCGGCGGACGGGTGCAGCGGCCCGGCGGACAGGTCCGGGATGGCCAGGTTGACCGCCGAGACCATGCCGACGACCAGCGTCACGCACAGGCACATCGCGACGGTCACCGGCCCCCGCGGGGCCGACCCGTCCGGCGTCCGACGCACCCTCATCCCTCCCGGACCCGGTCCAGCCGCGCCCGCAGCGTCAGCCGGTCCCCCCGCAGGTGGATGAACTCCAGGTCGGCCGGCCGCCCGTCCGCCAGCCGCGTCAGCCGCTCCACCGCCAGCACCGCGCCGCCGCCCGGCATCCCCAGCACCGCGCAGGTCGCCGGGTCCGCGACCACCGCCCGCACGGCCACCTCCGCCGACCCCAACGGCCGCCCGGCCGCGCGCTCGATCAGGTCGAAGACGTCCCGGCTCTCCAGCAGCTCGCGCCCCAACGCCAGCAGCGGTTCGCCCACTTCGGGGATGAGGTAGGTGCAGTCCAAGGACAGCGGCATCCCGTCCACCCGGCGCAGCCGCTCCAGATAGACCACCGGGCCGTCCGCCGGCAGCCCGAGCCGCCGCGCCACCGCCCCCGGCGCCCGCACGGTGCGCGCCGCCCGCACCTCGTTGACCACCGTCCCGTGCTGCTGCAACACCTCCGCCAGCCCCGACAGCTCCCCCAACGGGTGCTCGTAGGCCCGGCCGACGACCACCGTCCCCACCCCGCGCCGCCGCTCCACCAGCCCCTCGTCGCGCAACAGCCCCAACGCCTCCCGGACCGTGTTGCGCGTGGTGCCGAACTCCGCGACCAGGGCCCGCTCGTCGGGCAGCACGCCACCGGGGAACGCACCCTGGAGCACCTGTCCGCGCAGCACGTGCGCCACCCGCCGCGCCCGGTCGGCCCGCGTCAGCCCGTCGCCGATCGCCTCACCGCCGCGCGCCGGCGCCCCGTCCCGACCGTCGCCGCCGCTGCCGTCCGCGTCCATGCCCGCCCTCCTCGACTCCCGGTCACGCCGCCCGTGCCGCACCCCGACGGACCACCGCCGGGCCCCCGACGCTAGAGCACCCCCTATTACGGCAGAGTTACGCCACCCATACTGACCTGCACCAATGCCTGACCTGGGGGTTTCTCACCCGGGTCGGGCGCTGCGCCACCCCCTCGCCGGCACCGTTACCGTGACTGCAACCCCGCGACCCGGGGGACAGGAGGGGAGAGCAAGAAAGGGCCGCCCCATGAGCACCAAGTCCGCGCCGTTCGACGAGCTGGACCGCAAGATCGTCGCCGCGCTGATCGAGAACGGCCGGGCGAGCTTCGCCGAGATCGGCTCGACCGTCGGCCTCTCCCCCACCGCCGTCAAACGCCGGGTGGACCGGCTGCGCGAGAGCAACGTCATCACCGGCTTCTCCGCCACCGTCCGCCCCGCCGCCCTGGGGTGGCTCACCGAGGCGTACGTCGAGGTCTACTGCGACAGCGCCGCGCCGCCCCGCCGGCTGGCCGAGGTCGTCCGCAACCATCCGGAGATCGCCGCCGCGATGACCGTCACCGGTGGCGCCGACGCCCTGCTGCACGTCCGCGCCACCGACGTCGAACACTTCGAAGAGGTCCTCGAACGCATCCGGACCGAACCGTTCATCCGTAAGACGATCAGCTACATGGTGCTCTCGCACCTCCTCCCCGACAGCCCCGAGGCCGGCGCCCGGCGACCCTCCGACCGCACCGACGTCCCCGCCCCCGGCCGGCCCGCCGACCGCACCCGAAGCGTGCCGCACCCGCAGACCCGCGCAGCGAACCAGCGGTAACCGCCCCGTACGAGCAGGATTCCTGCGTATCTGCGCAGCATTCATTTCTTGTCGCCAGAATCGGCCGCTCCGTACCGTGAACTGCCCCCGGTGACGACCGTTCACGGACCGTCACCCGGCGGGCAGTGGAAACGGATCCACGGATCCCAGGAAGCGGAGGCCCCTTCTGTGCCCACCACCCAGCCCGGCGGCGCGCTGCTGAACGCGGTGCACCGCACCCCCCGCGCCCGGCGCTACCTGCTCTGCCGGCCCACCCACTTCGCCGTCGAGTACGCCATCAACCCGTGGATGCGCGAGGACGCCGACGTCGACACCGCACTGGCCCTGGCCCAGTGGGAGGACCTGGTCCGCGCCTACCGCGACCACGGCCACACCATCGAGACCGTCCAACCGGCCCCCGGCCTGCCCGACATGGTCTTCGCCGCGAACTGCGCGGTCGTCGTGGGCGGCCGCGCCTTCGGCTCGCTCTTCCACGCCCCGCAGCGCCGCCCGGAGTCCCGCGAGTACGAGATCTGGTTCAAGGCCGCCGGCTACGACCTCTACCGGCCCGAGTCGCCCTGCGAGGGCGAGGGCGACCTCGTCCCCGTCGGCGGCCACCTCCTCGCCGGCACCGGCTTCCGCACCACCCGCGCCGCACACGCCGAGGTCCAGGAGCACTTCGGCCTCCCGGTGATCGGCCTCCAGCTGATCGACCCGTACTTCTACCACCTGGACACCGCCCTCTTCGTCCTCGACGACGGCCTGGACGGCGGCGACGCGGCAGGCGGCCCCGACAGCGCGACCGTCGCCTACTACCCCGGGGCCTTCTCCCCCGGCAGCCGCGAGGTGCTCCGCCGCCTCTTCCCCGACGCCGTCCTCGCCACCCGCGACGACGCCCTCGCCTTCGGCCTCAACTCGGTCTCCGACGGCCGCCACGTCTTCATCGCCCCCCAGGCCACGCAGCTGATCGACCAGCTCACCGCCCGTGGCTACGTCCCCGTCCCCGTCGACCTCTCCGAGTTCCACAAGGCCGGCGGCGGCATCAAGTGCTGCACCCAGGAGCTGCGCCCATGACGACCGCACCCACCACGTCCCCCGACACCCGCACCGCCACCGGCCGTTCCTCCGCCGGCCTGATCGCGGCCGAGACGCCCGTCCTCGCCCACAACTACCACCCCCTCCCCGTGGTCATCTCCCGCGCCGAGGGCGCCTGGGTCGAGGACGTCGAGGGCCGCCGCTACCTCGACATGCTGGCCGGCTACTCGGCACTCAACTTCGGCCACCGCCACCCGGCGCTCATCGAGGCCGCCCACCGCCAGCTCGACACGCTCACCCTGACCTCCCGCGCCTTCCACCACGACCGCCTCGCGCAGTTCGCCGAGGGCCTGGCCGACCTCACCGGCCTCGACATGGTCCTCCCCATGAACACCGGCGCCGAGGCCGTCGAGAGCGGCATCAAGCTCGCCCGCAAATGGGCCTACGAGGTCAAGGGCGTCCCCGCCGACCAGGCCACCATCGTCGTCGCGGGCGGCAACTTCCACGGCCGCACCACCACCATCGTCAGCTTCTCCGACGACGAGGAGGCCCGCGCCGGCTTCGGCCCCTACACCCCCGGCTTCCGCACCGTCCCCTACAACGACCTCGCCGCCCTCGAAGCCGCCCTCGACGACACCACCGCCGCCGTCCTGATCGAACCCATCCAGGGCGAGGCCGGCGTCATCATCCCCGACGACGGCTACCTCGCCGGCGTCCGCGCCGCGACCACCCGCGCGGGCTGCCTCTTCATCGCCGACGAGATCCAGTCGGGCCTGGGCCGCACCGGCACGACACTGGCCGTCGAGCACGAGCACGTCACCCCGGACGTCGTCCTCCTCGGCAAGGCCCTCGGCGGCGGCATCGTCCCGGTCTCCGCGGTCGTCGCCCACCGCGAGGTGATGTCCGTCCTCGGCCCCGGCCAACACGGCTCCACCTTCGGCGGCAACCCCCTCGCCGCCGCCGTCGGCACCGCCGTCATCGACCTCCTCGCCACCGGCGAGTACCAGTCCCGCGCCACCGAACTCGGCAAGGTCCTCCACACCGGCCTCACCGACCTCCTCGGCCACGGCGTCACGGCCTTCCGCACCCGCGGCCTCTGGGCCGGCATCGACATCGACCCCGCCCTCGGCACCGGCCGCGCCATCAGCGAACGCCTCATGTCCGAAGGCATCCTCGTCAAGGACACCCACGGCTCCACCATCCGCCTGGCCCCACCCCTCACCATCACCGAACCCGACCTGACCTCGGCCCTGACCTCCCTACGCCGCGCCCTGTCCTAACCCCACCCGACCACCCCACCCTCCACGACCTCCCCGAACGCACTCCAGGCCCCCACCGGGACGACCATCGCCGGCCCGGCGGGGGCCTCTTGGAGTCTCGGACGGGGGTGCCGTGGGGGTGGCGGTCGAGGCCTTGCGGGGAGTTGTCACCCTCGCTGCCGCTGTACGAGGACTTCCGCCAACCGCCCAGCGAGGCGACGTCACCTACGTGCACTCACTCATGGTCTCCGTACCGCAGTTGGTCTGCAACGCGTGGACGACGGACAGCGACTCGTGAATCTGGCTCGTGAACAGCCCCGCGCAATACAGCTCTGTTGCAGGCTAACCCGGCGGTTGGTGGGGTTGATCCGCTTCAGGGGTAGAGCATCAAGTGACTGTGCCCCCACACCTCTCCGCCAAGTCTGCGTCCAGCGAAACCATCCACTGCCGGTGGGCCGTCAGCGGGGCTGATAGCGCCTCTTCGCTGATGGCCCGAACAGCATCTTACAGGGGCCTGAGAAGTATTCGCGCATTCACACGGGCGTCCTCGCCGCATGCCACGCCGGCCAGCGGGCCAGCGGGCCAGCGGGCCAGCGGGCCAGCGGGCCAGCGGGCCAGCGGGCCAGCGGGCCAGCAAGGAGCATCGACCATGAATTCGCCAATACCCTTTACCAACCCGCTCCGCGGGCGAAGAAACTGCCCACACGAGCAGCGCGCTAGGCGGAATTCTGAGGGCCGGCCCCGGAGTTTGCGCGAAATCCGAGAAGTCTGCCCACTGACAACGATACGTCCAGAATGTGTTCGTGAGCCACGCTGGGAACCTTGAAGTCATTCTCCCTGATGCAATCCAAGAAGGAATCAGGGAGGGACAGTGAGTAGTGGTCCACATATGTGGCCAGATCCTCCCGCCAGACGAACCTTCCGTCCGTGAGAATTGAGGATCCCCCCGGAACACGAAAGGAGCCGCTGATGACGTCCACAGTGGATTCCGTGACATCCAGGATCGGATAGCCAGATCTCAGGTACCTAGACACCAATTTGGCTTCATAGCCACCTCGACGTGCGTACGCATTCGCGATTGACTCCTTGTACACCTCCGAATTATTCGATTCCATCTCTCGGTAGAACCCAACCAGCTCCAACGGTGACTCCTTCATATGACAGGGAGGAACGTTCTCCAGTATCCACCACCGGCGATCTGGGGGATTTGCCCAGGGCCGAGCACGGGGTTTGTTCCCACCATATTCGTGGGCGCCCTCACAGTGACACCCAACTCATTGGCGACTTGTTGGGCTATCCCTGATGCGTCAGCGCCAGAGTGGCAAACCATGAGACGCAGAGGACCACCACGGTAGTGAGGGTTGTTAATGACAGCGTCGACTATTTGCCCACCGTTTACAGGACCTTCTGGGAGATCCAGGAAGCCGTCCCTTGAGCCATGCGCCACGACATCGTGTTCACCCATGTTGAGTACATTCTGGAAGTTACGACGACTGGAGCCGTCTGAACCGATGAGAGTCCCATTTTCTCCGTGTGTAACGGGAGATCCAGCAGGTATACCACTGTCCTCCATATAGTCCACGCTCCGGCCGCATGGCGCCAAACCTAGGGGGTCTGTCCACATGTGTGGGTTATGGACGTACGCAACAGGGTTGGGCGCCGGTGCGAGACCGAAGGGGTCTGCGTTGAGGTAGCGGCCACTTATTGGATCGTAGTAGCGGTGGAAGTTGTAGTGAAGTTGGGTTTCAGGGTCGAAATATTGGCCGGGGAATCGCAGTGGGGTGTAGGCTATCGCCTCGCGATTCCAGGTAGTGGTGCCCCAGAGGGTGGCGCAGCTGCGCCAGGCGATCGAACCGGAGGTCTCGAAGAGTTCGGTGGGCGAGCCGACCAGGTCCGTGGCGATCACGAAGAAACGCTGATCCATTACCCGTTGAGGGTCATTGCCCAGGTTAGCCGCTTTGCGTTCGATTTGGCTGATGGGAGCCAGGCCCTGGTGGTCCCAAGTTAGGGATAGAGCATCTGGGCGACCGGGTGCGTGGGTGGATTGTTCGGTGAGGGTGGGGCCGTCCCAGGTGAAGTCAGATTGCTCAGCGACGGTGGTGGCGTCAACGGCGAGGCGTTGTTTGGCTATTCGGCGGCCGGAGGGGTCGTAGAGGTAGCGCCACGTGGTGCCGTCGGGGGTGATAACCGAGGTGAGGCGGTCATCAGTGTTCCAGGTGTAATGCCAGGTATCTGGTTTGCAAGATAGGCGGGTTTTTTGGCGGAGAATTACGCGGCCCAGGGGGTCGTGTTCGTAGCGGATGCGGCCAGCGCGGGTGATGTTGGTGCCGGTGTAGGTGCGGCCGCCTCGAGCTGCGGGGTTGGGGTGGCGGTCGGGCCAGATGGCGTGGGTTTGGTTGCCCGCCGCGTCGTACGCGTACGACTCCGTCCAGTCCGTGGCGTGGACCGCCGTGACACGACCCGCACGGTCCAGGTCGAAGGTGCGGCGGCCGGTGTGGGAGTCGTCGATGGCGGTGAGGTGGCCGTCGGGGCGGTAGGTGTAGGCGCGTTGGAGGACCTGTTGGAGCTCTGCCTGGGCGGTGCCGGTGGGGTCGGTGGGTGCTGCTGAGAGGGACTGGCTGGTCAGGCGGCCGGTGGGGTCCCAGGTGTGGGTGAGGTGGAGGTTGTTGCCGATGGTGCGGGTGAGTTCCTGGCCTGTGGCGTCGTACTGGAACTGCAAGAGGTGGCCGGCGATGTCCATGCCGGTGCGGTTGCCGGCCGCGTCGTAGGTGTAGGTGGTGTGGTGGCCGGTGGGGGTGGTGCGGGAGGTGCGGCGACCGAGGACGTCGTAGGTGAACGTCATGGTGCGGTCGTTGACCGTTTCGGTCAGGACGCGGCCCAGGACATCGCGGGTGTAGGTGACGGTGGCGTCGGGGTTGGCGGCCTGGTGAAGGTTGCCGGCGGGGTCGTGCGCGTAGGTGGTGACCAGGCCCGCGGCGTTCTTCTCCGTGATGCGGCCGAGGGTGTCGCGGGTGTAGGTCGTGACCTCGCCCAACGCGTTGGTGCGGGTGGCGAGTTGGCCTGCGGCGTCGTGGGTGTAGGCCAGGACGCGGTCGTCGAAGTCGGATTCGGATGTCAGGCGGCCGGCGCCGTCGTAGGTGTAGTTCCAGGTGAGGCCCTGGGGGTTGGTGACCTGGGTGAGGCGGAGTTCGGTGTCGTGGGCGAACTCGTAGCGGACGCCGTCGGGGTCGGTGCGGGCGGCGAGCAGGTCGAAGTGGGTGTAGGAGAAGTGCGTCGTCTGGCCGACCGCGTCGGTGTGGGTGCGGCGGTTGCCCTCGCCGTCGTAGGTCCAGGTTTCGGTGGCGCCGGTGGGGTCGGTGCGGGTGGCGAGTTTGCCTTCGACGGTCCACTGGAGGTGGGTGGTGGCGCCGAGGGGGTCCGTTATCGACGTGGTGCGGCCGAAGGCGTCGCGGCGGTAGTGGGTGGTGTGGCCCAGGTGGTCGGTGACGGAGAGGGGGAGGCCGGCGGCGTCGCAGGTGAGGTGGGTGGTGTTGCCGAGGGCGTCGGTGACGGAGGCGAGGTTGCCGCGGGCGTCGTGGGTGTAGGTGGTGGTGGCGCCGGCGGGGTCGGTGGTGGCGACGCGGTGGCCGTGCGCGTTGTAGGTGTGCGCCCAGGTGGTGCCGTCGGGGCCGGTGACGTTGAGGGGGTTGCCGTGGGCGTCGTAGACCGTGGTGGAGGTGGTGCCGTCGGGGAGGCTGACGGTGGTGGGGCGGCCGTCGTCGTCGTAGGTGAAGCGGGTGGTCCGGCCGAGGGCGTCGGTGGTGGACAGGACGCGGTGCTTGGTGTCGCGGGTGGTGCGGGTGGTGGCGCCGGTCGGGTCGGTGGTCGCGACGATCTGGTGGTGGTCGTTGACCTGGTAAGTGGTCAGCTGGTCCTGGGAGTTGAAGAAGCGGTTGGTGCGCAGGCCCGTCGTCGGGTCCGGGTCGCCCCAGGCGTAGCGGGCGCGCAGGTGGCCGGCGATGCCGCCCTGGGAGGTGCAGCGGTCCGCCTCGTCGTAGGCGTAGGTGTAGCTGCTGCCGTTGGTGTCGGTCCAGGAGGTGATGCGGCCGTCGTCGTCGTAGGTGAAGCCGAGGGGGCGGTCGGAGGCCGGCTTGGTGACGGTGGTGAGGTTGCCGAAGGCGTCGTAGCCGTAGGTGGCCAGGAGTTGGTCGGTGCCGTCGGGGGCGGCGCCGGCCAGGTGGAGGGCGGTGATGCGGTCGCCCTCGGGGGTCGCCTCGGTGGTCAGCAGGAGGCGGTAGCCGGCGCTGTGGTTGATCGCCGTGGGCGTGCCGTCTTCGGTGTAGTCGAAGGTCTGGTGGTTGCCGTGGCGGTCGGATATCTCGTCGAGGAGGGCGAGGTTCTCGGTGTGGGTGGTGAAGTAGCGGCGGATGCCGGTGACGTGGTCGACGAGGAAGTAGTCGCCGTCCGGGGTGCGGGCGAGCGGGGCGCCGTCGCCTTCGAGGGGGAGGGTGGGAACGCCGACGGCGGGGTGCGGGTAGAGGAGGAAGTCGCCCTCCTCGCCGATGAGGACGACGCCCTCGGCGTCGATCTCCAGGCGCTGGTCGAGCGTGGACATCCAGGTGCGGCCGAACCAGCGGCCGGTGCGGTAGGACGACTCGAAGGTGCGGGTGAAGGCGAGCGGCAGGCCGCCGGGCAGGGCGACGTCGGTCTGCGGCAGGATCATGCGGCCGGTGGCCATGTCGATGGGGTCGCTGCCGAAGGTCTTGCACCAGGCGGTACGCAAGCGGTCGCGCACCGTCCGCTTGCCGCCCTCCTTCGCGGCGTTGCGGGCGGCGCCCTTGAACGCGTCCTTCGCGCCCGCCCGCACCGCCCCCTTGGCCAGCCCCCCGGCCCCCTTGCCCCCCACGAGGTTGCCGAGGAACGTGCCGTACGCCTCCGCCGGATCGCTGCCCCACCCCGAGCCCAGCATGCCCTTGGCCGTCTCGACCGGGTGCAGGGGTGCCTGGGCCAGGCCGAGGAGGGTGGTGGAGACGTTCGCGCTGAACTGGAAGGGGTGGGCGATGTTGTAGGGGTCGAGGGGGTTGACCTTGCGGGCGAGGTTCAGGGTCTCGATGCCGGCTTTCGCAACGCCGCCGGCGAGGTGCATGTGCTCGATGGCGAACGCCTTGGCGCCGTCCTGGAGGCCCGCGCCGGCCAGGTCGGTGAACTGCGGCTTGTCGGGGGCGTGCGTCAGGGCGCCCTTGAGGGCGGTGCGGGCCCGCTCGGCGGCCTCGTTCCGCTGGCTGCGGGCGTTCTTGATCATGTCCTGGGCGGCCTCGCGGCCCTCGGTGCCCGGGTCCACGAAGTCGCCGGGCGGCGTCGGCTGCGGGCCGGCGTCCTGGCCCTGGGCGACGGCCGCCTCGTAGCGCCGGCCCTGCGCCACGTACGCATCGACCTTCCCCTTCCAGGCGTGCAGGGCGCTCTCCCGGTCCTGTTGCGCCCGGCGGTACTTCTCGATCGCCGAGGACGCCTGGCCCTGTGCCCAGGAGACCGTTTCCGCGTAGCCCTGGAGCGCCTTGTGCGCGTCGTCGCACGCGTCGGCGGCGTGCATCCACTGCTTGGGGTGCATCTCGAACGCCTCGCGGAAGGCGTCGGCGGCCTGGCCGGACCAGTGTTGGCCGGAACCCAGCTTGCGCATGCCGTCGGCGACGCGGTTGAACGCCGCCGCGAAGTCCTTCAGGTGGGAGGCGGTTTCGTCGAGCTTCTCGACGTCCCCGTGGATGAGCTGTTTGGGGTCTTCGGTCTCGCCGAGCTGCCGCTCGTCGACGTGGGCGCCCAGCGCGCCGGCCAGCTTGTCGCCCCCTGAGCGGACCGTGTCCGCGGCGCCGTCGGCTCCGACCATCTCCAGGCTGTCGCCCAGCTTGTCGGCCCCGAACTCCACGGCCTTGCCGGCGCCGCGCTCCACGGCGTCGGTCAACTCGCCGACCCCGTCGGCGATTTTGTTGAGGCCGTCCCCGAACACGCTCACTTCTCACTGCCCCCGTGGGTCTGCCGCGGTTCCTGGAGCTTCGCGGTGGTGTCGGCTGGGTCCTCGCCGCCGTTGGCCAGCCGGTCCGGGATCGACGTCACGTCGTGCCCGAACTGCTCGGCGGCCTTGTCGGTCCTTTGGTACGACTCGTGCGAGGCCTGCGAATTCGGGTCCCAGTCCCATTTCGTGTACGCGTCGACGGTGTCGTTGCCGAGCTTGCTCCAGGACGTCCCGTGAAGCTCCTCCGCCGTCTTGTTCGGGTCGCCGACCGCGGCGTTCACGCCCTGCTTGAGGATGTCGGAGGCGTACTGCTCCTGCTCGTAGTAGTTGCCTGCGGTGAGCCCCAGCTTCTTGGAGAAGTCGTTGGCCTCCTGCATCAGGTTGTGGACGCCCCAACCCCAGCGGTCGCAGAACGACGAGAAGACCGATGCCAGGCCGTCATCGCCGCATTCCGTCGCATCCAAGGACAACCTGTCGAAGCCACGACCGAGTTGGGCTTCAATGTCGAATCCCAGCTCCTTCAGTTCACTGATCGCCGCCGTTATGCCCTTGGTGAGCTGTTCGAAAGCCTCCGGATCGGTGCGGTAGCCGCTTCCCTCTATGAGCCCCATGAACGATCTCCCCTAGATGTGCGTGGCGCCCGTTGCGTCAGCAGACGAGGCGGTGGCCGGGGCGGTGTGCGCGTCCACCGCAACGCGATCCGGGACGATTCCGGATACCGGCGGGAAAACCATGCCTTGCTCGCTCCCGACGTCCAGGGCCACGCCAACGGGCCCCTCGATGGCGGGAACCAGCACGTCGAGGACCCGGGCGCCGACCATGGACACGTACCGCAACTCCGGCTCCGATTCGCCGCCGCGTTCCGCGGCAAAACTGGACAAGGCATCCTCGTCGCTGAATGCATAAAGCCAGCGAATTCCGTCCAACTCGGCCGTGAGGAATGCGTCGTCGACGATCGGGAGTATCACGATCGTGCGCCGGAATTCACCGACCAGTGCGGCCGGATTCGGTCGGCCCTCGTGGCACGCTGCCACCTCGTCCGCCAATGGCATGGTGAGCCCCTCCCCCATTGCTACCCAGCTCATCTGCTGGGTCCACTTTGGCACACGGCACTGACAACACCGCCGGGTCATCTCGCGCAATAAACCGGCCGGGCGTTCCTTTTGTGTTCAATTACGAGGGGGAGGCCGCGGAGGCCCCGACCAACACCTGTGCCGCCGCCGCGGCCGGGGCCGCGGACGTGGGGTCGCCCGATATCGCGGCGGCGGTGATGGCGCCGTCGACCAGGAGGGCCAGTTGGGTCGCCAGGACGGTGGGGGTGGGGTGGTTCAACGGGCGCACGAGGTCGGTGAGGTAGGCGTGCAGAGCGCGTTTGTGGTCGCGGGTGGCCCGGGCTACGTCCTCCGCCGTATGGCCCAGTTCGCCGTAGGCGTTGATGAAGGCGCAGCCGTGGAAGTCCGGGGCGGCGAACCACGCCGCGAGCCAGTCGAAGACGGCGCGGATCCGGTCCTCCGGGGTGCCGGCGCCAGCGTCCGCAGCCACAGCAGCACCCGCACCCGCACCCACACCCGCACCCGTGTCCGTCCCGGCTCCCGCATCCCCGCGCGCGGACACGTAAACGGCGAGGTCGGCCCGCCAGCGGGCGTCGCGGCGGCGGAGGTACGCCTCGACGAGGTCGTGCTTGGCCGGGAACGTGCCGTAGAGCCGCTTGAGGGAAACGCCGGCGGCGGTGCGGAGTTCGTCCATGCCGACGGCCTGGATGCCGCGCGCGTAGAAGAGCCGTTCCGCGGCATCGAGGATCCGCGTCCGCACGTCGGCGTGGACGTCGGCGCGGACATCGGCGTGGACATCGCCGTGGGCATCGTCGTGGGCCGTCACAGGGGCCTGCCTTCCCGGGAGAACGTTCGTTCTCTAGACTAGCCGAGTGCCCGGAGAACGCTCGTTCTCCGGGGCCGCACCCATGTCCACGCAGACGGGAGTCATGCCATGACCGCGACCGCACCCCGACCCCCCTTCCCCCCGTTCGACGAGGCGACCGCACGGCAGAAGGTCCAGGCCGCCGAGGACGCCTGGAACACCCGCGACCCCGAGCGGGTGGCCCTCGCGTACACCGAGGACTCGATCTGGCGGAACCGGGACGCCTTCCTCACCGGGCGCGCCGAGATCGTCGCGTTCCTGCGCGGCAAGTGGGACCGGGAGCTGGACTACGCGCTGCGCAAGGAGCTCTGGTCGTACGCGGGGGACCGGATCGCGGTGCGGTTCCAGTACGAGAGCCGGGACACCAGCGGCCAGTGGTGGCGGAGTTACGGCAACGAGCTGTGGGAGTTCGACGCGTCGGGGCTGATGCGCCGGCGGGAGGCGGGGATCCACGACGTCCGGATCGAGCCGGCCCAACGACGGATCTTCGGTGCGCGGCCGGAGGGGGAACGGGGGCTGCCGATTCCGTTCCGGTGAGGAGGGCGGCGGCACGCTGGGACCGCCCCGTGACGCGGCCGTCGCGCCGTCGGCCGCGCTGGTGGTCCATGAGACGTCATGCCGGAGCGCGTCGACTTCGCAGGACGCACCCTTGACCGGATGCCGAAAGCCGGAAGCCGGCAGGTCCGTTGTGACCTGCCGGCTCGGCGTACTGCCAACCGTCCTTGTGCGCTGCCGGTACTGGTACTGGTACTGGTACCGGCGAGCCCTGCACGTGCTCCCGCGTGCGCCACCGCGGGTCCGCCCGTGAGAGCCAACCGTGCACGGCGGTCAGTTGGCGATGCCGACCGGGTGGACCTGGATGCTCTCGTCGTACGAGCCGCCCAGCTTCAGGGCGTCCGCCGGCCACTTCAGGTCGACGCTGTGGGTCTCGTTCGGCGGCGTCACGATGATGTCGGTCGGGCTGGCGAGGCTGTCGCCACTG
>NZ_BAAARK010000022.1:0-159808 GCF_039532155.1 Streptomyces lunalinharesii
CCCTGGACCTCGAGCGCCGGGCGTCCGGTGTCGGACGGCAAGGGCGGCGTGGGGACGCGGTGGTGGCGGTGTGGTCGGGGGCCAGGCGGGCGGGGCGGGTGAGGAGCCCGGGGCGGTAGGGGGGCGGTGCGGCTAAGGGGGTTGATGGGTGGGGTGATGCGACTGCTGGGGGTGGAGGGACTGGTGGGAGTGGAGGGACTGATGGGGCTGGCGGGGTTGGCTGTGTGGCTCGTGGCGTTGGCGTTGTGGGGGCCGGGCCGGGCCGTGTTGCCTCGCGGTACAGGTCGGCGGTGGTGGCCAGGATGCGGAGGCCGGCGGGGGCGTCCAGGGCGGTGTGGTGGAGGGTGAGCAGGAGCACGGTGCCGGTGGGGGCGGCCGGTTGGTGGTCGTCGGTGGTGTGCGGGGGGTCGACGGCCTCCAGGCGGACGGGGGGTGCGGCGTCCAGGGGAGGGCAGTCGGTGAGCGCACGGGTCCGGGCCCGGGCGAGGGCGTCGGGGCCGGGCGGCGGGAAGGCGACCGGGTCCCCGTCCGGTGCGGGCGCGAGCTGCCAGCTGTAGTGGCGGTGCCACCAGCGGGTCGGTGACTGGCGCACGAGGACCCGCGGATGGCGGGCGAGGGCCTGGTGGAACGCGGTGCGCAGGCCCTCGTGGTCGAGTTGGCCGGGGAGGTGCACCTCTATGTGGACGGTCTCCGGGGTGTCGTCCTGGAGGCAGTGTCGGGAGATCTCGTCCACGAGGGGGAAGGGGAGCCGGGCGGTCATCGGGGGGTGTCCTCCCGACCGGTGGACGGAGCACCGGCATCATCCGTGGGCCGTGGTGGCGTGCTGGTGGCTGACGGCGCCGTAGTGCCCGGCGGCGCGGCGTCGGTTCCCGCTTCGGTCCCGGTTCCTGGTCCGGCGATGGTCCCGGTTCCTGGTCCGGCGACGGCCCCGGGTCCCGTTCCGGCGACGGCTCCGGCCCCTGGGGCGGTGGGCGCGGTGCCGGCCTCTTCGCCGGTGTCGGTGATCCCGGGGGCGGCCGTCGGCAGGGTGATGACGGCCGCGGCGAGGGCGAGGAGGGCCAGGGCCTGGGCGAGGGGGCTGAAGGCGCCCTGGCGCTCGGCGACCGGGTGGCCGGCGCCGAGGGCGGCCGTGATGCCGGCGGCGAGCATCGCCGCGCCGGCCAGTGGCGCCAGCACCCGTGGCCGGAGCCGCGCCAGCAGGGCCAGGGGCAGGACGACCAGTGCGTACGGGCCGGCCGCCAGGGCCAGTACCGCGGTCAGGGCGAGCGCGCCCACGACCCAGGACGGGGCGGGTGGTTGCTGCGGTGCGGGGGGTGGGGTGCGGGGGGTGCGGCGGAGCAGGGCGGCGGCGAGGAGCAGGACGAGGCCCAGGACGCCGCCGACGAGGCCCAGGTGGTAGGCGGTGGCCGGGCCGTAGGTGAGTTCGACGGTGCCGCCGGCGCCGGCGGGGACGAGGAACGCCTGTTGCCAGCCGTCGATGCGGAGCGGGGTGAGTTCCCGGCCGTCGAGGGTGGCGTGCCAGCCGTCGTTGGCGTTCTCGTGGAGTTGGAGGTAGGCGGCCGGGCCGGCGCCCAGGGCGACGGTGCGGTGGTCGCCGGTGAAGTCCTCGGCGGTGGCGGTCCGGGCCGGGGCGGGCGCGGAGCGCACGGGGGTGCCCGCCGACCGGCTGTCGCCCGGGGCGCGGGTGGCGGTGGTCGTCGTTCCTCGGCTGAGCGTGACGTCCGTGAGGGCCAACGGGCCCTGGTCACCGGCCTCCACGCGGTGTTGACCGGCGCGCATCGGCAGCTGCCCGTGGGTGACGGCGGGGCCGCAGGGGCGGACGGTGAGGGGGCGGCGGTCGGTGAGGTCGCGGACGGTGCCGCTGGCCTCGGTCGCGTAGAGGATGCCGTCGACGGCCAGTGCGGGCCCCTGGCCGCAGGGGAGGGAGAACCGTTCGCCGGGCGCCGGTCGGGGGGTGCGGTAGGCGTCGAGGGCGGGGACGTACACCTCGCTGAGGCCGACCGGGAGTTGGAGGGCTTGGCCCGCGACGGGGTTGCTGAGGGTGAGTTCCTTGACCTTGCTGATGGTGATGTCGAGGCGGTCGGTGGTGATCGGGTCGAAGCGGGCCAGGCCGTTGTCGTCGACGCCGGCGGTGGCCGCTCCGTAGGGGGAGTTGAGTTGGATCTGCTCGGGGCGGGTGGAGATGCCGCCGGCCGCGGCGAGCACGATCTGGTCGATCTTCTTCTTGCCGGGCCAGCGCAGGTGGATGGTGGGTTTGGCGCCGGCGATCCAGGCCGTCGTCAGGTCGCCGTCGACGAGGTTGCGGGGGCTGAGGGACTGGCCGAAGCCGAAGCTGGTGGAGTCGGCGGTGGCGGTGATGCGGTCCTTCTGCTCGGGGGCGACCTTGTCGAGGAGCCGGTCGAGGGCGGGTCCGGGGACGGCGAGCGCGGTGCCGGTGACGGCGTACGGGGCGGTGCGGGCGGTGGAGAACTGGCGGTGCAGGCCGACCTCGGCGGAGACCGGGGAGAGGCCCCCGGGGTCGCTGCCCCGGTGGAGGGAGATGACCTGGGAGGGGGCGTCGGAGTGCGTCGCGTCGGTGGGGAGTTGGAGCATCCGGGTCACCTGGACGCCGGGGATGGCGATGTCGGTGAAGCCGGCGCCGGAGAGGCCGGCACGTGGGGACTGCGAGCCGGTGAGGGTGAGTTGGAGCCAGGTCGCCTTGCCGGCCGGGGCCTTGACCTGTTGGCGGGAGCCGTCGGGGCGCAGCGTGCTGTCGGCGCTGCCGCGGTCGGTCTGGATGCGGACGGCCGTGGGGGCGGCGCGCAGCCCGTCGCCGGGCAGGGGGGTGACGAAGAGGTGGTCGGGGAGGGTGGTGGGCGTGGTGAAGGCGATGCGGATCCACTGGCCGACGGGGTTGCCGGCGCTGCCCTCCGCCCAGGCGGTGTCGGGGTTGCCGTCGAAGGCGTTGACGGGGTCGTACTGCGGTAGGTGGAAGAGCCAGTTGCCGCTGGAGGACGCGGTGACCGAGGCGGCGCCGCGCAGGACGGCGGTGGTCTGGTGGTCGGTGCCGGTGGTCGGCAGGATCTGCCGGGGTGGTCGGCCGGGGTCCTGGAGGCTGCCGGGGAGGTTTCGCTCGTCGGCGGTGTAGGTGTACGAGGTGTTGCTGTTGACCAGGCCGAAGCGGGTGTCGGCGCGGCGCAGCCCGTCGGCGGTGAGTTGCAGCGGCGGGGTGCCGACGCCGGGGTGGGGGTCGCCGGCGAGGACGGTGGCGCGGTCGCGCAGCGCGGGGTCGGCGGAGAGTTGCAGGAGGGCTTCGGGGCCGCCGCTGAGCCGGGCGGTGTCCGCGGCGGCGGGGGCGGTGACGGGGCCGGGTTCCGGGACGCCCTGCGGCCGGTAGACCTCGACGGCGCGTTGGCGCGGGTAGAGGCCCTGGACCTGGACGGGGGCTTCGGCGGGTATCCGGCCGCCGGTGGTGAGCGGTCCGAAGGCGGCGACCTTGCGGTAGCCGGACGCCTCCAGGGTGCGCCGCACGGTCTGCGGGGGGACGTAGCCGATCTGGTCGGGGTCGAGGTCGTTGCGGACGACGACGTCGTGGATGCCGGCCCGGTGCAGGTAGTCGCGCAGGCCGGGGACGTCGGCGCCGGTGAGCAGGGCCTGTTCGACGGCGTCCAGGGCGCGGCGCGAGCCGGGTGTCCCGAACGGCACGAAGTCGCGCTGCGCCCACGGGGACCGGGCGAGCACGTCGAGGGGGTCGTCGATGGGGGAGCCCCAGGTGAACAGGCCGTGGGCGGTGGCGGGGACGACCAGGGAGCGGCTGCCGTGGGTGTGGTCCCCCAGCCAGTCGGCGGTCTGCTGCCAGTAGGTGGGGAGTTGGCGGAAGGCGCCGGGCTGGAGGACGGTGCCGCCCAGGTAGGGCAGGGCGAGGGCGGGCAGGACGAGGAGCGCGGTGAGGGCGGCGGGGAGCCGGCGGGTGGGCAGGCGGGTGCCGCGGCGTCCGGTGCCCGCCCAGCGGGCGGTGCCCAGGAGGTGGCTGAGGCCGAGGGCGAGCGCCAGGCCGAGGCCGGGGGTGAACTTGTAGATGTTGCGGAACGGGCGCAGCCAGCCGTTCAGCCAGTCCTGCCAGGGGCCGTGCAGTGGTCCGCCGAGGGCGCCGCCGTAGCCGGCCAGGGTGATCAGTGCGACGGTCAGCACGGTCAGCAGCAGCCAGCGGCGTTCGGGCAGGTCGCGGCGGGCCAGGCCGGCCAGGCCGAGGGCGGCGGCGAGGGCCGAGCCGGCGACCGCGACGGCGTTGCCGGTCATGGTCCAGCCGGCGGGCAGCCAGGGTTCGCCGAAGTTGAGGTAGCCGACCCAGTTGCCGGCGCCGCGCAGCAGTTCGGTGGCGGACATGGTGCCGGTGGTGGTGTCGGCCTGTTCGATGAACGGCATGAAGTTCTCGCCGTGCAGGCCCAGGAGGAGCAGCGGCACCACCCACCAGGCGGTGGCCAGTACGACGCCCGGCAGCCACCGGGCGAGCAGGGCGCGGCGGCGCGGCCCGGCCCGGGAGAGCAGGTACAGCAGCGCGGGCAGCAGGGACGCCAGGGTGGAGGCGGCGTTGACGCCGCCCATGCAGGCCACCAGCAGCGCCGAGCGGGCCGCCGCCGTGCGGGCGCCGAGCCGGTGGTCGGTGAGCGGCAGCAGCACCCAGGGCAGCAGGGCGCCCGGCAGTGCGGCGGCGGACGTGGAGCCGATGACGATGGTGAACGCGGGCCACAGGGCGTAGCAGGCGGCGCCCAGGAGCCGGGTGGGCGGGGTGCCGGCGCACAACCGTTCGGCGAGCCGCAGCGCGCCCCAGAAGGCGGTGGTGACGATCAGCGACATCCACAGGCGTTCGGCGAGCCAGACCGGCAGGTGGACGAGGTGCGCGGCGCCGTAGTACGGGAGGGAGGGGAAGGCGTAGCCGACGTACTGGTCGGCGAGGCCGCCGAACCCGGCCCGGTCGTGCCACAGATGACCGAGGTCGGCGAGGAACCGCCACGGGTCGGTGGCCACGCCCAGCTTCGTCTCGAACGTCATCTTCCCCGGCGAGGGGGCCAGGAACGCGACCAGGACGGTGGCCCAGAACGCCAGCAGCCAGCGCCTGCGGCGGGGGGCGTCGGGCGGTGGGGCGGGGGCGGTGTCCCGGGGGCCGCCGGAGTCGGGCGCTCCGGGGGACGGGGACGTCTTCAGCGTCTGGGTCATGGCAACCGCCGGAGGATGAGGAGGAGGTTCCAGGTGGCGATCTCGCGGACGCCGGGGAGTCGGGGGATGGTCTCGGCGAGGAACGGGGCGTAGCGGGAGCGGGCGGTGACGATCGCGACGTCGTCCCGGGCGCGGACCTGCCGCAGGGTGCGCCCGACGTGCACGGCGAAGAGGTTCTCGCCGAGGGTGTGCTTGGCCGGGTGGCCGGTGCGCCGGTGGTAGCGGCGGCGGGCCCGTGCGGCGCCCGCGTAGTGCCAGGGCGCCGTCTCGTGGCCGCCCCAGGGGGAGAGCCAGTTGGTGAACGCCACGTAGACCAGGCCGCCGGGGCGGGTGACCCGCACCAGTTCGCTGAGGAACGTCTGCGGGTCGGCCACGTGCTCCAGGACGTTGGAGGAGAAGCAGACGTCGGCGGTGCCGTCGGCGAGCGGCAGCAGGTAGCCGTCGGCGCGCACCGCGCCGTCGGGGGCCCGGCCGCGGGCGGTGAGTTCGGCGCTGTCGGGTTCGAAGAGGTAGCCGTGGGCGCCGCGGCGGCGGAACTCCTCGGTGAAGTGGCCGCTGCCGCCGCCGACGTCGGCGACCACCGCGCCGTGCAGCGGGGCGTACCGTTCGACCTGGTCGGCGGCGTCCTCGGCGAGCAGCCGGTAGCAGTGGTCGGGGTCGGTCGGTTCGTTCAGGAAGGCCCGGAAGAGGGCGAGGGACCTGCGCAGCGAGGGGTCGCGCACGGGGCGGTCACCGCCCGGGGGGCGGCTGGAGGTACGCCTCCGTGGCCACCGCCCGGAAGCTGCGGACGGTCCGGCTCCATCTGAAGCGGGCGGCGCGGTCGGCGGCGGCGGCGCCCAGGGCGTGCCGCCGCCGGGCGCTCAGGCCCAGGGTGCACCAGTGTGCGGCGAAGGCGCTCTCGCCGCGGGCCAGCAGCCCGGTGGTGCCGTCCTGGACGGAGTCCCGCAGGCCGGGGATGTCGAAGCCGACGGTGGGGGTGCGGCGCGCGGCGGCCTCCATCGCCACCAGGCCCCAGCCCTCGACGAGCGAGGGGTGCAGCAACAGCCAGGCGGAGCACAGCAGTTGGTGTTTGCGCTGTTCGGAGATCCGGCCGGTGAAGGTGACGTCGGGGCCGGCCAGCGCGGTCAGCCGGGCGCGTTCCGGTCCGTCGCCGACGATCACCAGCCGGCCGCCGGTGACCGGCCGGACCCGCTCCCACAGTCGTAGCAGCAGGTCGATCCGCTTGTACTCGACGAGCCGGCCCATGGCCAGGAACAGCGGTTCGGGGGCTTCGGGGACGAGCGGGCCGGGCTCCTCCACGCCGTTGTGGACGAGCCGGATCCGGTCGGGTGCGACGCCGAGGTCCTCCAGGGCGGCGGCGGTCGAGTCGGAGACCGCGACCATCAGGTTGCCGCGGTGGGTGCCGGCCAGTGCCCAGTGCTCCAGGCGGCGGCCGAGCCGGGCGGCGGGGGCCGGGTAGCGCATCCGCCACAAGTCGGTGTGGACGTGGTTGACCAGGCACAGCGTCGGGCCGCGGTGCCACAGCGGCGCGAGGTAGGGCAGGCCGTTGCAGACTTCGACCAGCAGGTCGCAGCCGCCGGCCGTGCGCGTCAGCTGCCGGGGGACGCGCAGGAAGTGGCCGGCGTCTCCGCCGGCGGAGACGACGCGGTAGTCGCGCGTCGACGCCGGCCCGCCGCACAGCAGGGTCACCTGGTGGCCGTGGTCGGTGAGGCCGCCGGCGATCCGGTCCACCAGCAACTCGGAGCCGCCGGCGGCGGGGTTGCCCAGGTCGCGGCGGGCCAGGAACACGATCCGGTGGGGGAGCGGGGCGGTGCCCGCGGCCGGTTCCGGGGGAGCGGGCGGAACGGTCGGAGCGGCCGGAGCGGCGGCTGGCGGACGGAGCGCCGGCGGCGGGACGGGTGTTGCGGGTGGGGCGGGCGCGGGGAACGCGGTGGGCAGGGGTGGGGAAGGGGGGACGCGCTGCGGCATGAGCGATCCAACTCGTCTCAGGGTGCGGTACCTGTGGTGGGGGACGTACTGCGTGCTGAGTCGTGCGGGTCGTGCGGGGCGTGCTGAGTCGCGTGGGGCGTACGGGTCGTACGGGGCGAGCGGGAGGTGCCGGTCGTACGGGTCCTGCCGGTCGTACGGGGCGAGCGGGTGGTGCGGGGTCAGCGGGCCGTGTGGGGACGGCCCGGTGTGGGGCGTGTTCCGGTTGGGAGGCACAGTGTTCGCGGCCGGGCGGGGCCGCGGCTACTCACCGGGGTGACAAAAACCGCTCCGGTCCCGCCGGACTTCTCGTCACGCCGCTGAGAATCGGCCACGTCACCGGCCGATTCCCCGCCACCTCAAGCGGCCGCCCCGTCGCCCGTCCCGCCGGCCGCCCCGGGCCACCAGTAGACCGCCGGCCACCGCCAGCACCCCACCGGCCGCGCCGGCGGTCACCGGCAGGGTCCGCCCGACCAGGACCAGCCGCGCGCCGTCGGCCCGTGCCAGGTCGACCTGGGCCCGACGGGTGGCGGGGGTGAACGCGAGGCCCCGGGCCCGCAGCAGGACGACCGCGTCGCGCCGTGCGCCGGGGGCCCGCAGCGTCGTGACCGGCGAGATCGACGCGTCGACGATCCGGCCGGTGCGCTCCTCGACGACCAGACTGATCCCGGTGTTGGCGTACCACTGCTCCGCCTGGATCTGGCCCTGCCCGGGCCGGCCGACCAGCCGCCCGGGCACCTGCCGGGTGCCGGTCCGGGTCGCCGGCACGGTCCCGGCGAAGCGGTAGCCGGTGATCCCCGACAACTGCACGGTGCCGGCGAAGCGGAGCGGCACGGCCGCGCCGAGGGTGTCGTCCCACCAGCGGTAGGTCTTCTTCTGCACCGCGAAGGGGAACTTGAGGTACGCGTCCCCGTCGAAGCGGGTGGGGCGCTCCCCGCAGCAGTGCACCGGGGCGTTGCTGCGCCGGTCGGTGACCCAGCGGCCGGTGGTCCACTCGAACGCCCGGCGCGGGTCCGCCAGGGGCAGCGTGCGCGGGGTGTCGACCGTCGTGGACACGTCCCAGACGGCCCGCCCGCTGCGCTCGCTCGCCGCGACGTCGCCCAGCACGTGCCGGGTGACGGTGATCCGCTGGCGGTCCCGGGTGGCCAGCGCCCCGGTGTCGAAGTAGCTGCCGGTGCCGGTGAAGACCGTGGTGACGTCGACGTCGACGGGGGTGACCGCGGCCCGCGGCGTCACGTACCAGGCCAGCAGCGGGGCCAGCACCAGCAGGAACACGCCCGCACCCAGGAGGGCCAGGGCGAGCGGCGGGGCGGTGCGGGCGGTGGGAGCGGTGCGGGCGGCGGCCGTGGGGACCACCGGGGGACGGTCGGGAAGCCTGGATCGACGCATACGAGCACTCCTGGAAGCGGTGAGGGGAACACGCCCTGGTGCACGTGCGGCGCCGCGACGCGGCGTCATGGGCCGGGAACGTAAGGGAACCCTTGACAGCGCGTCAATGCCCTTCCACACTCGGCAGGCACCGTGACCAAAGCGGCGCCGCGCGGTGGGAACGCGGCACCGCCGCCGGTCTCCCGAGCCGCCCGACCGTCGCGGGCCGCCCAGCCGCAGGGCCGTTCGACCCGTGGCCGCGGGCCCGTCGACGCGCTCCTCGTGCCGCTCTTCTGGTACCGGCCCGCGCCGTCCTCCCGGTACCCGCTGCCGACGAAGGGATCGCCGCGCCATGCACCGCACGCTCGCCGCCGCGCTGACCGCGCTGGCCGCCGCCGCCCTGGCCGTCGGCGCCGCGCTGGCCCTCGTCGCCGTCCTGGAAACCACCCCCGAGCAGCCGAACGTGCCCCTGGTGACCTTCGGCCGGCCCGGCGCGTAGGGGCCGCCGCCGTGGTGACCGCGGTCCGTTCGGCGTGGCGGGAGGTGCCGTCCGCCCAGGTGTGCCGGTTCGCCGCCCTGGCGCTCCAGGAGGTCCCCGCGCTGGCGCAGGAGATCTTCCGGGAGATCCGCCGCGCGTACCCGCAACTGCCGCTGGTCCCCGACGAGTCGGGGGAGCCGCGGGCCCTGGTGGGCATCCGCCAGTCCCTGGAGCACTTCGTCGGCCACCTCACCGCCGGCCCGGAGCGCCCGCACGTCCACCCGCGGGTCTTTCAGGAGTTCGGCCGCGGCGAGGGCATCCAGGGCCGCAGCCTCGACGTCCTCCAGGCGATCTACCGGCTGGGGGTGCGCCTGGCCTGGCGCCGGCTGGCGGAGATCGGCCAGCAGGTCGCCATCCCGGCGCCCGCGATGTACGAACTGGCCGAGTCCGGCTTCGAGTACCTCGACGGACTGGTCGCCGAATCCGTCCGAGGCTACGCGGAGGCCGCCGCCCGCCAGGCCGGCGAACGTCTGCGGATGCAGCGCCGGCTGATGGACCAACTCTTCGCCACACCAGTCCCGATGGCCGACGAGGGGCGACCCCGCCACCGGGACGCCACCTTGCACGGCCCCCCGGAACCCGGCGGTCCGCCCCCGCCGGAGCGGACGGTGGCGCCGGACCGGGCGCCTGACCACGACGACGTGCCCGCCCGGGGCGCGGCGCCCGCCGCGGACCGCGGGGATCCGCGTCCGCTGCTCGCCGAACGCGCCCGCCTGATCGGCTGGCCGCTGCCCGAACGGGTCGCGGTGGCCGTGCTGTTGCGCCCGGACCGGGGGGCGGTGGCGCCGGCGGTGGCCGACGGGATCCTGCTGGACATGGAGTGCGAACGGCCCCGGCTGGTGGTGCCGGAGCCGGAGGCCCCGGGCCGCCGCGAACTGCTGGCCCGCGCAGCGGCCGGCTGGTCGGGCGCCATCGGCCCGGCCGTGCCGCTGCTGGACGCCGGCAAGTCGCTGCGGTGGGCGACCTCCGCGGTCGACCTGATGGAGCGCGGACTGCTGCCCGCGGGCGAGCTGTTGCAGTGCACCGAGCACACCGAGGCGCTGGTGTTGTTACCGCCGGGCGAGCTGATCGAGGACCTCACCCGCCGCCGGCTCGCCCCCCTGGACGACTGCGGCCGCACGCACGGCCGGCGGCTCGCCGAGACCCTCCTCGCCTGGCTGGAGACCCGCGGCGGCGCCCCCGAGATCGCCTCCCGGCTCGGCGTCCACCCGCAGACCGTCCGCTACCGCCTCCGTCAGATCCGCGAGTTGTGGGGCGACGACGTCGACGACCCGGACCGCCGCTTCGAACTCGAACTGGTCCTCCGCGCCCAACGCCTGCGCGGGAAACTCGGGTAGCCGCCCGCCGACGCGCCGCATCAGCGCTCACCCCTCACGCCCCGCTCACCCCACCCGCCCCTCCACTAGCAGCCCCATCCCGTCCAGCAGCCGCGCCAGCCCGAAGTCGAAGAGCGTGTCCAGGGTCACCGCGTCCCCCTCGGCGCCCTCGATCCCCGCGTACATGGGATACCTGCCGGACTCCAGGATGTGCTCGTACGCCGGTTCCATGGCGGCCATCCACTGGCCCCGGTCCATCCCGGTGTGCTGCTCGGCCTCCAGGTCGTCCTCGAAGCCGGCGGCGGTGGCGCGCACGTGGTTCAGCAGCGTCACCGCCATGTACAGCAACGTCACCGGGTCCATCCCGGTGACCTCCGCCATGGTCCACTCGATGACCGCCATCGCCCGCGGCATCGGCTGCGGCCGACTGATCGACAGGTACTGGGCGAGCCAGGGGTGGCGCCGGTAGAGCGCCCACTGCAGGCGCGCGCCCGCCTCCATCCGGGCCCGCCAGCCGACCGGCGCCGGCTCCGGCAGCCGGACCTCGGCGAACGCGGCGTCCGCCATCAGCAGCACCAGCGCGTCCTTGCTGGCGACATGGCGGTAGAGCGCCATCGAGGAGACCCCGAACTCGGCCGCCACCCGCCGCATCGACAGCGCCCGCAGCCCCTCCGCGTCGGCGATCACGATCCCGGCCCGGACGATCCGCGCGCGGCTCAGCCCGCCGTCGCCCTCCCCCGCCCGCCGCTCCGCCCGCGCGCCCTTGGGCGGCCCTCCCGCCCCGCGTGCCGGGGCGTCACCCGCGCCGGCCGGCCCGCCCGGTTCGGCGACCACCGTCCCCACGCCCGGCACGACCCGGACCACGCCCTCCTGGCGCAGCGCGGTCAGGGCCTTGGTGGCGGTCGCCATCGCCACGCCCCACTCCCGGGTGATCCGCCGGGTCGACGGCACCCGGTCGCCCGGGAGGAGCTCACCGGCGTCGACGCGCGCCCGGATCGCCTCGACGATCCGTCGGTAGGGCGGTGCTTCGGGCTCCTGCACGCAACGTCCTCCGTACTAGTGCACTCAAGGGGATCTCCCCGCGATCTGCGCGGTGTTGAGCGTAGCAGCGCCCCCGTCGGCGCCACCGTCGCGCGCCAGGTGCACTAGTGTGATGCACTCCCAATCCCCTTTTGCCGCAAGGTGTTTGTGCCGTAAACAGGGTCTGCTTACGCTGTCCGGCATGTCGTTTACTGCGTATACCCGCCGGGCGCCCGGCGCGCCGGCCCCGACCGCGGGCCGGCGCGAGTGGACCGCCCTGGCCGTCCTGCTGCTGCCCTGCCTGCTCGTCTCGATGGACGTCTCGGTGCTCTACTTCGCCGTGCCGTTCCTGACCGCCCAACTGGAGCCCAGCGCCGTCCAACAGCTCTGGATCCTCGACGTCTACGGCTTCGTCCTCGCCGGCCTGCTGATCACGATGGGCGCGCTCGGCGACCGCATCGGCCGCCGCCGACTGCTCCTCGGCGGCGCCGTCCTCTTCGGCCTCGCCTCCTGCCTGGCCGCCTACGCGACCAGCCCCGGCACGCTCATCGCGGCCCGGGCGCTGCTCGGCGTCGGCGGCGCCACCCTGATGCCGTCCACCCTCGCCCTGATCCGCAACCTCTTCCGCGACGACCGGCAGCGCGGCAAGGCGATCGCCATCTGGTCGGCGGCCACGGCCGGCGGGATCGCCGTCGGCCCGGTGCTGAGCGGGCTGCTGCTGGAACACTTCTGGTGGGGCTCGGTCTTCCTGGTCAACGCCCCCGCCATGGTGCTGCTGGTCTGCGGCCCGCTGCTGCTCCCCGAGTTCACGAACCCGGCCCTCGGCCGCTTCGACCTCCTGGGGTCCGCGCTCTCCCTGGCGGCGATGCTGCCCGCGGTCTACGGCATCAAGGAACTCGCCCGCAGCGGCCCGGCGCCGCTGCCCGTCGCCGCCCTCGTCGTCGGCCTGCTGGCGGGCGCCGCCTTCGTCGTGCGCCAGCGCACCGCCCGGCACCCCATGCTCGACCTGGAGCTCTTCCGGCACCGCGGGTTCAGCGGCTCGGTCCTGATGAACCTGCTCGCGATGTTCGCGGTCGTCGGCTGCGCGGTGTTCCTCACCCAGTACCTCCAGACCGTACGGGGGATGAGCCCGCTGCGGGCCGCCCTGTGGAACTTGGTGCCGACGCTGGCCATCGGCGGCGTCGCGCCACTGGCCGCCGCACTCGCCCGACGGCTGGACCGGGCGCACGTCATCGCCGCCGGCTTCGCCCTCGCCGCCGTCGGCTTCCTGGCGCTGGCCTGGTTGGAGCCGTCCTCGCCGCTGTGGTTCCCCCTGGTCGGCGCCGCGGTCTACGCCGCCGGCCTGGTGGTGGTGATGTCGCTCGGCAACGAACTGGCGCTCGGCGCCGCGCCCCCGGAGCGGGCGGGCTCCGCCTCGGCGGTACTGGAGTCGGGCACCGAACTCGGCGGCGCCCTGGGCATGGCCTTCCTCGGCACCATCGGGAGCGCCCTCTACCGCCACGACGTCCGGGGCGCGCTGCCCGCCGGCCTCCCGGCCCGGGCCGCCGACGCGGCACACGAAACCCTGGCCTGGGCCGTCGCGGTCGCCGGCCGGCTCCCCGGCCGGGCCGGCCACGCCCTGCTGACGGCCGCCCGGGATGCCTTCACGCACGGCATGCACGCCGCCGTCCTGTGCGCGGCGGGCGTGATGGTCGCCGCGGCGGTCCTGGCGCCGGTGCTGCTGCGCGGCGTGCGGACCGCGCCGGCCGGGGAAGGGGAGACGGGCGCGGCGACCACGGGGCCGCCGCGCCCGGCACCGTCGACCGAGGTCAGCTGAAGTCGAACTCCCCGGTGCGGGTCCGCTTCAGCTCGAAGAACCGGTCGTAGCCGGCGAGCAGCCGCGCCCCGTCGAAGATCCGGGCCGCGTCCTCGCCCCGGGGGATGGCCATCAGGACCGGCCCGAAGAAGGCCACCCCGTCGATGTGGAGCGTGGGCGTGCCGACGTCCTCGCCGACCGGGTCCATGCCCTCGTGGTGGCTCTTGCGCAGCGCGTCGTCGTAGGTGTCCTGCGCGGCGGCGCGGGCCAGTTCGGCGGGCAGCCCGACCTCGGCAAGCGCCTCCTCGATGACGGTCGCGGTGTCCTGGCGGCCGTCCTTGTGGATGCGGGTGCCGAGCGCCGTGTACAGGTCGCGCAGCACCTCCTCGCCGTGCTCCTGGGCGGCCGCGACGCACACCCGCACGGGTCCCCAGCCGGCGTCCAGCAGCTCGCGGTACTTCTCGGGGAGGTCCGCGCGGCCCTCGTTGAGCACGGACAGGCTCATCACCCTGAACCGCAGGTCGATGTCCCGGAGGCGCTCCACCTCCAGGATCCAGCGCGAGGAGATCCAGGCGAACGGGCAGATGGGGTCGAAGTAGAAGTCGACGGTGTGGCGGGCGGGGCTCTGGTGCGTCATGCGGTCCAGATTAGGCCGCCGGCGGCCCGGTCGGTGGGGACATTCGGGCGCGGTCTTCCTGGGCCACTTCCGCGGCCGGGTCACGCCCCGGCGCGGTCACGCCCCGCCGCGGCCGGGCCCCTCGGCCGGCCCGCCGGCCTCGGGGGAGTCGGAGGCGTCGGGGGCGTCGCCCAGCCCCAGCATCCGCTGGAGCAGCTGCTTGAGCAGGGTGCGCTCGGCGGCCGTCAACCGGCCCAGCGGCTCGCGGGCGAAGTCCAACGACGTGCGCAGGTGCTCGGCCGTCGCCTGGCCCTCGGTGGTCGGCACGGCGAGCTTGACCCGGCGGTCGGCCGGATCGGGGCGCCGCTCCACCAGGCCGCGGGACTCCAGGCGGTCCACGATGCCGGTCACGTTCGACGGCTCGCACTTCAGGCACTGGGCGAGCTTGCGCATCGGCATCGACTCCATCGCCAGCAGCCGCAGCAGTCGCGCCTGGGCGCCCGTGAGGGAGTGCTCGGCCGCGGCCCGCTCGTACTCCTCGTGGAAGCGGGCGACGACGGTGCCGATGAGATCGACCACCTCGACGGTCAGCGGGTCTGGGCGTGCAGTCATACACACCAGGATACCCAATTGCTTGACAAGCTGAAATATTCAGACGCATGATTGTTTCAGCATCTGAAGCATTTGGAGGATCACGCTCATGTCCGCACCGCTGCCGACCACCAGCCGCGAATGGCACCTCGTCGCCCGCCCCCAGGGCTGGCCCACCCCCGACGACTTCGCGCTCCGCGAGGCCACGCTGCCCGAGCTCGGTGACGGCCAGATCCTCGTCAAGAACCTCCACTTCTCCGTCGACCCGTACATGCGCGGCCGGATGAACGACGTGAAGTCCTACGTCCCGCCCTTCCAGCTGGACCAGCCGATGGACGGCGGCGCGGTCGGTGAGGTCCTGGCCTCGCGCGCCGAGGGCTTCGCCGTCGGCGACCACGTCCTGCACGGCCTCGGCTGGCGCGAGCACGCCGTGGTGGACGCCGCCCGCACCGCGCGGGTGGACGCCTCGCTCGCCCCGCTCACCGCCTACCTCGGCGTCCTCGGCATGCCGGGCCTGACCGCGTACGCGGGCCTGCTCGCCGTCGCCGACTTCAAGGAGGGCGACGCCGTCTTCGTCTCCGGCGCGGCCGGCGCGGTGGGCAGCGAGGTCGGCCAGATCGCCCGCCTCAAGGGCGCCTCCCGAGTCATCGGCTCCGCCGGCTCCGACGAGAAGGTCCGCCTGCTCACCGAGGAGTACGGCTTCGACGCCGCCTTCAACTACAAGGACGGCGACGTCACCGAGCAGCTCAAGGCCGCCGCCCCCGACGGCATCGACGTCTACTTCGACAACGTCGGCGGCGACCACCTCGAAGCCGCCATCAGCACGCTCAACGTCCATGGCCGGGTCGCCATTTGCGGCATGATCTCGATGTACAACGCCACCGAGCCCAGCCCCGCCCCGCGCAACATGCCGCTGGTGATCGGCAAGCGCCTCCGCCTGGAGGGCCTGCTGGTCAGCGACCACCAGGCGCTCCAGCCGCAGTTCGTCGAGGAGGTCTCCGCCTGGATCCGCTCCGGCGAGCTGAAGTACGGCGAGACCAAGGTCTCCGGCATCGAGAACGGCGTCGACGCGTTCCTGGGCCTGCTCCGCGGCGCCAACACCGGCAAGATGATCGTGAGCCTGGCCGACTGAGACCCGGTGGGCCGACGGGCCCGGGCGTCGCCCGGGCCCGGCCGGACGCTTCTGCCCCGCCGCCCCCGCCGCCTCGTCGCGGAGGTGGCCCGGGAGCGCGCGGCCCGGGTGGCGGTGCTCCTGGCGGCCGGCGCCCCTCGCCGCGGTGCACCGGCCGGCCCGGCCTCCGCACTGTGAGACTCGCCTCCCCTCCTGGTGCCGCGGCCCGTTAGGCTCATCGACAAGCCGTCGCGATGAGTGGGCGCGAGTCGCGGCGAACCACAGGAGGATCGGTATGTCCATCCAGACCGTCGACGTCGTCTACACCGCCGTCGCCACCGCCGAGAACGGCCGCGACGGCCGCGTCGCCAGCGACGACGGCAAGCTCGACGTCGTCGTCAACCCGCCCAAGGAGCAGGGTGGCAGCGGCGCCGGCACCAACCCGGAGCAGCTCTTCGCGGCCGGCTACAGCGCCTGCTTCCAGGGCGCGCTCAGCGTCGTCGGCCGCCGGGAGAACGCTGACGTCTCCGGCTCCCGGGTGACCGCCAAGGTCGGCATCGGCAAGACCCCCGAGGGCGCGTTCGGCCTCGCCGTCGAGATCGTCGCCTCGATCCCCAACGTCGACGCGGCCACCGCCAAGGACCTCGTGGAGAAGGCGCACCAGGTGTGCCCCTACTCCAGCGCCACCCGTGGCAACATCGAGGTCACGCTGACCGTCGCCTGAGGCACCTCGGGCCGCCGAGGGCGCCTGACCGGCCGCCTTCGACACCGGTGGCAACGAGGGCCGCACCCCGTCACGGGGTGCGGCCCTTCGCCGTTCCCGAGCCCGCTCCGAGGCCCCGCCGACCGCGCGGCGTGACGCAGGCCACAGGGGCGGAGTCTTGACGCACCCGCCGTGTAATCGATTTCGTAGCCCTCACGTGTGACGCGTAATCGATTACACGACACGCCCCGCACCCGGCGGGACGGCAGAGCGGCAGAGCGGCAGAGCGACAGGACGGCGACGGAGCCATGGCGAACATCAAGGACGTGGCGGAACGGGCGGGCGTCTCCGTCGCCACCGTCTCCCGGGTCCTCAACGGCAACAGCCCGGTCGCCGAAACCCGCGAGCGGGTGCTCGCCGCCGTCAAGGAACTGGGCTACCGCCCCAACAACGTCGCCCGCGCCCTGCGCACCGCCCGCACCGGCACGCTCGGCCTGGTGATCAGCGACCTCACCAACCCGTTCTTCACCGAACTGGCCGACGCCGTCGAGGACGCCGCCCGCGGCCTCGGCTACAGCCTCGTCATCGGCAACGCCGGCGAGCGCCCCGCCCAACAGGACGACTACATCCGCACCCTGCTCGACCGCCGGATCGACGGCCTGCTGGTCAGCTCCGCCGGCACCGGTTCGGCGATGCTCGGCGAGGTCGTCGCCTCCGGCACCCCGCTCGTCCTCCTGGACCGGACCGTCCCCGGCATCGACGCCCCCTGCGTCCGCGCCGACGGCCGGGCCGCGCTCACCGACCTCGCCGCCCACCTCGCCGCGCTCGGCCGCCGCCGCCCCGCGATCATCGTCGCCCCGGCCGGCACCCCCACCGGCGACGAGCGCCTGGAACGCTTCCGCACCGCCCTGGCCGACCACGGCATCGCCCTGCCCGACGAGCGCGTCGGCGCCGCCCCCGACCTCCAACCCAGCGGCGGCCGCCGGGTGATGCGCGACTTCCTGGACCTGCCCGAGCCGCCGGACGCGGTCCTGGCCACCGACAACCTCATGGCGCTCGGCGCGATGGACGAACTCCGCGCCCGCGGCCTGCGGGTCCCCGACGACGTGGCGCTGGTGGTCTACGACGACGTGCCGTGGTTCGCGCACACCGACCCGCCGTTGACCGCCATCGCCCAGCCCACCCGCGACCTCGGCCGGGCCGCCGTGCAGACCCTGCTCGCACGCATCGAGGGCCGCCCCGCCCCCTCCGTGCTGCTGCCCGCCCACCTGGTGCCGCGCCGCTCCTGCGGCGAACCGCCGACCCCCTGACCGCACCCGCCCCACCGGCACCGGAACGTGCCGGTCCGACCAGGAAACCCGCCCCGCCCCGTCGGGGCCCACCGCAGCACCACCGCCCGGGCACCGCGCCCGGACACCACCCGCCAACCGAGGAACCCACCGAGGAGAGAGGGGCAGCGCATGACCGGCGTCAACGACGACGAACCGGGCGGCCGCGAACTGCTGCGCGTCGAGGGGGTGACCAAGGCGTTCCCCGGCGTCCGCGCACTGGACGGCGTCGACCTGAGCCTGCGCGCCGGCGAGGTGCACGTCCTGCTCGGCGAGAACGGCGCCGGCAAGAGCACCCTGATCAAGATGCTCTCCGGCGCCCACCGCCCCGACAGTGGCCGCATCCTCGTCGCCGGGGAAGCGGAGTCCGACGGGCTCCGCGAGGTGCAGATCCGCTCCGCGCAGGACGCCGAGCGGCTCGGCATCGCCACCATCTACCAGGAGTTCAACCTCGTCCCCGGGCTGACCGTCGCCGAGAACGTCTTCCTGGGCCGCCAACCGCGCACCGCGCTCGGCCTGATCGACAAGAAGACGATGCGCGCCCGCGCCGCCGACCTGCTGCGCCGGGTGCGGCTCGACGTCTCCCCGAACACCCCGGTCGCCGAACTCGGCATCGCCCGGCTCCAGATGGTCGAGATCGCCAAGGCCCTCAGCCTCGACGCCCGCGTCCTGATCATGGACGAGCCGACCGCGGTGCTCACCTCCGAAGAGGTGGAGACGCTCTTCGGCATCGTCCGCGAACTGCGCGAGGCCGGCGTCGGCATCATCTTCATCACCCACCACCTCGACGAGATCGGTGCTCTCGGCGACCGGGTCACCGTCCTGCGCGACGGCCGCTCGATCGACGAGGTGCCCGCCGCCACCGGCGAGGAGGAACTGATCCGGCTGATGGTCGGCCGGGACATCGCCGAGCAGTACCCCCGCCGCCGCTCCGACGAGCCCGGCCCGCCCCTGCTGCGCGTGCGGGGCCTGACCCGGCACGGTGCCAGGAGGACCGGCCGCGCGCCGGCCCGGCCGGTCTTCGAGGGCATCGACTTCGAGGTCCGGGCCGGCGAAGTGGTGGGGCTGGCCGGACTGGTCGGCGCCGGCCGCACCGAGGTCGCCCGCGCGGTCTTCGGCGTGGACCGCTACGACGCCGGCACCGTCGAGGTGGCCGGTGCACGGCTGGTGCGCGGTGACGTCCGGGCCGCGATGCGGGCCGGATTGGGGCTGGTGCCCGAGGACCGCAAGGGCCAGGGGCTGGTCCTGGACGCCTCGCTCCAGGACAACCTGACGCTGGCCCGGCTCGACCGGGACACCCGCGGCGGACTGGTCGACCGGCGCGGCCAGCGGCGCGAAGCGGCCGCCGTCGCCGAGCAGTTGAAGGTCCGGATGAGCGGCCTGGGGCAGCCCGCCCGCACCCTCTCCGGCGGCAACCAGCAGAAGATCGTCATCGGCAAGTGGCTGCTGGCGAAGACCCGGCTGCTGATCCTGGACGAACCGACCCGCGGCATCGACGTCGGCGCCAAGGTCGAGATCTACCAGCTCGTTAACGAACTGACCGCGGCCGGCTGCGGGGTGCTGATGATCTCCAGCGACCTGCCCGAGGTGCTGGGCATGAGCGACCGGGTGCTGGTGATGGCCCAGGGTCGACTGACCGGCGAACTCGCCGCCGGCGACGCCACCCAGGACGCCGTGATGGAACTGGCGCTCCAGTCCCCGCACGGCGCCGGGGACGGCACGCACACCAACGAGAGCGCGATGGAGGGCTCCGATGTCCGCTGACGTGAAGACCGCAGCCGCCGCCCCGGAGGCGGCGGGCGGGGGACCGGCCCCGGACGGCTTCGGGCCGTGGTTCTCCCGGGCCGTGCTCCGCAACGGCCCGCTCGGTGGCCTGATCGCCCTGGTCGTGGTGATGGCGGTGCTGTCCCGGGACTTCCTCAACGGGCAGAACCTCCTCAACGTCGGCGTGCAGGCGTCGGTCACCGCGATCCTGGCCTTCGGCGTCACCTTCGTGATCGTCTCGGCCGGCATCGACCTGTCGGTCGGCTCGGTCGCCGCGCTCTCCGCCACCGTCGTCGCCTGGGCCGCCACCACCGAGGGACTGCCGGTCTGGCTCGCGGTGCTGCTCGGCCTCGCGGTCGGCGCGGCCGCCGGACTGCTCTCCGGCGCCCTGGTCGCCTACGGCCGACTGCCCGCCTTCATCGCCACCCTGGCGATGCTGTCGGTCGGCCGCGGCCTGGCCCTGGTCCTCTCCGGCGGCACGCCGATCCCCTTCCCCGACGCGGTCAACGCGCTCGGCGACACCCTCGGCGGCTGGCTGCCGGTGCCCGTCCTCGTCATGATCGTGATGGGGCTGATCGCCGCACTGGTCCTGGCCCGGACCTACTCCGGCCGTGCGATGTTCGCGATCGGCGGCAACGAGGAGGCGGCCCGCCTCTCCGGCATCGACGTCAAGCGCCGCAAGCTCGTGATCTACGCGCTGTCCGGGGTGTTCGCCGCCGTCGCCGGCATCGTGCTGGCGGCCCGGCTCACCTCCGCCCAGCCGCAGGCCGCGAGCGGCTACGAACTCGACGCCATCGCCGCCGTCGTGATCGGCGGGGCCAGCCTCTCCGGCGGCTCCGGCAAGGCGTCCGGCACCCTGATCGGCGCGCTGATCCTCGCCGTGCTGCGCAACGGCCTCAACCTGCTGAGCGTCTCGGCCTTCTGGCAGCAGGTCGCCACCGGTCTGGTGATCGCGCTCGCCGTCCTCCTGGACACCCTGCGGCGCAGGAGCGCGCGATGAAGCGGCGCACGGCACTGCTCGGCGCGGCCCTCGCGGTCGGCGCCCTCGCCCTGACCGGGTGCGACCGCGGCGGCAACACCGACCTCGGGCTGGCCCTGTCCACGATGAACAACCCGTTCTTCGTCGGCATCAAGAAGGGCGCGCAGGCCGAGGCGGACGCCCGCGGACTGCACATCAACATCACCGACGCGCAGAACGACCCGATGCAGCAGATCAACCAGATGGAGACCTTCACCAGCCAGCAGGTCAAGGCCGCCATCATCAACCCGGTGGACTCCGACGCCGCGGTCCCCGCCGTCGGCGTCGCCAACCGGGCCAAGGTGCCGGTGATCTCCATCGACCGCGGCGTCAACGGCGGGCAGGTGGGCTCGACCATCGCCTCCGACAACGTCGCCGGCGGCCGGCTCGCCGCCAAGACCCTCGCCGAGGCGCTCGGCGGGAAGGGCAAGGTGGCCTTCCTCGAAGGCCAGCCCGGCACCTCCGCCGCCCGTGAACGCGGCCAGGGCTTCGAGGAGGGCATCAAGCAGTACCCCGGCATCGAGGTCGTCGCCCGACAGCCCGCGGACTTCGACCGGACCAAGGGCATGGACGTGATGTCCAATATGCTCCAGGCACACCGCGACATCGGCGGGGTGTTCGCCGCCAACGACGAGATGGCGCTCGGCGCCTCCAAGGCACTGGGCGCCCGCGCCGGCAAGGACGTCAAGGTGGTGGCGTTCGACGGGACCCCGGACGGGGTCGGCGCCGTCCGCGCCGGCACCCTGACCGCCACCGTCGCCCAGCAGCCCGAACTCCTCGGCAAACAGGCCGTGGACTGGGCACTGAAGGCGGCCCGCGGCGAGCGGTTGCCCCGGACGGTCAAGGTGCCGGTCGTGCTGGTGACGGCGGCCAACGCCGCCCGCTTCGGCGGCTGACCCGGCCGCCGGGCGGCGGCACGCAGGAAGAAACGGAAGAACGGCGTATGGACACGAGAGAACGACGCCCGGACAGAGAAGAGGAACGGCGCATGTACGACGTCCTGGTGGTCGGCTCGGCCAACGCGGACCTGACCGTACGGGTGACCCGGCGCCCCGGAGCGGGCGAGACCGTGCTCGGCACGGACCTGGTGGAGTCGGCCGGCGGCAAGGGCGCCAACCAGGCGGCCGCGGCGGCCCGGATCGGCGGGCGCACCGCCCTGCTGGCCCGGGTTGGTGGCGACGCCTACGGGGAACTGCTGCTCGCCGCCCAGCGCGCCGCGGGCACCGACGTGGCCCCCGTCATCGTGGACGCGGACGCCCGCACCGGCACCGCGATGATCATCGTCAGCCCGGACGGCGACAACAGCATCGTGGTCTCGCCGGGCGCCAACGCCGCGCTCACCCCGGACGACGTGGCCGCCGCCAAGGACGTCATCGCGGCCTCCGCGGTGCTCTCCCTGCAGTTGGAGATCCCGATGGAGACCGTGCGGGCGGCCGCCGCGAGCGCCGAGGAGGCCGGCACCCGCGTCGTCCTCAACCCCTCGCCGGCCCCCGAGGACCTCGACCGCGCACTGCTGTCGGCGGCCGATCCGCTGGTCGTCAACGAGCACGAGGCCCGGCAACTCTCCGGACGCACCGACGGCACCCCCGCCGAATGGGCGGCCGCCCTGCGCGAGCGGGGCGCCCGCTCGGTCGTGGTGACCCTCGGCGGCGACGGCGCGCTGGTGCTGGACGACTCCGGGACGACCATGGTCCCCGGCGTCAGGGTCGAGGCCGTGGACACCACGGGCGCCGGCGACGCCTTCACCGGCGCGCTGGCCACCCGGCTGGCCGGCGGCGCCGCCCTGGCCGAAGCGGCCCGCTTCGCGGTGCGCGTCGGCGCGGCCGCCGTCACCAAGCCCGGCGCGCAGCCCTCCTACCCGACGGCCGAGGAACTGGCCCGACTGCCGGAACCGCCCGAGCAGCCGTAGCCGCCCGCGCGGGACGGGGCCGACAACAGCGGTGCGGCGTGGTGGTCGACCACCGTGCCGCGCCGCGGTGTCGGCCCCGTCCGGGCCTCACCGCTCGGCCCCCGCGCCGTGCGCGACAGCCGCTCCGCCGTCGTGGCCGACCTCGCTGGAGCCCGGGGCCGCCGGCTCGGCGCCCAGCTCCCGGGGCCCGTACGGCGCGTGCTCCGCGCCGGTCGCCAGCGCCCAGTAGCGGTCGCCGTAGGACCAGTGCCACCACTCGGTCGGGTAGTTGACCAGCCCCGCCCCGCGCAGCGCCGCGGACAGGATCCGGCGGTTGGTGCGGGCGGCGGGCGTCAGCTCTCCGGCGGCGGTGTAGCAGGCGCCGCCGCTCTCCTCGGGGGAGGCGTTGAGCGGTGTGCCCATGTCGACCTCGTCGCCGTCCACCGTGACCAGGGTGAGGTCCACGGCGCCGCCCGCGCTGTGCGGGGCGATCTGGGGCGGGGACACGTAGCGGCTGGCGGCGCGGTGGATCCGTGCTGCGTCCCAGTCGGGGTGGGCGGCCCGGAGCTCGTCCGCGTACTGCGCGAAGTACCGACGCTGGAGGGCCGGTGGCCGGTAGCCCTCCACGAACTGCAGTCGCAGCCCGGCCGGCAGCGCTTCCTGGGCGACCAGCAGCCGCCGCAGCACCCCCTCCCGCAGGTGGGCGAACGCCCCCTCCCCGCCCGTGCCGTCGGCTCCGGCCTTGAGCCCGTCCACCGCCAGTCCGGGCGCCGCGGACCGCACGTCCACCAGCGGCTCACCGCACTCCCGGACCGGCACCGCGGCCACCGCCGGGTCGGCCATCAGCGTGATCGCGTCCCGTACGTCGCTCAGCACCAGCTGTGCGCCCGCGCCGTCCGGCCCGACGGACGCCGCAGCCACCCGCTCACCGGACGGCAGCCAGTAACCGCTGAGCCCGGCTCCCGGACCGGGACTCCCGATGCCGATGCCGTTGGCGAGCACCACGTGCAGCCCGTGCGTGCGCGCCAACTCGGCGTACTGTGCGACCCGTTCGCCGTCACCGTGGAACGCGCTGGACAGGTACACCCGGCAGCCGTCCGCCGCGGCCCGCTCCGGCACTTCGGCGAAGGAGTTGTCGAAGCAGGTGGCGAGCGCGAAGCGGATCCCGCCCAGGGTGAACCGGCCGTGCGCGGTGCCTGGCGCGAACACCGCGCTCTCGCCCTCGGCCACGTGCCGCTTGTCGTAACGGGTGAGCAGGGTGCCGTCCGGCCCGTAGACGAAGCTGGCGATGGTGGGCTTCGCACCGTCCCCGGCGCCGCGACCGGGGGCGTTGACCACTGCCGCGACGCCGGCCGCACGGCACGCCGCGCGTACGGGGGCCAGTCGGGGATCGTCCGCAAGCACCGTCAGCGCCGCCGGATCGGCGGCTATCGGCCCGAGGTCGTAGTGGGTCAGGGCCAGTTCGGAGAAGACCACCAGCCCCGCGCCGCGCTCGCCGGCCTCGGTGACGAGCCCGGCCATCCGTGCGGCGTTGGCGGCGATGTCGCCCGGTACGGAGGGGAATTGTGCAGCAGCAACGATCATTCCTCCATGATGCCCGCCGCCCCTCCCACCCGCGGTGGCCTGTGGACAACCGCCGCCGCCCCGGGCTTCGCCCCGCGCTACGGCGCCGCGTCGCCGTCGCCGTCCGGCGTCGCCCCGTCGCCGAGCAGCCCCAGGAAGTCCCGGAACGCCGCCGGCATGTCGACCCGCTCCGGATCCAGCAGCCACTGGAGTTGGAGCCCGTCCATCACCGCGACCAGCAGCGGGGCCGCCCGCTCCGGGGTCAGGCCGCCGGGCAGTACCTCGCCGAACTCGGCCCGCAGCGCCCCGGTCAGCGCCTCGCGCACGCCCCGGAAGCGCGCCTCGAAGAAGGCGCGTGCCGGATGGTCCTCGGTGACGCTGTCGGCGGACAGCACGGTGTACGCCTGGACGATCCCGGGGCGGGTGGCGTTGTAGTCGACGAGCTGGGCGAGGGTGCCGGTGCGCCAGGAGCCGGACGCCGCGGCGGCCGCGTCCCAGCGGTCGCGCGCCTCCAACACGCCGACCAGCAGCAGTTCCTTCGTCGGGAAGTGGTGGAGCAGCCCCTGCTGCGTCAGTCCGGCGCGCTCGGCGACGGCGGCGAGTGACGTCCGGCGGTAGCCGCGCTCGGCGATCAGCTCCATGGCGGCTTCCAGGATCGCCGCCCGCCGCTCCGCGCGCTGCACCTCCCGCCCGCCGCCGGCCCGCCGGGAGCCGCGGCCCGCGTCCTGCCCTCGTGCACTCACCGGCCGAGCCTAACCCTCCCGCCCCGCACCCCCGCGCCGCCCACGACACGCAAATAACAGAAGAGCAACAACGCCTACCTCGCACCCGGTATGAGGGTGAGAATGCGGCCAGGGGGCCCGCACGTCCACGCAAGGGAGCGCCGCACATGACCGACCAGTCGCCCGCCCGCCACACCGAGCCCGGCCCCCGCACCTCCGCCGACCCCGCCGCCCGTCGCGCCGACGGCCCGCCCCACGACTACGCCGCCGTGGTGGAGCGGGCGCTCGGCGCACTCGACCTGGACACCAAGGCCCGGCTGCTCTCGGGCCAGGACATGTGGAGCCTGCCGGCCGTCCCCGCGATCGGGCTGCGGTCGCTGGTGATGTCGGACGGGCCGATCGGCGTCCGCGGTCGGCAGTGGAGTGCGGAGGACCCCTCGGTGGCGCTGCCCAGTCCCACCGCCCTGGCCGCCACCTGGGACCCGGAACTGGCCCGTCGGGCGGGTCGGTTGCTGGCGCAGGAAGCCCGCCGCAAGGGCGTGCACGTCCTGCTCGCGCCGACCGTCAACCTGCACCGCTCGCCACTGGGCGGCCGCCACTTCGAGTGCTATGCGGAGGACCCCCTCCTGACCGGCGCGATCGGGGCGGGCTACGTGCGGGGCGTACAGGACGGCGGCGTCGGCACCACGGTCAAGCACTTCGTCGGCAACGACGCCGAGACCGACCGCTTCACCGTCGACAACCGCATCGCCCCGCGCCCGCTGCACGAGCTCTATCTCGCCCCGTTCGAACACATCGTCACCCACGCCCGTCCCTGGGGCATCATGACCGCCTACAACCAGGTCAACGGCTCGACGATGACCGAACACCACCACCTCGTCTCCGAGGTGCTGCGCGGGGACTGGGGCTTCGACGGCTGCAACGTCTCCGATTGGACGGCGGCCCGGAACACCGTCCGTGCCCTGCGCGCCGGCCTGGACATCGCCATGCCCGGGCCCCGCACGGTCTTCGGTGCCCCGCTCGCGGCGGCCGTCCGCGCGGGCGAGGTCGCCGAGTCCGAGGTGGACGCCGCGGTCCGCCGGGTGTTGCTGCTCGCCGCCCGGACCGGCTGCCTGGACGGGGTGCCGCCCGCGGTGGCCCCGTCCGACGTCCCGCCCGTCATCGACGGCCGTGCCGTCGCCCGCGACCTGGCCCGCCGCGCCGTCGTCCTGCTGCGCAACGAACCCGTGGCGGCGCCCGGCGGCGGAGCCCGCCCGGTCCTGCCGCTCGACGCCGTCGCCCTGCGCCGGGTCGCCGTGATCGGTGCGGCCGCCCGCGACGCCCGGGTGCTCGGCGGTGGTTCGGCCACCGTCTTCCCCGAACAGGTCGTCTCCCCGCTCGCGGGCCTGCGCGCCGCGCTGCCCGACGACGTCGAGGTCGTCTTCGCGACCGGCGCCGACCCGCGCACCCGCGTCCCGCACGCTCGCGAGGGCTTCGCCCTGCACGCCCGCTACCTCACCGCCGAGGGCCGACTGCTCACCGAGACGCCGCAGTTCGACGGCAAGGTCCAGGTGCTCGGCAGCTTCCCCGACGGCGTCACCCGGCAGGAGCTGCACGCCGTCGAACTCACCGGCAGTTTCACCCCGCGGACCACCGGCACCCACACCCTGGCGGTGGCCGGCGCCGGACGGCTCCGGCTGACCCTGGACGACCGGGTCCTCTTCGACGGCGACGGAGCCGGGACGGCGGGCACCGACCCCTTCGAGGCGTTCATGCAGCCCGCCGAGCACCGGATCGCCGTGGAGCTGACCGCCGGTCACGAGGTGGCGCTCACGCTGCGTTTCGTGCCGCACGGCCTCGGGCTGGGCGAAGGGCTGGACGCCCTGAACTTCGTCCTCGGCCACGGCGAACCGCAGCTCGACGGTGACGCCGAGATCGTGGCGGCCGTCCGGGCGGCGACCGAGGCGGACGTCGCGCTCGTGGTCGTGGCGACCACCGAGGAGGTCGAGTCGGAAGGGTTCGACCGCACCGACCTCCGGCTGCCGGGCCGGCAGGACGAGTTGGTCGCCCGGGTCGCCGCCGCCAACCCCCGCACCGTCGTGGTGGTCAACTCCGGCTCCCCGGTCGAGCTGCCCTGGCGCGAGCAGGTCCCGGCGGTGCTGCTGAGCTGGTTCCCCGGTCAGGAGGCCGGGGCCGCGCTGGCGGACGTCCTGCTCGGCGACCACGAACCGGGCGGCCGGCTCCCCACCACCTGGCCGGCCCGTCTCGCCGACGCCCCGGTCTCCACCGTGACCCCCACCGACGGCACCCTTCCCTACGCGGAAGGGGTGTTCATCGGCTACCGCGCCTGGCAGCGCACCACCACCGCCCCCGCGTACCCCTTCGGCCACGGACTCGGCTACACCCGGTGGGAGTACGTGTCCCTGGACGCCACCCCCGACTCCGTGTGGGTGCGGCTGCGCAACACCGGCGACCGCCCCGGCCGCGAGGTCGTCCAGATCTACCTCGCACCGGCCGACGACACACCCGGCGCGCCCGAGCGTCCGACTCGCTGGCTGGCCGGCTTCGCCACCGTCGAGGCGGGGCCCGGCGAGAGCGTGGAGACCGAGATCCCGCTGCCGGGGCGCGCCTTCGAGATCTGGTCGGAACCGGACGACGGCTGGCGCCGGATCCCCGGCCGCTACACCGTCGCGGCAGCCCACAGCAGCGCCGACGTCCGGCTGACCGCGCACGTCACGGCTGGCTGAGCACCGAGACGTCGCCCCCGCTGGTCCGGGCGGATATTTTGTGCGCCGAGCCCTCGTCCGTGCCGACGGACACCTTGCGGCTGCCGCCGCTCGTCTTCGCGTCGACGGCGTAGGTGCCCTTCGGGACGCGGAGCGTGACGTCGCCGCCGCTGGTCCGCCCCGAGACGTCGTCGGGCACCGCGCCCAGCGTCATCTCCACGTCCCCGCCGCTGGTCTTCACCTTCGCCGTGCGGGCCGTGGAGTCCGTGACGGTGATGTTGCCGCCGCTGGTGTCCGCGGTGATCCCGCCGGAGGCGCCCCGGATCGTGACGTCCCCGCCGCTGGTGTGCAGGTCGACCGAGGCGGCGCGCGGCAGCAGCACGCGGTACGCCACCTCGCAGTGCTGGCCCATCGAGCAGTCCTCGGCGGTCAGCGTCAGTCGGCCGTCCTTGACGGAGTGCGTGGTCTTCGGCTTGGACCCGTCGTACGTCACCTTCTCCGTGACCTTGACGGTGCCGCCGGCGTCCACCGGCACGATCTCGATGTTGCCGCCGTAGGTCGTCGCCGACAGCGAGCTGACCGCGCCGTCGACCCCGTACGTCCGCTCGGCGGTGGTGCGCGGGCCGCCGCCGACCAGGGAGCAGCCGGTCGTCAGCACGGTCAGGGCCGCACAGGACAGGACGAGATGGGTGGCGCGGAGTCGGGCCATGGTGATTCCCCCGAGGCAGTGGTGACGGTGCGGTACCGAACGGCATCCGCTCGACCTTCATCGTCCCGCGCCCCCACCCCGTGCACGTCGCCGCACGGTATGACCTTCGCCGTCCCCGCACGGTATGACCCCCGCCCCGTCGCCCTTAGGGGTTTCCCCGAGACCGTGGGAGGGGGGGCCTACCGGAGCCGACTCATCCGGCGGAGGCCGCTTCACCCTTCGGGGGGTCTTCCTTGCGGGTGATGGTCCGGAAGGCCAGCTCCGCCAGCTCCTGCTGGCCCTGAAGTCCCGGATGGAACCAGTCCCAGGTGCTCAACTGCTGCCCGGTGAAGCGGTAGTCGAAGACCGACCGGTCGAACCGGCACAGCCGGTCCTCGGCGCAGACCGCCGCCAGCGCCTCGTTGTACGCCATCACCCGCTCCCGGACCAGCGTCCGCCGGTCCTGTGCCGGCTTCGTCACGTCGTCCGGGTCGCGCAGCATCGACCCGCAGATGCCCAGCTTCCACACCTGCTTGCCGAGCGGGTTCTTGCGCCCCTCGGACCACAGCCGCAACAGGTCCGGCACGGCCGCGACGTACACCTGGGCGCGCGGCAGGGCGCGCCGCAGGGTCTTCATGGACCGTTCGAACCCGGCGCGGAAGGCGGCGGGGGAGGTCATCGCCCGGACGTCGCTGCGGCAGGCGTCGTTGGCGCCGATCAGCACGGTGACCAACTCGGGCCGGCGGGCCGCCGCCGCGGTGATCTGCTGCGGCAGGTCGCTCATCAGGGCGCCGGTCCGGGCGTAGTTCCAGCTGTGTGCGGCCGGGTCCTTCGGCAGCAGCCGCCGGGCCAGGCTCTTGACCTTGGGGCTGGTGCCGGTGGACCAGGAGACCTCGGGGCAGTCGGAGAGCACCGTGCAGGCGTCGAAGCCGACGGTGATGGAGTCGCCGAGGGCGGCGAGGGAGGCGGGGTCGGTCCGCCAGGCGGGCGCCGGCTTCGCGCTCGGTTTGACCGCGGCGCGGCCGTGCGGGGCGGCGCCGTCGCCGCAGGCGGCGAGGGTGGTCAGCAGCGCGGAGACCGTCACCGAGGCGAGGACGGCCCGGGCCGACCGGCGGGGACGCCGGGGGCGGGCGGGCCGATCGGTCGTCGTCATCCCCTGTCCCCTCCGGCGTGCGAGTGATATCTCTTCGGGTACCGACGGTACGTCACCTGCGGTCCTGCACCGCGCGGTAGCTTTGCCCCGTGCCTGCCGGGTGGTGACCCGAAGTGGCATGTGCAGTCGGCACAGACAAATTACAACACGTCATTTCCTGTCCCTTTTGCGGCAATTTCCGCCTAATGGTGTTTACTGTAGGTCACCTCGCATGCTGGTGCCGAAGTGATCACTGGGGCAGAATGTCGGCAGCTGTCCCGGCCGCGACCGGAACGGGCACGAGGCCGCTGGGGAAGGCGAACCTCGATCCGCACGGGAGGTCCCGGTGACGACACGTGGAGTCCTGTACGTCCACTCCGCTCCACGAGCGCTGTGCCCGCACGTCGAATGGGCGGTGGCGGGCGTCCTCGGGGTGCGCGTCAACCTCGACTGGATCCGCCAGCCGGCGTCGCCCGGCACCTGGAGAGCCGAGTTCTCCTGGCAGGGCGAGGCCGGCACCGCCTCCAAGCTCGCCTCCGCGCTGCGCGGCTGGCACCTGCTGCGCTTCGAGGTGACCGCCGAGCCGTGCACCAGTGCGGAGGGCGAGCGCTACAGCTCCACCCCGGACCTCGGCATCTTCCACGCCGTCACCGGCATCCACGGCGACATCCTCATCCCCGAGGACCGGTTGCGGGCCGCCGTCGCCCGCTCCGCCCGCGGCGAGACCGAACTCGCCGCCGAGGTCGCCAAGCTGCTCGGCAAGCCCTGGGACGACGAACTGGAGCCCTTCCGCTACGCCGGTGAGGGCGCCCCGGTCCGCTGGCTCCACCAGGTCGTCTGAGGCGCCCGGCACGCGGCCGTACGGAGCCTCGTGCCGGTGGCGTTCCGCGACACACGGCGCACCGTTGACCTGGAGTGCACTCCAGGTCCTAGCGTGCGGCCATGGCCGACAACACCACTTCTGACACCCTCGCGGTCGCCGTCCTCGGCACCGGGATCATGGGCGCGGCGATGACCCGCAACCTCGCCCGCGCCGGGCTGGACGTCCGCGCCTGGAACCGCACCCGCGCCAAGGCCGAGCCGCTGGCCGCCGACGGGGTCCGGGTCACCGACACCCCGGGCGAGGCGGTGGACGGCGCCGACGTCGTCCTCACCATGCTGCTCGACGGCCCCGCCGCCCTCGACGCCGTGCGCCAGGCCGCCCCGCGACTGGCCCCCGGCACCCTCTGGCTCCAGATGAGCACCGTCGGGCCCGCCGCCCTCGAACCCCTGGTGCGCTTCGCCGCCGAACAGGACCTCCGCTTCGTGGACGCCCCCGTACTGGGCACCAAGGCGCCCGCGGAGAAGGGCCAGTTGATCGTCCTCGCCGCCGGCGCACCCGAGCTGCGCGAACGCGCCGACCGGGTCTTCGACATCGTCGGCGGCCGCACCCAGTGGGTCGGCGACGACGCCGCGGGCGCCGCCGCCAGCCGGCTCAAGCTGGTCGTCAACAGCTGGGTGCTCACCATCATCGGCGGTACCGGTGAAACCCTGGCGCTCGCCAAGGGACTGGGCGTCGACCCGCGGGAGTTCCTGGACGCGATCGCCGGCGGCTCGCTCGACATGCCCTACCTGCGGATGAAGTCGGACCTGTTGCTCTCCGGAGACCTCGCGCCGAGCTTCACGGTCTCCGCGGCCCGCAAGGACGCCCGGCTGATCGGCGAGGCCGGGCGGTCCTCCGGCGTCCGGATGGACCTGGCGGCCGCGACCGCGGAGCGCTTCCGCCGGGCCGAGGCCCAGGGACACGGCGACGAGGACGGCGTCGCCGCGTACTTCGCCAGCTTCGACGACTGACCGCCCGTCCCGACGCGCGCGGGCCCGCCCGGTCGTGGTGACCGGGCGGGCCCGCGTACTGCCTGCGTCGGGGCGGCCTGGTGGGGCCGTCAGGCCGTGCGGAAGGCGAGGACCACGTTGTGGCCGCCGAAGCCGAACGAGTCGTTCAGCGCCGCGATCCGGCCGTCGGCCGGCAGCGCCCGGGACTCGCCGCGGACGATGTCCGCGTCGACCTCGGGGTCGAGGTTCTCCAGGTTGATGGTCGGCGGGGCCGTCCGGTGGTACAGCGCCAGGATGGTGGCGACCGTCTCCACGCCGCCCGCGCCGCCCAGGAGGTGACCGGTCATCGACTTGGTGGCGGAGACCGCCATGTGGTCCACGTCGTCGCCGAAGACCTTGCGCAGCGCCTTCAGCTCCGCCAGGTCGCCCTGCGGGGTCGAGGTGGCGTGCGCGTTGACGTGCACGATCTCGGACACGGCGAGGTCGCTGTTGTCGAGCAGGTTCTGCAGCGCGTGCGCGATGCCGTTGCCGGACGGCTCCGGCTGCACGATGTCGTGGCTGTCGGCGGAGATGCCCTGGCCGACCGCCTCGGCGTAGACCCGGGCGCCGCGCCGGGCGGCGTGCTCGGCGGACTCCAGGACGATCACGCCGGCGCCCTCGCCGAGGACGAAGCCGTTGCGGCCGCTGTCGAACGGGCGGGAGGCGCCCTGCGGGTCGTCGTTGTTCTTCGACATCGCCATCATGTTGCCGAACGCGGCGATCGGCAGCGGGTGGATGGCCGCCTCCGTACCGCCCGCGACGACGATGTCGGCACGACCGGTGCGAATCATCTCGATGGCGTAGCCGATGGCCTCGGAGCCGGAGGCGCAGGCGCTCACCGGGGTGTGCACACCGGCGCGCGCGTTGACGTCCAGGCCGACGTTGGCCGACGGCCCGTTGGGCATCAGCATCGGCACCGTGTGCGGGGAGACCCGACGGACGCCCTTCTCGCGGAGGACGTCGTACTGGCCGAGCAGCGTGGTCACGCCACCGATGCCGGAGGCGATGACGGTGCCCAGCCGGTCGGGGTTGACCGAACCGGCCGGCCCGGCGGCCGCGTCCGACTCGCCGGCCTTGGCCGTGAAGCCGGCGTCCGCCCATGCCTCACGGGCCGCGATCAGCGCGAACTGCGCCGAGCGGTCCAGTCGGCGGGCCTGCGGGCGGGGCAGGATCTCGGTCGGATCCACCGCTGCCTGCGCGGCGATCTTGACCGGGAGGTCGGCCGCCCAGTCCTGCTCCAGGGGGCTGACGCCGGACCGGCCGGCGAGGAGACCCTCCCAGGTCGAAGCGCTGTCGCCACCCAGCGGTGTGGTTGCGCCGATACCGGTGACGACCACGGTGCGATTGGTCGCGTTCACGGGAATTCTTACTCCACGGGTAGAGGTGTCTGAATCGACGGCGCCACCGCGGGGTGGCGACATGCGCTGCGCCAGATCAGGACTGGTGCTTGAGGATGTAGTCGGTCGCGTCACCGACGGTCTTGAGGTTCTTGACGTCGTCGTCCGGGATCTTCACGTCGAAGCGCTCTTCGGCGGCGACGACGACCTCGACCATGGACAGCGAGTCGACGTCCAGGTCATCGGTGAAGGACTTGTCCACCTGGACGTCCTCGGTGGGGATGCCGGCGATCTCGTTGACGATCTCGGCGAGACCCTTGACGATCTCTTCCTGAGTGGCGGCCATGATGGCGCTCCTTCGATTAGCGGGAAACTGCTTGTTTTACGGTGAAGCGGTGAAGGTCCCGCAGCGGCCGGCCCCTCGTGCTCGGTGCCGGGCTGCGCAGATCTTGCCTAGGGGAGAGTAACGACCGTCGCGGCGTACACGAGACCCGCCCCGAAGCCGATGACCAGCGCGGTGTCCCCGCTCTTGGCCTGACCGGTCGCCAGCAGCCGCTCCATGGCGAGCGGAATCGAGGCGGCCGAGGTGTTGCCGGTGGTCTCCACATCACGGGCGACCGTGACGCTCTCCGGCAGCTTCAGAGTCTTCACCATCGAGTCGATGATCCGCATGTTGGCCTGGTGCGGAATGAAGACGTCCAGGTCGTCCGGGCTGACTCCGGCCGCGTCCAGCGCCTGCTGGGCGACCTTCGCCATCTCGAACACCGCCCACCGGAAGACCGCTTGGCCCTCCTGGGTGATGGCGGGGTAGCGGACCGCCTCGGGTGCGGGACGCTGCTCCGGACCGTCGCCACCGGGGGTCGGGGTGGTGCGGTACACGTCCCAGGAGAGGGTCTGCTTGATCGTCTCGGACTTGTCGCCCTCCGAGCCCCACACCGTCGGGCCGATCGCCGGCTCCTTGGCCGGGCCCACGATGACCGCACCGGCGCCGTCGCCGAACAGGAAGGCCGTCGCCCGGTCCTCCAGGTCCGTCAGGTCCGAGAGCCGCTCGACGCCGATCACCAGGACGTACTCGGCGGAGCCCTCGGTGATCATGCCCTTGGCCAGGGTCAGTCCGTAGCCGAAGCCGGCGCAGCCCGCGGAGATGTCGAACGCGGCCGGCTTGCCCGCACCGACGAGGTGCGCGATCTCGGTGGCGATGGCCGGGGTCTGCTTGAAGTGCGAGACGGTGGAGACGACCACCGCGCCGATCTGCTCGGGCGTGATGCCGGCGTCCGCGATGGCCTTGCCGGACGCCTCGACCGCCATGGTCGCGACGGTCTCGTCGGGGCCCGCCCAGTGGCGGGTGGAGATGCCCGAGCGCGAACGGATCCACTCGTCGGACGAGTCGATGTGCTTGAGGATCTCCTCGTTGGGCACGACGCGGGTCGGGCGGTAGCCGCCGACACCCATGATCCGTGCGTACGGGGCGCCCTTGGAAGGCTTGATCTTCGAGGTCATGCGCTGCGGACTCCTATTCGGCCGATGCTGCGGGCGCGGCGTCCGCTGCGTTGGTGATCAGCTCACGGGCCGCGTCCAGGTCGTCGGGCGTCTTCAGGGCGAGCGTCTTCACCCCGGGCAGGGCGCGCTTGGCCAGGCCCGTGAGGGTGCCGCCGGGAGCGGCCTCGATGAGCGCGGTGGCACCGAGCTGCTGGAAGGTCTCCATGCAGCGGTCCCAGCGGACCGGGTTGGCCACCTGGCCGACCAGTCGGCGCACCACTTCCTGGCCGGAAGTGACCGCCTGGCCGTCCTTGTTGGAGACGTAGCGGGTGCGCGGGTCGGCCGGCGACAACGCGGTGACGGCGGCTTCCAGGGCCGAGACGGCGGGTGCCATGTGGTGAGTATGGAACGCGCCGGCCACCTTCAGCGGCACGACCCGGCGGGTGCCCTCGGGCTTGTTCTCGACCAGGGTGGCGATCTGCTCGGCGGTGCCGGCGGCGACGATCTGTCCGGCGCCGTTCACGTTCGCCGGGGTCAGGCCGAGCTTCTCCAGGTGCGGCAGGACGACGTCCTCGTCGCCGCCCAGCAGCGCGGCCATGCCGGTCTCGGTGACCGCGGCGGCCTCGGCCATCGCCAGCCCGCGGCGGCGCACCAGCGTCATCGCCTCGGCGTCGGAGACGGTGCCGGCCAGGGCCGCGGCGGCGAGCTCACCGACGCTGTGGCCGGCCGTCGCACCGACCCGCGCGACGACCTCGGCGGTGCCCGGGAAGAGCTGGCGCGCCGAGATCAGGGCGGCGGCCACCAGCAGCGGCTGGGCCACCGCGGTGTCGCGGATCTCGTCGGCGTCGGCCTTGGTGCCGTAGTGGACGAGGTCCAGGTCGATGGCCGCGGACCATTCGCGAAGCTGGTCCTCGACCCCGGGGAGGTCGAGCCAGGGGATCAGGAAGCCGGGCGTCTGAGCGCCTTGGCCGGGAGCGACGAGTACGAGCACCCTCACACTCTCTCTTGTGGGAGGTCCCGCCCGCCCGTGGGGACAGGGACGAAGAACCATCGGGGGAATTGTTGGTGTTCGACAAAAGTCTAGGGTTGAGCCTCACTGTCGGCGAGACGCCCCAGGATCAGAGCGATACGCAGCGTAAATGCGGACCGCACGTCGGACGGTGACCAGCCGGTGACGTCAGTCACACGTCGCAGCCGATAGCGCACGGTGTTGGGGTGGACGAACAGCATCCGCGCCGCGCCCTCCAGGCTGCTCGCCTGCTCCAGATAGACGCTCAGTGTTTCCAGGAGCGCCGAACCGGCCTCCTCCAGCGGTCTGTAGATCTCCTCCACCAGCTGCTCGCGCGCGACCGGGTCCGAGGCCATCGCGCGCTCCGGCAGCAGATCGTCCGCGAGCACCGGCCGGGGGGCGTCCGGCCAGGCCGCGCAGGCCCGCAGCCCGGCGGCGGCGGCCTGCGCGGACCGGGTCGCGGCGAGCAGGTCGGCGACCACCGGACCGGCCACCACGGGCCCCGCCGCGAACGGCCCGATCAGCGCCTTGGCGGCCTTGAGCGGATTGTCCGAGCCGCCCGCGATCACCACCAGCCGGCTGCCCAGCACCCCGGTCAGCACCTGGAGCTTGGCGTGCCGGGCGGCCCGCCGGATCGCCTCGACGGTCAGCTCGCTGTCGCCGTCCGGGGCGGTGCCCAGCACCACGCACACGTGCTCCGGCGCGTTCCAGCCGAGGGCCGCGGCCCGGGAGACGGCGCCCTCGTCGGCCTCGCCGGAGAGCACCGCGTTGACCACCAGGGACTCCAGGCGGGCGTCCCACGCGCCGCGCGCCTCGGCGGCCTGGGCGTAGACCTGGGCGGTGGCGAAGGCGATCTCGCGGGCGTAGACCAGCAGCGCCTCGCGCAGCACCGACTCGTCGCCCGGTGCCGCGACCTCGTCGATCGCGGACTCCATGACCTCGATCGTGGTGCGGACCATCTCCACCGTCTGCCGCAGGGTGATCGCCCGGGTCAGCTCGCGCGGCGCCGTCCCGAACACGTCGGTGCTGATCGCCTGGGGCGTCTCCGGGTGGCGGAACCACTCGGTGAACGCGGCGATGCCGGCCTGTGCCACCAGGCCGATCCAGGAACGGTTCTCCGGGGGCATCGCGCGGTACCACGGCAACGTGGCGTCCATGCGGGAGATCGCTGCGGCCGCCAGCTTGCCGGAGGAGTTCTCCAGCCGCCGGAGGGTCGCGGAGTGCGGGTGCGCGTCGCGCGATGCGGGTTCAGACACGAGACCAAGCCTGCCCTATCGGGATGAGGGGGTGGAGCGGTGGGGCTACGGTGGCCCGATGATTCAGGTGCGCAGGGGCGCGAAGCGCTATCGGGGCGGTGACGAGGCCGCCGGCATCGCCTCGCGGCACGCGTTCTCCTTCGGCCCCCACTACGACCCGGACAACCTGCGCTTCGGCGCGCTGGTCGCCTGCAACGAGGAGCGCCTGGCACCCGGCGCCGGGTTCGACGAGCACCCGCACCGGGACACCGAGATCGTCACCTGGGTCGTCGAGGGCGAGCTGACCCACCGCGATGCGACGGGCCGTGCCACGACCGTACGCCCCGGCGACCTCCAGCGGCTCAGCTCCGCCGGCGGCGTCCGGCACGTGGAGCGCAACGACGGCCCGGCACCGCTGCGCTTCGTCCAGATGTGGCTGACGCCCCTCGCGCCCGGTGGCGAGCCGGAGTACGCGGTGGTGCGGGGCGTCGCCGAGGGCACGCCGCTGCCGGTGCCCCGGGCCGGCGCCACGCTGCGGGTGTGCCGCCTCGGGGCGGGCGGGCGCACCGCCGTCCCGGATGCCGCGCGGGTCTACGTCCACGTCGTACGGGGCGAGGTGCGGCTCGGCGCCGAGGATCTGGCGGCCGGGGACGCGGCGCGGATCAGCGAGGCGCAGGGCCTGGAACTGGTGGCGCCGGCGGGGGCGGAGTGCCTGGTGTGGGAGATGGGGCCGGAGCCGGTCTACGGGTGAGCTACTGGGACCGGGGGCCGGCCTCAGCCGTTGCCGGCCAGCTCGGCCAGGACCGCGTCGGTCAGGACCGGCCACGCCTGGACCGCCCACGGCCCGAAGGCCCGGTCGGTCAGCGCCACGCAGGCCGCCCCGGCCACCGGATCCACCCACAGGAACGTGCCGGACTGCCCGAAGTGCCCGAAGGTGCGCGGCGAGGAGGCGGCGCCCGTCCAGTGCGGGGCCTTCCCGTCGCGGATCTCGAAGCCCAGTCCCCAGTCGTTGGGCTTCTGGTGGCCGTAGCCCGGCAGCACCCCGGTCAGGCCCGGGAAGACCACCTGCGTCGCCGCCGCGAGGGTCTGTGGCGCCAGCAGCCGCGGTGCCTGGAGCTCGGCCGCGAAGCGGAGCAGGTCCGCGACGGTGGAGACGCCGTCCTTGGCCGGGGAGCCGGCGAGTTCGGTCGCGGCCATGCCCAGCGGGGCCAGCACCGCCTCGTGCAGGTACTGCGGGAACGGGATGTCGGTGGCCTTGGCGAGGTGGTCGCCGAGCGCCTCGAAGCCGGCGTTGGAGTAGATCCGGCGGGTGCCGGGGGCGGCCACCTGGCGCGCTTCGTCGAACGCCAGCCCCGAGGTGTGGGCGAGCAGGTGACGGACCGTGGAGCCCTCGGGGCCGGCCGGCTCGTCCAGCTCGACGGCGCCCTCCTCGACGGCCAGCAGCGCCGCGTAGGCGGCCAGCGGCTTGGTGACCGACGCCAGCGGGAAGCGGTGCTCCAACGGGCCGTACGATCCGACCACCGAGCCGTCGGCCCGTACGACGGCGGCCGCCGCGGTGGGCACCGGCCAGTTCTCGATCATCCCCAGGCTCTGCATGGGGCCGAGCCTACGGGGCGCCCGAACGCCTTCAAATTCCGGTCAAGACTGCCCGCCGCCGGTGCTTGCTTGGAGTGCACTCCAACTCTTTAGCGTTGAGGACGTCGAGAGGCGCCCGGCACGACATCCGGTGCGCCACGGCATCGGGGGCGGTGGCGCACCCGGGAACGACGAGGGGAAGACGCGGCATGACGGTGACGCAGAGCGAACCGGTGACCAGCGACACGGTGGTGGCGGGCCTGCCGGAAACGGTGTGCCCCAGGCCGCGGCCGGCGACGCTCCGGGGCTGCGGGACCACCCGCGCGGACTATCCGCGGCCGGCCGGTCGCGACCGGTACACCATCAGCGAGGTGGCCCAGCACACCGGACTCAGCGCCCACACCCTGCGCTGGTACGAGCGGATCGGCCTGATGCCGCACGTGGACCGGACGCACACCGGGCAGCGCCGCTTCACCAACCGCGACCTGGACTGGCTCGACCTGGTCGGCAAGCTCCGGCTGACCGGCATGCCGGTCGCGGACATGGTCCGGTACGCGGAGCTGGTGCGCGAGGGCGAGGGGACCTTCGCCGAGCGCGAGGAGCTGCTCACCCGGCACCGCGCGGACGTCCGACAGCGGATCGCGGAGCTGGAGAGCACCGCCGACGTCCTCGACTACAAGATCGGTATCTACGCCGACGCCCGACGGGCGTCCGAGAGGGTCTGAAGTTCTCATGGCGAACGACACGAAGATCGACACCGTCCGGCTGGGCGCCAACGGCCCGCAGGTGGGTGTCCAGGGCCTGGGCTGCATGGGCATGAGCTGGGCCTACGGCCCCACGGAGGACGCCGACGAGGCGCGAGCCACCCTGGAGCGCGCGCTGGAGCTGGGCGTCACGCTCTACGACACCGCCGACGTCTACGGCGACGGCGAGAACGAGCAGTTCATCGCCCCCTTCATCCGGGCGCACCGCGACGAGGTCGTCCTGGCCACCAAGTTCGCGCTGGCCAACGACCCGCAGGACCCCACCAAGCGCACCATCCGCAACGACCGGCCCTACGTCCGCCAGGCCGTCGAGGACAGCCTGCGGCGCCTGGGCGTCGAGCAGATCGACCTCTACTACATGCACCGCCGCGACCTGCGCGTCCCCCTGGAGGAGACGGTCGCCACCATGGCCGAGCTGGTCGCCGAGGGCAAGGTCAAGCACCTGGGCCTGAGCGAGGTGACCGCCGCCGAGCTGCGCGCCGCGCAGGCCGTGCACCCGATCGCCGCGGTCCAGTCCGAGTGGTCGCTGTTCAGCCGCGACATCGAGGCGGGCGTGGTGCCGGCCGCCGCCGAGCTCGGCGTGGCCCTCGTCCCCTACTCGCCGCTCGGCCGCGGCTTCCTCACCGGCGCGTTCGTCCACGCCGACCAGGAGCTGGCCGCCGACGACTTCCGCCGTCAGCAGCCCCGCTTCACCGGCGACAACGCGGCCGCCAACGCCGCGCTGCTGGAGCCGGTCCGCACGGTCGCCGACGCGCACGGCGCCACCCTCGGCCAGATCGCGCTGGCCTGGGTGCAGCAGCAGGCAGCCCGGTACGGGCTGACGGTCGTCCCGATCCCCGGCACCCGCAAGCGCAGCCGGGTCGAGGAGAACACCGGCGCGACCCGGATCGAGCTGACCGCCAAGCAGCTGGCCCTGTTGGAGCCGATCGCGGACAAGGTGGCGGGCGACCGCTACGCCGACATGCAGTTCACCTCGGCCGGGCGCGAGTAGCACCGGCCGGCCCGGGGCGCCGCGGCGGGCGCCGTCCGGTCCGCCGCGGCGCCCCGCGCCCGTCACGCGTAGCCCAGGGCGAACACCGCGAAGGCCGCCGCCAGCACCGCCGCGAGCGCCCGCCGGGCCCCGCCGACCCCCGTCCACGGCGCCTCGAAGCGACGGGTCACCGCGCCGATCAGGACGAGCAGGACGGCGAAGACCGGCAGCCACGCCAGCCGCACCGCGAGCCAGCCGAGCGTGTCCGGCACGGCGGTCAGGCCCGGTACGGCGCCCGCCAGCGCCGCCGGCACCGCCGCCGCGAACATTGCCGTCTGGTGCCAGCACAGGATCGTCATCGCCGACAGGTTGATCATGACCACCGGCGCCCACAGGGCGGGCCGGCGCAGCAGTCGCGCCAACGCGTCCCGCAGCAGCACCGCCGCGCCGGACTGGGCCGCGGCCAGCGCCAGCACCAGCAGCGACGGCGGGTGGGAGTTGACCCGGTCCTGACCGGGGACGCCCACCATGCTCGCCGGGTAGTGGAAGAACAGCAGCAGCGCGGCGAACAGCGCGGCGCCGCCCAGCAGCAGGACCCGGGCGGCGGGCCGGCCCAGCCGCCCCTCGGCCCAGCAGACGCCGAGCTGGTAGCCGAACAGCCAGCCGGGCAGCAGGTTCAACAGGCCCCACCAGGACGGCACCGCCGCGGCGAACGGCCCGTAGCGCAGGGCGTCCACCGCGGCGACCCACACCAGCAGCACCGCCGCGCTCCAGACGCCCGTCCGGCGGGCGGCCGCGACGCAGAGCGGCGTGAGCGCGGTGACCACGGCGTAGATCCCGACGAACCACAGCGGCTGGATGACCAGCGTGGCCCCCGTGCGCAGCGTCGCGGTGGACACCCCCAGGCCGTGCAGGAGCGGGACCAGCACGGCCCAGACGGCGGTCACGCCCAGCACCGGGCGGCCCAACCGGGCGAGCCGGCCGCCCAACCACCGGGCGGTGGAGCCTCCTTGGGCGGCGCTCCGCCGCAGGGACAGCACCGAGGCGTGCCCGCCGACCAGGAAGAAGACGCCGAGCATCTGGAGCAGCCAGCTCGCCGGGGCGAGGAAGCCGAGGGCGGTCAGCGGGCTGGCGTTGTGCAGCGTGCCGTCGGCGTCCCGGGTGAAGCCGCCGAGCAGCCAGTGCCCCGTGGGGACCGAGAGCAGGGCCAGTGCCCGCAGCCCGTCGATGGCCCGGTCGCGGTGGGCCGGGGTGCGGGCGTCGAGGGCGCGGACGGCTGCGCCGGCCCGGGCGCGGAGCGCGGGCAGGGCGGCGCGGGGGCGGCTGGTACCGGTGGGTCTCGTGACGGGAACGGGGCTCTCGGTGGTCATGGGGCGTCCTTGGTCGAAGGAGGTGCGGGGCGGGGCGGGGCGGCCCCGGGGCCTAGCGGGGCGGCACCTGCGGGGGGCGGTGACGTCGGTCGGCGCCGCGGCGGACGAAACGCCCTAGTGCACGTCGCCGTAGCGCCCCAGGGCGATCGCGGCGAAGTTGCGGAGCGAGTCGGTGCCGGGGGCGAGGTAGCCGGTGTGGCCCTGGGCCCGCTCGGCGGGGACCCGGCGGGCGCCGAACGCCGGATCGGTGGGGTCGGCACCGTGCCCGAGCCCCAGCAGTTCGACGTGCGGGACGTTGCCGATCCAGTCGGAGGCGTCCCGCGCCGCCCAGACCCGGGCCGTGGTGCGCAGTTGCCCGGCGTCGTCCCGGCGCATCCCGGGCGAACCGAAGACCACCAGGTCGGCGAGCCGGCCGCGGCCGGCGTGCGGGACGGCCAGGCCGCACACCACCGACCCGTAGCTGTGGCACAGCACGGCCGGGGCGGGGGCGCCGGTGGCGGCCAGGCCGCTCAGGAAGCGGCTCAGCCGGGGCGCGCCGGCCTCGGCGAGCCGGCCGGTCGCGGCGTCCGGGCCGAGGCCGACCGGGGTGGTGTACCCGACCCAGGCGATCACCGCGGTCCGCACCTGGGGCGCCTCGACGGCCATCTGCCGGCGCAGCGACGCGGCCATGCCGGTCGGGGTGCCGTACGGGTCGGTGGTGCGGTCGAAGGTGGTCAGGTCGATGTCCGAGCCCGGCACGATCACCGCGACGTGCTGCGCGGTCGCCAAGTCGCCGTGCACTTCGGCCACTTGGCCGCGCCCGCGCGGATCGAAGGCGAGGATCCGGCGGCCGGGCGCGAGCAGCGCGGCGTACCGGGCGGCCGTCCGCTCGGCCTGCTGGTGGTCCTGGCGGGTGCCGGCCGGGTCGGTGGCGCGGGCCAGCTCGCGGTCCCGTTCCGCGCGCAGCGCACGGGCGTTGGCCGCGTACCGCAGGGCGATCGGTGCCCCGTCGAGGTTGCCGACGGTGAGCGGGTGCCGGGCGACGAGGGCCCGTTGCCGGGCGTCGGACAGTCCGGCGAAGAACCGGGCGACCGCGGCGGGGGAGGCGCTCGCCGGGTCCGGCAGCCGGACCCCGAGCGCGTGGTCGGCGCGCCAGGCGGCGGCGCCGGGGGCCGGGCCGGTGACCGCGGTCTGTGCGGAGCCGGCCGCCCAGCCGCCGGTCCCCGCGACGACGGTCAGCGCGAGGACGGCGGCGGCGAGCGTCCGCTTGCTGCGCCGGGCGGCGCTCCGCAGCACGGTCATGGTGGTCTCTCCCTCATCCAGCGGTGTGGCGGAGGGAAAGATAGGAAGCCGGTGGGTGACGCGGCGTCACACCGCGGAGCCAACTCCCGGGTGATACCGGGGTAGGGGGTCCCGGCCGGCGGTCGTACCCGGGGAGGAGGAGTCGGGGGCTGTCCCGTCGGGGACGGTGGGGCTACCCCGAAGGACGGGTGGGGACAACCCGAAACGGCGGTATCAGAGCTCGCCGGGCGAGACCAGTCCCGACTCGTAGGCGAAGATCACGGCCTGGGCGCGGTCGCGCAGCCCCAACTTGGCCAGCACCCGGCCGATGTGGGTCTTGACGGTCTGCTCGGCGAGGATCAGCCGGTCGGCGATCTCCTGGTTGGACAGCCCGCGGGCGATCAGCTCCAGGACCTCCGTCTCGCGCGGGGTGAGGCCGTTGAGCCGCAGTGCGGCGCGGTCCGCGGGGCGGGCCGCCGGCCGCTGCCGGGCGAAGTCGGCGATCAGCCGGCGGGTCACCGACGGCGCGAGCAGCGCCTCGCCGGCCGCCACCACCCGGACCGCGGAGATCAGGTCGGCCGGCGGCGCGTCCTTGAGCAGGAAGCCGGAGGCGCCGGCGCGCAACGCCTCGTAGACGTAGTCGTCGACGTCGAAGGTGGTCAGCATCAGCACCTTCGGTCGGTGGACGACCCCGACCGGCGGATCGAGCAGCCGACGCGCCGCCTCCAGCCCGTCCATCTCCGGCATCCGGACGTCCATCAGCACCACGTCGGGGTGGAGCCGCCGGCTCAACTCCACGCCCTGCACGCCGTCCGCCGCGTCGCCCACCACGTCGATGTCGGCTTGCGCCGCGAGCAGCGCGGCGAATCCCGCCCGCACCATGGCCTGGTCGTCGACGATGATCACGCGGGTCGTCATGGGGCGTCGGAGTCCTTCGCTGGGTGGGGGCCGGAGGGCGGGAACGGTGCGGAGAGCGGGAGTTGGGCGGCGACCCGGAAGCCCCCGCCGGGCAGCGGCCCGGTGTCCAGCGTGCCATCCACCAGGCGCACCCGCTCCCGCATCCCCACCAGACCGTGCCCGGTGCCGCTGGTCTCCAGCGGCGCGGACAGTGGCGGGGCGGGGCGTTCGTTGACCACCAGCACCGTCAGTCGCGAGCCGCCGCCGGTCGTCGTCACCGACACCCGGGTCGGCGCGCCCGGGGCGTGCCGCACCACATTGGCCAGCGCCTCCTGGACGATGCGGTACGCCGACAGGTCCACCGCGGGTTCGGGCGTCACCGGCTCCCCGGGCAGCACCAACTCCACCGGCACGCCGGCCCGTACGGTCGCCTCGACGAGCTTCGGCAGCTGGCCGATCCCCGGCTGCGGGGCCCTCTCCGGGCCGTCCTGCCGCTCGGTCTCCTCACTGCGCAGCACCCCGAGGAGCCGGCGCATCTCGGCCAGCGACTCGCGGGCGCTCGCCGCGATCGCCCCGAACTCCTCCTGGGCCTCGCGAGGTATCCCGCTGATGCGGTACGGCGCACTGTCCGCCTGGACCGTGATCACCGACATGTGGTGGGCGACCACGTCGTGCAGTTCGCGGGCGATCCGGGTGCGCTCCTCCAACAAGGTGCGCCGCGCCCGCTCCGCCTCGCTGATGGTCTCCTGCTCCTGCAACTTCCGCTGGGCGTCGCCCCGTTCCCGCAGGGCGGCGCCCAGCAGCAGCACCACACCGGACAGCACGAACATCAACACCGAGGCGCTCTGGCTGCGCTCGGGCGCGACCGCGTCGAAGAGCATCCCGGTCACCCCGGTCGTGAGCCAGACCGCGATCAGGGTGCGCCGGCGCTCGCGCACCGACAGCGCCAGCATCAGCGCGAGATAGCCGACGATCACCGTGGGCGGCCACGGCCACGGGCGGCCCGCGACCCCGTCGACGCCGGTCAGCACCACCGCACAGACGACGTTCGCCGCGAACATCACCCACCACGCCTGCAGCGGCCGGGTCACCGCGAGCAGCAGCGGCACGCTCTGCGCGGTGGCCAGCGCACCGGCCAGACCACCGGCCACGCCGTAGTCGTTGCCGAGGACGTTGACCCCCGACGGCAGCAGGGACACCGCGAACCCGAACGCCACCACGTACGGCAGCCGGCGCGCCCACCGTCTGCGTGCGCTGTCGAACAGCGGGATGCCGGGGCTGGTCGGCGTGCCGAGCTCGGTGGTGAGCACCCGCAGTGCCGACCGCGCGGCCCGCAGCACGTGGCGGGCGGCGCGCAGCGCGGCGGCGCGGACCGGCCGGCGCCCGTCGTCGCCGGTCGGTTCGTCTTCGGGGGGAAGGGATCGTGTGGACATCGCGGGATCAATGTAAGCGGACCGCGCACGCCCCGGCGTCATACCGTGGTGCGGGCTTGTGCCCCGTACCACGGTATGACGCCGGGGCGCGCGGGCCGGAACGCCGTCGGGCGCCGGCCGGGGAGCCGCTGGCGCGCCGCGCTACAGCTCCGCCAGCAACTCCGCCTTCTTCGTGCTGAATTCGTCGTCCGTCAGCAGCCCCGCCCCGTGCAGTGCGCCGAGGTGCCGGATCCGGTCCGCGATGTCGGCGGGGTCCCGGCCGGCGCTCCCGGCCCGCCGCACCGGTGCCCGCTCCACCGCGTCCGGCGCCTGCTCCGCGCGGCGCACGGCCTGGAGGACGGCGGCCGCGAACGGCAGGGACTCGTGGACCGGGCCGTAGCCGAGCCCGAAGACCACCGAGGCCGGGTCCTGGTCGGCCTCGCCCGGCCGGGCCTCGGGGGCGGCGCGCTCCAACAGCCGCAGATGGCCGTTGAGGACCTCCGGCGAGCGCCACTCCACACCGGCCAGCGCGTCGATGGCGAAGGTCTGGTCGCCGCTCTTCCACTTGGCCGACGACGCGCCCGTCCAGAACCACCGGAAGGCCACCGCCTGGCCGTCGAACGTCGCCTTGCCGTCGTACGCCTTGAAGTGCAGCGGGGGTTCCGGCGCGGTCACCAGGTGCCGGTCCGCGGGCTCTTCGGCGGCGGGGTGCAGCGCGGTGCGCAGCTCGTCGGCGTAGTACGAGGCCAGCAGCTCGCGCTCGGCCGGCAGCACCAGCCGGTAGGGGTCGGCGTCCTCCTTCAACTGTCCGTCGGCCACCTCCATCAGGGGGTCGGCGCCCCGTCGTGGCACGGCGTGCAGCACCACCGTGCCGCGCCTGCCCGCGGAAACCGTGACGGATCTCAGCGCCTCGTACGGAATGCGTCGCTCGCCGAGCGCCTGGAACAGCTTCGGCCTGCGGATCCCCCGTTCGAAGCGGATGAGTACGGAGTCCGAGTCGAACTCCCAGACGGCGTGAAAACCGGCCAGCACATCACCCATGTGGCTCATCGTAAGCGGGTGGTTGCCCGCCCGTCCCCCTTCCGGACGCCAGCGCTGCGCGTGTCGCGGGACCCCCGTCGACCGGCGCTCTTCCTGCCCTGTTCACGTCACTTCGTGCGGGCGCGGTTCCCGCGGGTACGGCCCGTCCCCGGGCGCCGGGCCGTACCCGCGGCAACCGCCGGTGCGGACCGGCCGTCAGGCCAGGTCCGCGCTGCAGCGGGGGTCGGTGGCGGCGCAGTCCACCGACCCGAGGTCACCCACGCCGACCAGCGCGAAGTTGTGCAGGCTCTGGGTGCCGGCCGCGAAGTACCCGGCATGGCCGGCCGCGCCCTGCGCCGACAGCACCCGGGCCCCGAAGGACGGATCGACCGGGTCGGCGCCGTGGCCGAGCCCACCGACCTCCAGGTACGGCACGTCCTGGATCCAGTCGTCGGCGTCCCGCATCGCCCAGACCCGGGCGTGCGTGCCGAGCCCCGCCACGCTCCCGGCCCGCATGCCGGGGCTGCCGGCCACTGCGATGTCGGTGACGTTGTCGGGCAGGTTCCGGGCGGCGAGGCCGCACACCACGGACCCGTAGCTGTGGCAGAACAGGGAGACGGAGTCGGCGGACGGCAGCGCGTTGACCAGGGCGCGCAGCCGGATCGCGCCGGCCTGGGCGAGCTGCCCGGTGGCCGCCTCGACGCCCAGCCCGGACGGCGTGGTGTAGTCGGCCCACGCGATCACCGCGGTACGGGCGCCGGGACGGGCGGTCCGCTCGGCGGAGTACAGGGACTCGGCCATGCCCACGGGGGCGGCCGTCGCCTTGGCGGTGCGCTCGAAGGTGGACAGGTTGGTGTCGACGCCGGGCACCACGACGGAGACCCGGTCGGCGGTGCGCAGATCGCCGAAGACCTCCGCGGCCCGGCCGTCGCCCGCCGGGTCGAACGCCAGGATCTGGCGCTCGGGGCTCATCAGCGAGGCCAGGCGGTGCATCAGCCGGCTCGCCTCCTGGCGGCCGACCGGGGTGAGCCGGTGGTCGCCCATGCGTCGCTCCTCGACCTTGCGGGCGGCGTCGATCGCCATCCGGTTGGCGTCGTAGCGGAGGGTGACGGGGGCGCCACCCATGTTGCCGACGGCGAGGGGGTAGCGGGCCGCGAGCTGCCGTCCCTCGGCCGGGCTGAGGGAGGCGAAGAAGGCGCGCAGGGTGGCCGGGGCGGCGTCGGGGTGGGGCAGCGGCCGTCCGTGGAACGTGGCGTGCCGCCAGGCGGCGCGCGCGGTGGCCAGCGGGTTGGCGTCCTCCTTGGTGTCTCTGATGGCCGTCCACCCCGTCAGGGCGAGCATCACGAACACCACCAGCAGAGCGAGCGAACCTCGCCACACGGTGGACTGCAGGAAACCGGAGGAGGGGCCGAGGCCCGAGAAAGAAGTCACCGCGGGCCACCCTAGGAGACGCGACGGGCACCCGTGGACACCCGTGAGCCATCTCACGTTTCGGGCAGGGTATTTGTGAGGAATCGGACAGATCGCAAAGCAGTCCGAAACTCAGTCGTGCGGACCCCGACGCGTTCGGAAAAGCGCGGAAGGAACCGGTCACGGACCGGACGGGGAGCGTCACCCCTGGTCATGGGCGCGCGCGAAGGGCGGCGAACGCCTCAGCGGCTGCGGCCCGTCCGCCAGTCCGTCTCGATCGCCGGCCCCATGTGGTCCAGATAGGACCGCGTCAACTCCCGGATGCCCGCGACGCTGCAGTCGTGCCCCTCGCCCCACACCTTCCCGGCGACCCGCATCACCCCGCTGAACGCGGCGACCAGCACCCGCGGCCGCGGATCGGCGTCCACGTCCAACCCCTCGCGCCGGGCGATCAGCTGGGCGATCTGCTCCTCCAGCTCGGTGGAGCGCCGCAGGTGCGCCGCGATCAGCGCCGGCGTCGACTCGATCATGCGGAACGCCCGCATGTGCAGGTCCACCGGGATCACCGACGCGATGGCGTCGCCGATGTCGTCCCAGGCGGTCAGCACGGCGCCGCGCAGCGCGGACAGCGGCGGCTCGTCCGCCGGGCGGGCGTGCAACTCCTCGATGAAGCGGGCCTCGACCATGTCCTGGACGGCGAAGACGACGTCCTGCTTGTTGGCGAAGTACCGGAAGAAGGTGCGCTGGGAGACGTCCACGGCCTCGGCGATCTCGTCGATCGTCGTCGCCTCGTAGCCGCGCTCCGTGAACAGCTCCAGCGCGGCGCGGATCAGCGCGTCGCGGGTGCGTTGCTTCTTGCGTTCGCGCAGCCCGGTGGGGGGTGTCTGCGGCGTCGGGTCCGCCATCTCGCGCCGCCTTTCCGTGGAGTTCTCGCTGCTCACGATACCTGTGAGCTAAATGACAGTTACCGACTCATGAATTATTTTGTCAACTGTCAGTTGCTGACATTAGCCTCGAAACATGAGCTCTCAGACCCCGGTCGCCGACGTCGCACCGGAACTTCCCGTACCGGAGCCTCGCAAGGGGTTGCGGGGCCATCCCTGGCTGACCCTCTTCTCCGTCGCCATCGGCGTGATGATGGTGGCGCTCGACGGCACGATCGTCGCCATCGCCAACCCGGCCATCAAGGCGGACCTCAACGCCTCGCTCGCCGACGTGCAGTGGATCACCAACGGCTACATGCTCGCCCTGGCCGTCGCGTTGATCACGGCCGGCAAGCTCGGCGACCGCTTCGGGCACCGCCAGACGTTCCTCATCGGCATCGTCGGCTTCGCCGCCGCCTCCGCCGCCATCGGATTCTCCAGCGAGGTCACGCTGGTCATCGTCTTCCGCGTGCTCCAGGGCGTGTTCGGCGCGCTGTTGATGCCCGCCGCGCTGGGCCTGCTGCGCGCCACCTTCCCCGCCGAGAAGCTGAACATGGCCCTCGGCATCTGGGGCATGGTCATCGGCGCCTCGACCGCCGGTGGCCCGATAGTCGGCGGACTGCTGGTCGAGCACGTCAACTGGCAGTCCGTCTTCTTCATCAACGTGCCGGTCGGCGTGGTGGCCCTCGTCCTCGGCCTGGTGATCCTCAAGGACCACCGCGCGGAGAACGCTCCCCGCTCCTTCGACATCCCCGGCATCGTGCTGCTGTCCGGCGCGATGTTCTGCCTCATCTGGCCGCTGATCAAGGCCACGGAATGGGGCTGGGGCTCCATGACCACCTGGGGCTTCCTGATCGGCGCGGTCGTCCTCTTCGCGCTCTTCGCCGTCCTGGAGAGCAAGGTCCGCGAGCCGCTGATCCCGCTGCGGATGTTCCGTTCGGTGCCGCTGACCGCCGGCACGGTCCTGATGGTGCTGATGGCCTTCGCCTTCATGGGCGGCCTGTTCTTCGTGACGTTCTACCTCCAGAACGTGCACGGCATGAGCCCCGTGGACAGCGGACTGCACCTGCTCCCGCTGACCGGCATGATGATCGTCGGCTCGCCGCTCGCGGGCGCGCTGATCACCAAGTTCGGCCCGCGCATCCCGCTGGTCGGCGGCATGGTCATCACCGCCGTCGCGATGTACGGCATGTCCGGGCTGGACGCCGGCACCACCACCGGCCCGATGTCCGTCTGGTTCGCCCTGCTCGGCCTGGGCCTCGCGCCCGTCATGGTCGGCGCCACCGAGGTCATCGTGGGCAACGCCCCGCTGGAGCTCTCCGGTGTCGCCGGCGGTCTGCAGCAGGCCGCGATGCAGGTCGGCGGCAGCCTGGGCACCGCCGTGCTCGGCGCCGTGATGGCCTCCCGCGTCGACAGCGACCTCCCGGGCAAGTGGCAGCAGGCCGGCCTCCCGCCGCTGTCGCCCGAGAAGCAGTCCCTGGTCTCCGACGCCGTCTCGGCCGGCCTCGCCCCGGTGCCGAAGGGCACCCCGAAGCCGTTCGCCGAGAAGATCGTCGCGGTCGCCCACGACACCTTCGTCTCCGGCATGGGCCTCGCCTTCTCCGTCGCCTGCGGCGTGGCGGTCCTCGCCGCCGTCGTCGCGCTCTTCACCAAGCGCGGGGCGAACGCTTCGGCGGGCGCCGGCGTCGGCCACATCTGACCCCCGGCGCCGCGGAGTTCCGCGGCGTCACCCGGTCCGCCCAGCGGCGCGCGACCGGCCGAACCACCCCCTCGGCCGGTCGCGCGCCGTTGCGCGTTCCGGGCCGTCGACCGGACCCGCGACGATCCCGTCGCCGTCAACCCCCGCCCCGTCGCCGCCCCTCGCCGACAACCGCCGCCGCCCAGGCCGCAGTTGGCCCCCTGCCCGGAGCCACATCCCTCATCCGGATGACGCGAACCGGGAACCGACCCGCCCGGTCGCCGCCTCCTGGACGACGGGTCGGCCCGCGCCCCTTGCCGCGCCCGCGAGGAACGGTTTCCGCGCCCCGCCCCCACCCGCCACGGCACGTCAACTCCGCGCATCGGCCGACGCGTTCACGCTCTGCGGGGCGTCCACCTCCCTGATCCGGGTGGAGCACCCGTCCCGGGCTTGGCCCAGCCGCCCGCTTCGCCGCACGATCGAACCCGAAGCCGCGACGGGCACCGGCCCGCCGCGGACACCACCGCCGTGGCCCGCGCCGAGACCCGCGCGCCCCGCCACGGCCGACACGGGGAGCGATTCTCATGCGCAACCACACGTCCGGCACGTCCCGCACCGTCCGCCGCGCCGCGCTGGTCACCGGCCTCGCCGCGCTGGCCGCGGCCCTCGCCACGCCCTCGTCCACGGGTGCTCCCCTCGCCCACGCGGCCGGCGGTGGCCGCAGCACCGCCGCGTCCGGCGACTGCTCGGCCGGCCAGTTGTGCCTGTGGCCGAAGCCGGAGTTCGGCGGCCGGCCCACGAACTGTCCGGCACCGACATCGAGAGCTGCGTGACCCTCCCCGAGGGGACGACCGCCGCCTCGCTCGCCAACCGCACCGGCCGCCCGGTCACCACCTACCAGAGCGCCGTCTGCGCCGAGACCGGCGAGTTCGACACCTATCCGGGCGGCGGCAGCTGGGTGCCCCGTTCGCCGTACCAGGTGAGGGCGTTCAAGCTGTGGGAGCACTGAGCGGTCCGTCCCGGGCGGACGCACCGCGCCCCCCGACCGGCGGGCTTCGCCGGTCGGGGGGCGCGGGGGAGACGGTGCGGCGGATGGCCGCCAAGCGGTCAGGCGTCGCCGCCGGCCTCACCCGCGTCGGCGGCCGTCACGTCCAGCAGCTGGTAGCGGTCGATGGCCTGCTTGAGCAGCGAGCGGTCGACCTTGCCCTCCCTGGCCAGCTCGGTCAGCACGCCCAGCACGATCGACTGGGTGTCGATGTGGAAGAAGCGGCGGGCGGCACCGCGGGTGTCCGCGAAGCCGAAGCCGTCGGCGCCCAGCGACTGGTAGGTGCCGGGCACCCAGCGCGCGATCTGGTCCGGGACGGAACGCATCCAGTCCGACACCGCGACCTTCGGGCCCTCGGCGCCCTGGAGCTTCTGCGTCACGTAGGGGACGCGCTGCTCCTCCTCCGGGTGGAGCAGGTTGTGCTCCTCGACCGCCACGGCCTCGCGGCGCAGTTCGTTCCAGGAGGTCGCCGACCACACGTCGGCCTTGACGTTCCACTCGTCGGCGAGGACCTGCTGGGCCTCCACGGCCCACGGCACGGCGACGCCCGAGGCGAGGATCTGGGCCCGGTGCTCGCCCTTCTCGCCCGCCTTGATCCGGTGCAGACCCTTGAGGATGCCGTCGACGTCGACGTCCGCCGGCTCGGCCGGGTGCAGGATCGGCTCGTTGTAGACGGTCAGGTAGTAGAAGACGTCCTCGCCCGGCTTGCCGTCGGCGGTCTCGCCGTACATCCGGCGCAGACCGTCCCGGACGATGTGCGCGATCTCGTAGCCGAAGGCCGGGTCGTAGGCGACGCAGGCCGGGTTGGTCGAGGCCAGCAGCTGGGAGTGGCCGTCGGCGTGCTGCAGGCCCTCACCGGTCAGCGTGGTGCGGCCGGCGGTCGCGCCGAGCACGAAGCCGCGGGAGAGCTGGTCGGCCATCTGCCAGAACTGGTCGCCGGTCCGCTGGAAGCCGAACATCGAGTAGAAGACGTAGACCGGGATCAGCGGCTCGCCGTGGGTGGCGTAGGCGGAGCCCGCGGCGATCAACGACGCGGTGCAGCCGGCCTCGGTGATGCCGTCGTGCAGCATCTGACCGGTCGGCGACTCCTTGTAGGCCAGCAGCAGTTCGCGGTCCACCGACTCGTAGGCCTGGCCCAGCGGGTTGTAGATCTTGGCCGACGGGAAGAAGGCGTCCATGCCGAAGGTGCGGTACTCGTCCGGCGCGATCGGCACGAAGCGCTTGCCGATCTCCTTGTCCCGCATCAGGTCCTTCAGGATGCGGACGAACGCCATGGTGGTGGCGATCTTCTGCTGTCCGGAACCCTTCTTGGCGGTGGCGTACGCCTTGTCGCCGGGCAGCGCCAGCGGCTTGGCGCGCACGACCCGGGTCGGCACGTAGCCGCCCAGCCCGTGCCGCCGGTCGTGCATGTACTGGATCTCCTCGGACTTCGGGCCCGGGTGGTAGTACGGCGGCAGGCCGTCTTCCAGGTCCTTGTCCGGGATCGGCAGGTGCAGCCGGTCGCGGAAGCGCTTGAGGTCCTCGACCGTCAGCTTCTTCATCTGGTGCGTGGCGTTGCGGCCCTCGAAGTTCGGGCCGAGGGTCCAGCCCTTGACGGTCTGGGCCAGGATCACGGTCGGCTGGCCCTTGTGGGCCTTGGCCGCCGCGTACGCCGCGAAGATCTTCCGGTGGTCGTGACCGCCACGACCCAGGTGCAGGATCTGGTCGTCGGTCATGTTCTCGACCATCGCGCGCAGTCGGTGGTCGTCACCGAAGAAGTGCTCGCGGATGTACGCACCGGTCTCGGTGGCGTAGGTCTGGAACTGGCCGTCGGGGGTGGTGTTGAGCTTGTTGACCAGGATCCCGTCGCGGTCCTGGGCCAGCAGCGGGTCCCAGCTCCGGTCCCAGACCAGCTTGATCACGTTCCAGCCGGCGCCGCGGAACTGCGACTCCAGCTCCTGCATGATCTTGCCGTTGCCGCGGACCGGGCCGTCCAGGCGCTGGAGGTTGCAGTTGACGACGAAGGTCAGGTTGTCCAGGCCCTCGCGGGCGGCGATGGACAGCTGGCCGAGCGATTCCGGCTCGTCCATCTCGCCGTCGCCGAGGAACGCCCACACGTGCGACTTGGAGGTGTCGGCGATGCCGCGGGCCTCCATGTAGCGGTTCATCCGGGCCTGGAAGATCGCGCCGAGCGGGCCCAGGCCCATCGAGACGGTCGGGAACTCCCAGAAGTCCGGCATCAGCCGCGGGTGCGGGTAGCTGGAGAGGCCGTCGGGGGCCTTGGACTTCTCCTGGCGGAAGGCGTCCAGCTGGCCCTCGCTGAGCCGGTCCAGCAGGTAGGCGCGGGCGTAGATGCCGGGGGAGGCGTGGCCCTGGAAGAAGACCTGGTCGCCGCCGTCGCCCTCGTCCTTGCCGCGGAAGAAGTGGTTGAAGCCCACGTCGTACAGCGAGGCGGAGGAGGCGAAGGTGGCGATGTGGCCGCCGACGCCGATGCCCGGGCGCTGGGCGCGCGAGACCATCACGGCGGCGTTCCACCGGGTCGCGTTGAGGACCTTGCGCTCGATCTCCTCGTTGCCGGGGAAGAACGGCTCGTCCCTGGTCGCGATGGTGTTGACGTAGTCCGTGCTGCGCATCTCGGGCACGGCCACCCGCCGCTCGCGGGCGCGCTCGATCAGGCGGAGCATGAGGTAGCGGGCACGTTCCCGGCCTCGCTCGTCGACGGCCGCGTCGAGCGAGTCGAGCCATTCCCGGGTCTCTTCGGGATCGAAGTCCGGGACCTGGCTGGGAAGGCCGCCAATGATGATCGGGTTTCGATCGGATCCGGAAGCCACGCTGTTCCTTCGCGTTCGGTTCGTATCGTGCTCTGCCTGTTACTGCCGCTGCGCACGGGGACGAAAGCTGTCTGTGCCTTGTGTCGCGCCGTCTTCCATCGTGTACCGAGCCACTGGGGTACGTCACCTCTACCGATGGGTAACCACCCGCGGAGAGAGGGCGCGGAAAGGGCCGAGTCCTGGGGCCGGCCAAATCGCAACCATACGCCCATCTCGAACGGCCACGGCGGGCGGACGGGCGGCTCCGGCCGGGGGAGGCGCGCCGCTCCGATACCCTGCGCGGAGGCCATTCCTTCCCGCCTACCCCATATACCCGGCACAATGCTGTGGTGCGTATCACTTCATGGTGTCCTGGTGGGGGCCGGGCCACGGCGCCGGGCCCGTCGATCGTCACCGTTTCGGCGGTCTCGATCGCCGGGTACTTGCGCGATCCGCCCGGCACGTGTGGACTACGGCCAATGCTCCGCGCACGCGCGGAGTTCCCGAGTACTTTCCGAAACATGACAGGAGGCAATCCGTGAGCGCGACCGCGGACCACGCGGAGGAGCGGACCAACCCTGCGACCAAGCTGGGGTTCGAGCCCGGACAGGTGGTCCAGGAGATCGGCTACGACGACGACGTCGAGCAGGAGCTCCGCGAAGGCATTGAGGCCATCATCGGCCAGGAACTCGAGGACGAGGACTACGACGACGTCGCTGATGTCGTCGTCCTGTGGTTCCGAGACGACGACGGTGATCTCACGGACGCGCTGGTGGACGCCATCGGTCTGATCGACGAAGGCGGCCAGATCTGGCTGCTGACGCCCAAGACGGGGCGCGACGGCTACATCGAGCCGAGCGACATCAACGAGGCCGCACAGACCTCGGGTCTGTCGCAGACCCGGAGCATCAACGCCGGCAAGGACTGGACCGGCAGCCGGCTGATCTCGCCCAAGCGCTGATCGGCCGCATCACCTCACGTCCGCACCGAGCCCCTTCCGGAGCCTTCCGGAAGGGGCTCGGTGCAGTTCAGGCGCGGTGCGCCGGCGCTGCGGGCCGCCGCGTAGGGTGGTTGTGTCCAGGACAGAGTGAGGCGGGAAGGAAGCAGTCCCATGGCGATCGAGGTCGGCACCGTAGCCCCGGATTTCGCGCTGCGGAACCAGCACGGCGAGCTGGTGAGGCTCTCCGACTTCCGCGGTGCGAAGAACGTCGTCCTGCTCTTCTACCCGTTCGCCTTCACCGGCGTGTGCACCGGCGAGCTCTGCGCGCTCCGCGACGAGCTGCCGAAGTTCGTCAACGACGACGTGCAACTGCTGGCCGTCTCCAACGACTCGCCGTTCTCGCTGCGGGTCTTCTCCGACCAGGAGCGCCTGGGGTACCCGCTGCTGTCGGACTTCTGGCCGCACGGCGAGGTCTCCACCGCGTACGGCGTCTTCGACGACGAGAAGGGCTGCGCGGTCCGCGGCACCTTCGTCATCGACAAGGAGGGCGTGGTGCGCTGGACGATCGTCAACGGCCTGCCCGACGCCCGCGACCTGAACGACTACGTCAAGGCCCTCGAAGCGCTCTAGGCCCGGCGTGCCGGACGTTCGACGGGACATCCGTCAAGATCGATGTGCGTTATCTGCATTCGGCGGGAACCGGTCACTAGGATCAAATCGTTGATCCGATGCCATGCACGATGGGGGCGCACATCATGACGTACCCCTCGAATCTACGGGAGGACTCGTGGGAGTCAGCCTCAGCAAGGGCGGCAACGTCTCGCTGACGAAGGAAGCCCCCAATCTGACCGCCGTTCTCGTCGGTCTGGGCTGGGACGCGCGTACCACCACCGGTACGGACTTCGACCTGGACGCCAGCGCCCTGCTGACGAATGACCAGGGCAAGGTCGCCAACGACCAGAACTTCGTGTTCTTCAACAACCTCAAGAGCCCGTGCGGTTCGGTCGAGCACACCGGTGACAACACCACCGGTGAGGGCGAGGGCGACGACGAGGCCATCAAGGTGAACCTCGCCGGCGTTCCCGCCGACGTCCACAAGATCGTGTTCCCGGTGTCGATCTACGACGCCGAGACCCGCCAGCAGAGCTTCGGCCAGGTGCGCAACGCCTACATCCGGGTGGTCAACCAGGCCGACGGCAACGAGCTGGCGCGCTACGACCTGAGCGAGGACGCCTCGACCGAGACCGCCATGGTCTTCGGCGAGCTGTACCGCAACGGCGCGGAGTGGAAGTTCCGCGCCATCGGCCAGGGCTACGCCTCGGGCCTGCGCGGCATCGCGCAGGACTTCGGCGTCAACGTCTGAGCGCACGGCGCGACCGCGTCCGGCGCCGTACGTCCCCGTCCGGGGAGTGCGGCGCCGGGTGCGTTGTGCGGGGCGTGTGCCGCGCCCCGCACCGATACCGGGGAGGAAGCGAACACCATGGGCGTCACGCTCGCCAAGGGGGGCAACGTCTCCCTTTCCAAGGCGGCTCCGAACCTCGCGCAGATCACGGTCGGTCTCGGCTGGGACGCGCGGTCCACGACCGGAGCCGCATTCGACCTCGACGCCAGCGCGCTGCTGTGCGCGTCGGGCCGGGTGCTGGGGGACGAGTACTTCGTCTTCTACAACAACCTCAAGAGTCCCGAGGGCTCCGTCGAGCACACCGGCGACAACCTCACCGGTGAGGGGGACGGGGACGACGAGACGGTCCTGGTCGACCTCACCCAGGTCCCCGAGACGGTCGAGACGATCGTCTTCCCGGTCTCGATCCACGAGGCCGATCTGCGGGGCCAGAGCTTCGGGCAGGTCAGCAACGCCTTCATCCGGATCGTCAATCAGGCCGACGGCAGCGAACTCGCCCGCTACGACCTCAGCGAGGACGCCGCCGGCGAAACCGCGATGATCTTCGGGGAGGTCTACCGCCGCAACGGCGAGTGGAAGTTCCGGGCGGTGGGCCAGGGATACGCGTCCGGCCTGCGCGGCATCGCCCTGGACTTCGGGGTCAACGTCTCGTAGGCGGTCGAGTCCACCGCCCGGTCGACGGTGCGGGGAGAAGGGCCACCTGCCGGCGGTCGGCCGCGGCAAAGGGCCCTTCCGCCGCCCTCGAAGGCGTCGCGCGGGCCGGACCTGCGGCTCCGTGAACGGGCGGGGGCCGACCGCGCCGGCGGAGAAGTCGTCGCTCTACACTTCGGGGTCAACGTTTCGTAAAGCGCCGCGCACTGCGCGCGGGGGACCCACACAGCGAAGGATTGGGTAGGCAGTGCTCCTGAAAACCTTTGGCTGGTCGTTCGCCATCACGGTGCTCGGCCTCGGCCTGGCCGGCGTCCTCTGGGGGTGGCAGGGGCTCGCGATCGTGGGGATCCTGTCCATTCTGGAGATCTCGCTGTCCTTCGACAACGCGGTCATCAACGCGGGCATCCTGCGCAAGATGAACGCCTTCTGGCAGAAGATCTTCCTCACCGTCGGCATCCTCGTCGCGGTCTTCGGCATGCGGCTGGTCTTCCCGGTGGTCATCGTCGCGATCACCGCGAAGATGGGGCCGATCGAGGCGGTCCAGCTCGCCGTCAACAACAAGGCGCACTACGAGGAACTGGTCACCAGCGCCCACCCGGCCATCGCGGCCTTCGGCGGCGTCTTCCTGCTGATGATCTTCCTCGACTTCATCTTCGAGGACCGCGACTACACGTGGCTGTCCTGGATCGAGAAGCCGCTCGCCCGGATCGGCAAGCTCGACACCCTCTCCGTCATCGTCGCGCTGGTGGTCCTGCTGGTCACCGCCATGACGGTGGCGCCGCACGCGTCGCACGGCGGCGGGGACAAGACCACCACGGTCCTGCTCTCCGGCATCGCGGGCCTGATCACCTACCTCGTCGTCGGCGGCATCTCCGGCTACTTCGAGGGCCGGTTGGAGGACGAGGACGGGGAGGCCGCGGACGGCGCCGAGCCGGCCGCGGCACAGAAGAAGGGCGGCGGGACCGGCGCCGCGGTGGGCCTGGCCGGCAAGGCCGCGTTCTTCATGTTCCTCTACCTGGAGGTCATCGACGCCTCGTTCTCCTTCGACGGCGTCATCGGCGCGTTCGCCATCACCAACGACATCTTCGCGATGGCCCTGGGTCTGGGCATCGGCGCGATGTACATCCGCTCGCTGACCGTCTTCCTGGTCCGCAAGGGGACCCTGGACGACTACGTCTACCTGGAGCACGGCGCGCACTACGCCATCGGCGCGCTGGGCGTCATCCTGCTCGTCTCGATCCGGTACGAGATCAACGAGGTCATCACCGGCCTGATCGGCGTGATCCTGATCGCGCTGTCCTTCGGTTCGTCGGTGCTGCGCAACCGGCGCGAGGGCAAGCCGGGGGCCGAGTCCTCGGCGCAGTCGGAAGTGACGTCCGGAGTGTGACGGACCTCTGATTGAGGAACGCTTTTCTGCGGGGCGGCCACGGGACACACCCACCGGCCGCCCCGCACCGGTAGGAGCCACAACGAGGGGTGGGCACCGTGTCGTTCCTGGGGAACGTGTGGCGCGGCAACGCGCCGAAGTTCGACGGCGGCGGCGCGTCGTACGTCGTCGAGCTGACGAAGCGCAATCCGGTCGTCTCGCTGACGAAGCAGGGCGCGGCCAACGGCCATCTGCGGGTCAATCTGAGTTGGCAGATGCGGACCTCGGACTTCGGCGAGCGGGGGCAGCGCCCGGGCAGTCTGCTGCGCAACCCGAGCAGGCTCTTCCGGCCCGAGATCGTGCAGGCCCAGGGCCCGGCCGTGGTCAACGTGGACCTCGACCTGGCCTGCATGTACGAGCTCACGGACGGCAGCAAGGGCGTGGTGCAGCCGCTGGGCGACTTCCTCGGCGACCTCAACGCCGCGCCGTTCGTCAAGCTCAGCGGCGACGACCGGTTCGGTTCCGGCTCCGGCGAGACGCTGTACATCAACCTGGACCACCGCGACGAGATCAAGCGACTGCTGATCTTCGTCTACATCTACGACGGGACCCCGGCGTTCGACCGCACGCACGCGGTGGTGACGCTCTACCCGAGCACCGGGCCGCGGGTCGAGGTCAAGTTGGACGAGCGGGCGCCGCAGGCCCGGTCCTGCGCCATCTTCATGTTGGAGAACGGCAAGGACGGCCTGACCGTGCGCCGCGAGGTGAAGTACGTCTACGGCTTCCAGGCCGAACTGGACCGGCTGTACGGCTGGGGGCTCCAGTGGGGCCGCGGCTACAAGTCGAAGGTCTGAGGCGGACCGGAGGGCTTCGGGACCTGACGGTGCGGTCGGGGCGTCGGGACGCGCGTGCGGGCCCGGCGCCCCGGCCGTTTCCGGTGCGTCAGCGGCGCTGGAACTGCGGCCCCTGGGGCGGCAGGACGAACGCCGGGTCGGGCACGAACGGCTGCGGCTGCGGCGGCTGTGCCGGGTAGCCGTACGCCGGGACGGGCTGCTGCGGATAGCCGTAGCCGGGCGGCTGCTGCGGCGGGTACGGCGGCTGGTGCGGCGGCGGGCCCGGGTAGCCGTAACCGTAGGCGCCGGTCTGGGCCGGGGGCCGGGCCGGCGGGGGCGGGACGTTGGCCGGGTAGCCGTAGCCGCCGGTCGGGGCCGGCGGCAGCGGGGCGGCGGAGAACGGCTCCGGCATCCCGTCCGGCACGTGCTGGGTGACCGCCTCCGGATCCGACCGGGGGCCGCCGGCCGGCGGCGCGGTGGCCTCCTCGGGCCAGGCGCCGGGCGGCGGCGAGACCGGGCCGGACGGGGCGGGGCCCGGCGCGGTGGCGGGGCGTTCGACGGCCGCGGTGGGGTCCTCGCCCTGCGGGTGGGCGGTGGACGCCTCGGGGGAGGGCGCGTCGGCGCCCTGCGGAGGGGCGGCGCCCTCCTCCTGCGCCACACGGGCCCGGCGGGCTGTCCGACTGGTGGGCGGGTCGTTCTCGTCCACCGAGATGCCGAATTCCGTGGCCAGGCCGATCAGCCCGCTCTCGTAGCCCTGGCCCAGCGCCCGGAACTTCCAGCGCTCGCCGCGGCGGTACAGCTCCCCGCAGATCAGCGCGGTCTCCTCGCCCGTCTCGGGCACCACGTCGAAGACCGCCAGGGGATCGGTGCCGTCCGTCGTCGCGTCGTACAGCAGCACCCGCAGGTCGGTCACGCCGGCGAACGGGCCGCCGTCCGAGGAGGCGGCCAGCACCACCCGGGCCACCGAGGCGTCGAGCGGCGTCAGCTCCGCCTCGATGGTGTCGGTCAGGGACTCGGACAGCCGGGACTTGGGCAGGTGCCGGACCAGGCCGCTGGGGTGCCGCGGCTGGTTGTAGAAGACGAAGTCCTCGTCGGAGCGCACGCGCCCGTCCGCTCCCACCAGGAGGGCCGAGGCGTCGACGTCGGGGACGCCGGCGCCCGGCGTCCAGCGCAACACGGCCCTCACGGCCGTGGCGTCGAGGGGTACGTTCGACCCTTTCAGCATCGCGTGCGTCATGCCGCAATCCTGCCTTCCCTCTGGTGGCGGCCACAACGCGGGGGCCGGGCGCGGTGCTTCCCGGACACCCGGCGGTCACCCCGCGGTGGCGGGACGGTGGCGAGAATTTCGCGTCCGCGGGAACTTTCCGGACCCCCACGCACGTACGATTACCGGCTGGATCCAGACAGCGAGATGCGGCGGGGGCGCCCGGGTCCCGCTTCTAGACGGGGAGTTGCATGCGTCACTTTGGGCATCTTGCGCCCGACATCCGCAAGACGCTGTTCCACAGGGAGCCGGTGGAGTTCACCGCCGACTCCCCGGCCCGCACGCTCGCGGTCGCCCTCGGTGCCACGCTCTACAGCCCCGCCACCCGCCCCCACCTGGCCGCCGACGTCCGCAAGCAGGTCGCCCGCGGCGTCACGTCCATGGTGCTGTGCCTGGAGGACTCCATAGGCGACGGCGACGTGGCGGCCGGCGAGCAGAACCTCGTCCGGCAGTTCGCCCTGCTCGACGTGGCGGCCGACGGCGGCGAGGACCTCCCGCTGCTCTTCATCCGGGTCCGCGAACCACACCAGATACCGGACCTGGTGGGCCGGCTGGGCCCGGCCGTGCGCAGACTGTCCGGATTCGTACTTCCCAAGTTCACCGCGGAGCGCGGCGCGCCCTTCCTGGAGGCGCTGGCCGACGCCGAAACCGCCTGTGGGCGGCGGCTGTTCGCGATGCCGGTGCTGGAGTCCCCGCAACTGCTCCACCTGGAGAGCCGCGCCGCGACCCTGGCCGGCATCGCCGGCACCGTCGACGACCACCGCGACCGGGTCCTCGCCCTGCGGCTCGGCGTCACCGACTTCTGCTCCGCCTACGGGCTGCGCCGGGCCCCCGACATGACCGCCTACGACGTGCAGATCGTCGCCTCCGTCATCGCCGACGTGGTCAACGTCCTCGGCCGCGCGGACGGCACCGGCTTCACCGTCACCGGGCCGGTGTGGGAGTACTTCCGGCTGCACGAGCGGATGTTCAAGCCGCAACTGCGCCGCAGCCCGTTCCTGGGGCAGGCCGAGGAGCTGCGCACCACCCTGATCGAGCACGACATGGACGGCCTGCTGCGCGAGATCGAGCTGGACCGCGCCAACGGCCTGACCGGCAAGACCTGCATCCACCCCTCGCACGTCGCCCCGGTGCACGCCCTGTCCGTCGTCAGCCACGAGGAGTACTGCGACGCCACCGACATCCTGCGGCCGGAGCGCGGCGACGGCGGGGTGCTGCGCTCCTCGTACACCAACAAGATGAACGAGGTGAAGCCGCACCGGGCCTGGGCCGAGCGGACGCTGCTGCGCGCCGAGGCGTTCGGCGTGGCCCGCGAGGACATCGGCTTCGTGGAGCTGCTGACCGCGAGCGTGCCCGCCGCCTGACCGCGGCGGCCCCGACCGCACCGCGCAGCGCGCCCGGCCCCGGCGACCCCCGACCACCACCCGACCGACGGCAAGAGCAACGGCATGAACGACGGCATGAACGACGACACGGACGCGACGACGCAGGAGACACGGCACGTGGTGTGGACGGGAGAGTGGGTCGCCGAACGGCTCGGCGTCGCGCTGCACGGCGCGGACGAGCTGCCGGACCTGCTCGGGCTGGCGCTGCGGCGCAACCCCAAGCGGGCCCACCTGCTGGTCTCCCACGTGCTCGGCAAGCACGTGCCGCAGCGGCCGGACGTGGTGCACGGCGCCGGCGTCGGGCTGGGCCGGCGGGTCCGCGCCCTGCTCGGCGACGAGGACGCCGCCCGCGCCGTCGTCCTGGGCTACGCCGAGACCGCCACCGGGCTCGGCCACTCGGTCGCCGACGGGCTGGCGCTCGCGCCGTACCTGCACTCCACCCGCCGCCCGGTCCCGGGCGTGCCGCACGCCGCCGGCTTCGAGGAGGAGCACAGCCACGCCACCGCGCACCTGCTGCTCCCCGAGGACCGCGCCCTGCTCGCCGGCGACGGCCCCCTGGTCCTCGTCGACGACGAGTTCTCCACCGGGCGCACGGTCCTCAACACCCTCCGCGCGCTGCACGCCCACCACCCGCGGCGGCGCTACGTCGTCGTCGCCCTGGTGGACATGCGCTCCGCCGCGGACCGCGCGCGGCTGGCGCGGTGCGCCGCCGAACTCGGCGCCCGCGTCGACCTCGTCGCCCTGGCCAGCGGCGGCGTCCACCTGCCCGACGACGTCCTGGACCGCGGCCGGGAACTGGTCGCCGCCCACGAGGAACCGCCCGCGCCCCCCGGTGCCGGCCGGTCCGCGCCCGCGGTGCGCGTCGACCTCGGCTGGCCCGCCGGACTGCCCGACGGCGGCCGCCACGGCTTCACCCCGGCCCACCGCGCGCTCCTGGAGGACAGCCTCCCCGCCATGGCCGCCCGGATCGCGGCGCGGCTCGGCGACGCCCGCCGCGTCCTCGTCCTCGGCAACGAGGAGCTGATGTACGCCCCGCTGCGGCTGGCCGGCGCCCTGGACGCGCTGCTCGCCGAGCACGGCGCGACGGTCCGCTTCTCCACCACCACCCGCTCCCCGGTGCTCGCCGTGGACGACCCCGGCTACGCCATCCGCACCCGGCTCGCGTTCCCCGCCCACGACGCCCCGGCCGACGGCCCCGGGGAGCGCTACGCGTACAACGTCGCCCCCGGCAGCGACCCGGCGCGCCGCTTCGACGCCGTCGTCGCGGTCGTCGACTCGGCCGGCGACCGCCCCGAACTCCACGCCCCCGGCGGCCTGCTGGACCGGCTCGCCGGCCACACCGACCGGCTGCTGCTGGCCGTCGTCCCCGCCCACCGCCCGCGCGGCGCGTTGCCCGGCCCGCTGCGCGACTCGCTCCCAGGCCCGCTGCGCGGCCCGGCGTTCTCCTCCTACGCCCCCGACGAGGTGGGCTGGCTGCTCCAGGACCTGTCCGACGTCACGCTGGAGGCGCCGACCGAGGAGCGCGAGGAGGCGATCCAGCGCGGCGGCGCCCACTACGCGGAGTCGCTGCCGGTGGAGTACCAGCCCAGCGCCCAGTACCAGGAGCTGTTCCACGCCGCGCTGCGCACCTCCGCCGGCCGGATCGCCCGCGCCGTCGGGACGGTCACCGAGACCGTCCTCGCCGAGCGCGGCCCGCGCCCGGTCCTGGTCTCGCTGGCCCGGGCCGGCACCCCCGTCGGCGTCCTGATGCGCCGCTGGGCCGCGCACGCGCACGGCCTGGACCTGCCGCACTACGCCGTCTCCATCGTCCGCGGCCGGGGCATCGACACCACCGCCCTGCGCTGGCTCGCGGCCCACCACGACCCGGCGGACGTGGTCTTCGTGGACGGCTGGACGGGCAAGGGCGCCATCACCCGGGAACTCGCCGGGACGCTGGCCAACCTCCCCGACCTGCCCGGCTTCGACCCGCGGATCGCGGTCCTCGCCGACCCCGGCGGCTGCGTGACGACCTACGGCACCCGCGACGACTTCCTCATCCCGTCGGCCTGCCTCAACTCCACGGTCTCCGGGCTGATCTCGCGCACCGTGCTCCGCACCGACCTGGTCGGACCGGACGACTTCCACGGCGCCAAGTTCTACCGCGAACTCGCCGACGGCGACCTGTCGGTGACGTTCCTGGACACCGTCGCCGCCCGCTTCGACGCGGTCGCCGACGCGGTCGCGGCCGACGTCCGGGCGCTGACGACCACCGACCGCACCCCGACCTGGGAGGGTTGGGCGGCCGTCGAACGCATCAGTGAGGAGTACGGCATCCACGACGTCAACCTCGTCAAACCCGGCGTCGGCGAGACCACCCGGGTCCTGCTCCGCCGGGTCCCCTGGCGGATCCTCGCCCGGCGCGGCGCCGGCAGCGACCTCGACCACGTCCGCCTGCTCGCCGCGCAACGCGGCGTGCCCGTCGAAGAGGTCGACGAACTCCCCTACACCTGCGTCGGGTTGATCCACCCGCGCTTCACCCGCGGCGCCACCGGCGCGGACGGCAAGGCGGTGGGCTGCTGATGACCGTCCCCGCACCGCTGGTCGCCAGCGACCTCGACCGCACCCTGATCTACTCGGCCGCCGCGCTGTACCTCACCGGCGCGGACGCGGCGGCCCCCCGGCTGCTCTGCGTCGAGGTCTACGAGGGCCGGCCGCTCTCCTACCTGACCGAGACGGCCGCCGCGCTGCTCACCGAACTCGCCGGGCGCACCACGTTCGTGCCGGCCACCACCCGCACCCGCGAGCAGTACCAGCGCATCCACCTCCCGGGCCCGCCCCCGGAGTTCGCGGTCTGCGCCAACGGCGGGCACCTGCTCGTGCGGGGCGAGTCCGACCCGGACTGGCAGCGCACCGTCGCCGCCCGGCTGGCCGCCCAGTGCGCGCCGCTGGACGTGGTCCGCGCGCACCTGGTCCGCACCGCCGACCCGGCCTGGCTGCGCAGGGAACGCACCGCCGAGGACCTCTTCGCCTACCTCGTGGTGGAGCGGTCGCTGCTCCCGGAGAGCTGGGTGAAGGACCTGGCCGCGTGGGCCCAGCCGCGCGGCTGGACGATCTCCCTCCAGGGCCGCAAGGTCTACGCCGTCCCCAAGCCGCTCACCAAGAGCGCCGCGGTGGCCGAGGTGGCCCGCCGCACCGGCGCCCCCGGGTTCCTCGCGGCCGGCGACTCGCTGCTCGACACCGACCTGCTGCTGGCCGCGGACCGCGGCTGGCGACCGGGCCACGGCGAACTGGCCGACACCGGCTGGCGGGCCCCGCACGTCACGGCGCTCCGCGAGCGGGGGGTGGCCGCCGGCGAGCTGATCGCCCGCGCCTTCCTGGCCGGCGTCACGGACCCGGGGCGTACCTGGTGACGCCGCCCAGTCGCCGGCAATAGGCTGCCGGCGACTGGAAGGGGAGATCGTGACCGAGCCCAAGAGCCCCCCGCTCACCGCGGAGCTGTACGACTACGTGTTGGCGCACAATCCGCCGCTGGACCCCGTGCTTCAGGACCTGGCGGACGTCACCCGGGAGCGGTTCCCGGACGCGGCCGGGATGCTGTCGGCGCCGGAGCAGGCGTCGCTGCTGGCCTTCCTGGTGCGCCTGATCGGGGCCCGGCAGGTGGTCGAGGTGGGGACGTTCACCGGTTTCGCCACCCTCGCCATGGCCCGGGCGCTGCCCGCCGACGGCACGCTGACCGCCTGCGACGTCTCCGAGGAGTGGACCTCCTACGGCCGGGAGGCTTGGGCGAAGGCCGGCGTCGCGGACCGGATCCGGCTGCGGATCGCGCCCGCCCTGGAGACCCTCCGGGCGATGCCCACCGAACCGCACCTGGACCTGGTCTACCTCGACGCCGACAAGGGCGGCTACGTCGCCTACTGGGAGGAGCTGGTGCCGCGCCTGCGGCCCGGCGGCCTGCTCGTCGCGGACAACGTCCTCTTCCACGGCGAGGTCACCGACCCGGCGGCGACCGGACCGGCCCTGGCCATCCGGGAGTTCAACGACCACGTCCTGGAGGACACGCGCACCGACGCGGTGCTGCTCCCCGTCGCGGACGGCGTGACGCTGGCCCGCAAGCGCTAGCGGTACGGGCCCGCGGGCCGGCGCCGCGGTCAGCCGCAGCAGCCGCCCCCGCAGCAGCCGCCGCCCCCGCCGCCCGACGGGCCGGGGGCGGCCGCGGTCCCCCCGACGGCGACGGCGGAGAGCAGCTTCACGGTGTCCTGGTGGCCGTCCGGGCAGGCGGCCGGCGCGGACGACTCGGCCATCGGCCGGTCCAGCTCGAAGGTGGTCCCGCAGGGACGGCAGCGGTATTCGTAACGGGGCATGGCCACAGGTTAGCCGCCCGGCCCGGCCCACCGGACGGGACCGGCAGCGGCCTACGGGTGCTCGCGCGCCGACTTGTCGAGCAGCTCCAGCATCGCCATGTACGCCCCGTCCACGTCCCGGTCCCGCACGGCCTCGGCCACCGCCGCGTGCACGGCGTGCGGATGCTCGAAGGAGCCGCCGGAGGCGTACACGTCCCGGCCGCGCCGGATGATCACCGGCACGATCACCCGGTGCATCTGCGCGTAGAAGCGGTTGTTGGAGGCGAGCAGCATCGCGGTGTGGAAGGAGGCGTCGGCGCGGATGAGCAGCACCGGGTCGTCCTCGGTCGCGGACATCGCGCTCAGCGCGGCGCCGAGGGCCTCCAGGTCGTCGTCGGTGCGGCGCTCCGCGGCCAGCGCCGAGGCGGCCGGCTCGATGGACCGGCGGAGTTCGAGCACGTCGGCGAAGAAGTCGGACGAGGCGCCGGCCGCCAGCTTCCAGCGCAGCACGTCGGAGTCGAGGAGGTTCCACTCCTCCCGGGGGCGGACGTAGGTGCCGTGGTTCTGCCGGGTGGCGAGCAGCCCCTTGCCGGTCAGCACCTTGACCGCCTCGCGCAGCACGGTCTGGCTGACGTCCAGTTCCGCCATCAGCTCCGGCACGGTGAGGATGTCGCCCTCGCCGTAGTTCCCCTCGCAGATCCGTTGGGCGAGCGCCTCGACGACCGAGCCGTGCCGCCCGTGATCCGCGGGCGAAGCGGAATTCCCCAACTGCTCCATGGTCACTCCCCGGTGCCCCGTACGCCCTTGCTCCCCGCCCTCTTCCTCCTTCCTCCTACCCGCTCCGCGCTCCCCGCGTCGGCCGCCCGCCGGGGGCAACCGGCGGGGCGCACCGAGCGCGTGTCCGCCCCTCGGTGCGCCCCGGACCGCTCGGCCGGCCGCCGGTCCGTCGGCGACCGGCCCGCCTCACAACTCCTCGGAGCTGCCGGCCGGGGGCGCGCCGCCGGGTTTCCCGGCGCCCGCCGCGCCGACGTTCGCCGCCGGGCCCGCTTCGGAGTGCGCACCGGTGTGCCGGGGGTGCGGGCCGGTGAGGCTGGTGCCGGGACCGAGCGAGCCCTGCCCGCCGTGCCAGGCGCCCTGCATCCGCACCCGCGCCGACTGCCGCCCGGCCGTCATCCCGGACACCGGGTGCAGCTCCCCGCGCTCGAAGCGTTCGGCCTCCTCCGGGTGTCGGGCGCGCCAGTAGGGGTTGTCGTGCGACAGTCCGCCGCTGACCCGTCCGTACATCCCGAACACCAGCAGCAACAGCCCCACCACGAAGCTGAAGAGCACGTTCTGGATCTTGAAGGCGAGGAAGTTCGCGTCGGTCTGCAACAGCCCGAGGTTCACGAACCCGCTCAGCAGGAACAGCCCGCCGAGCACGATGTTGAGGGTGGAGGCGAAGTTCCCGCCGATCACCATGCCGGCGATGAGCAGCGCACCGACGACGATCGAGAGCACGCTGAGCGAACCGTTGGTGTTCAACCCGGCCGCGGTCGCGCCGCCGGTGTCGAAGAACCCGATGTTGTGGGTCAGCCCGAGGATGCCGAACGCGACGAGCACCAGCCCCATCACGCCCGCGCCGATGCGGTAGACCCGGCTCAGCCGGTGGTCGACGGGCAGGTGCTCGTTGATCTGGGCACGCCGCCGCTTGAACCGGCGGCGGGGGTTCGCGGGCTTGTGCAGCACGTGGCCAGGTGCACCGGTAGCAGCCATGTCCGGACTCCTTCGCGCAGATGAGCCGCCTGGGCCGTACTCACTCAGGACTCCAGCATCCGACACGCGGGCCTTTCATGCCATTGCGGGGACCGGCCGACCACCCGCGGTGACCGCGGGCCTCTCCGGGCGCGGCGCGGCCCCTACGACCCCGCCCGCCCCAGCCGCCCCGACGGCCGTCCGCTCCCTCAGCGACCGCCCGTCGTCCCGCCCCGCTCGTCCCGGATCTCCTGCACCACCCGGGCCGCCGTCTCCCGTACCGCCTCGGTCTCGGTCAGGAAGTGCCACCAGTCGGGATGCCGGCCCTCCAGCCCTTGGACCGCGCGGTCCAACCGGGCCACCGCCTCGTCCAGCGGCCCGGCGTGCCGGGGGTCGGGCGTGCTGCGCCCGGACATCGCCAGCCGCTGCGCGTCCCGGAGGGCGAAACGGGTCCGCTCGACCTCCTGCTGCCGGTCGGCCGCCACCGCGTCCAGCCGCCGCAGCCGGTCCCCGGCCGCCGACACCGCCTCGTCGGTGGTGTTGAGCAGCGCCCGCACCGTCGCCAACCGACTGGTGGCGTCCGCCCAGCGCTGTTCCGAACGGGCCTGCCCGGCCTCCTGGAGTGCGGCCCGGGCCCGTCCGACCGATTCCACCGCCTGCTCCGGCACCTTCTGGAGGTCCTGCCAGCAGGCCGCGCTGTACCGCCGCCGCAGCTCACTGAGGACCGGGGCGACCTGCTGGGCACGGGTGGTGATGGCCTCCGCGCGGGTGCGCAGCGACACCAGCCGCTTGTCGATCTCCGCGGCGGTCGCCGGCAGCCGCTCCGCCTCCGACCGGATCGCCCCGGCCTGCCGCTGCACCTCCTCCGCCCGTTGGATGGTGGCCGGAACGCCGTGCTGTCCGGCCCCCTGGTTCAGCTTGGTCAGCTCCGGCCCGAGCGCCGCCAGCCGGGCCGCGAGGTCGTCCGCCCGCAGGCCCTGCTCCCGCACCGCGTCCAGCGCGTTGCTCGCCGCCAGCAGCGCCTGCCGGGCCTGCTCCACGGCCGGGGCCACCCGCGCCAGCTGCGTCTCGGCGTTCTGCAACAACGGCGTGAGGCTCTGCGCGAACCAGTCCAGCTCCCCGCGGACCCGCTCCAGCTCCTCCCGGGCCCGGGTCAGATCGGCCCGGGCCCGCGCCAGCGCGGCACCGTCGACGTCGTCGCGGTCCAGGTCGTGGGAGTCGACCGCGGTGATGTACCCCTGGCTGACCTGGTCGATCCGCTGCCCGAAGCTCTCGTACTCCGCCGCGGCCTGCCGGGCCCGCTGGGAGTCGTCGACCGCGGTGATCGTCTCCACCGAGATCCGCAGGTCCCGGTGGGTGGAGTCGAGCTCGTAGAACGCCGCCGCCGCGGCGTCCTTGGCGGCCTGCGCATCGGCCCGCTGGTTCTCCCCGCGCCCGAACCAGCGCCGCGTCCCACCCCCGGCGAACGCCATCGGCGCCACCGCCACCAGCAGCGGCAACGGCAGCAGGACCAGCCCCACCACGTCCCGGGCCGCCCGGCGCACCTGGCTCCCGCGGATGCGACGGCGGATCCCCCGCCCGTACGGCCGCGGCTGCGGCTGCATGTGTGTCGCCGTCACATCCCTCTCCCGATCGGATCGCCCCAGGACCGGCTGTCATTCTCCCACCCACCCCAACGAACATCCCGACCGGTGAGTTCACGCGCACCCCACCACCCCGGGAACCGCTTCCACCCCCCGAACCAGGGTTTGCGGTCCCGACCCCACGGCAAGGTAGTCTGTCGGCTCGACCGGGGCGCATAGCTCAGCGGTAGAGCGCTGCTCTTACAAAGCAGATGTCGGCGGTTCAAATCCGTCTGTGCCCACCCAGGTAAACCGTGAGGTCAATGGCCCCCCACTCCACTGAGTGAGGGGCCATTTCCATGATCAGAATCCACAAAGAGTCCACATGCCCACGGGCGGATTCCCGGACAGGGCTCTCAAGGACACCGCGGTACCGCCAACGACGACACCCCCGTCATCGCCCCTCAAGGGCCAGGGACGGGGGCGTCGCGCACCGGGGAGTGCTCTCGGGTAGGTGTCAGCCCTGCTCGGCTTGCGGTGTGCCGCCGAGGGTCTCTGTGAGGCAGGCGCGGGCGGCGTCGACGAACACCTCCCGGGCCTTCTTGAACGCCACCCAGTCCTGCTCTTCCGTGCCGGCCCGGCCGAGGAGTCGGATCTGCTCGACGACGGCGTGGGCTTCCTTGTACGGCCCGACCGGCTCGACCACGATCCGGTTGAACGCGTCCCGGGTGGCCGCGTACGCCGCGTCCTGTGCCTGCCGTGCTGCGTCCGCGCTGGGGTACTGGCCGTCGGCCTTGCGCCAGCAGACCGCCGACTCGTCGTCGGCGGCGCTGAGGAACGCGGCGTACGCATCGCGGCGGGAGAGGTAGAGGTCGGTCGAGGTGGCGCTCATGGGCATCTCCGTAGGGCGGGGGCGAGAGCGATGTCACGCTACTCGCGCGTGTTGCCGTGCTCACCCCCGCGCCCGGAGGTTCCCTCCAAGGTGGGGCCGGAGTCAGCAGTCCGTACCGGCGATGCGCGGGTTGTCGTAGCGCACCGACCGGTGCGGGGACATGATCGGCGCGCGGTCGTCGGAGTCTTCCTCCGTCGGCCCGCAGGCGGCGTCGGGAGCGCAGGCGAGCTGCGGCGAGCACGAGTCGAACGACGGGCTACAGTCCGGCAGGCAACTCGGGTCGTTCGCGGTGGGGCGTTTGTCGGGGAAGACCCGGCCGAGTTCGGCGCGGGCGGCCTGTATCGCCGCGCCGTTGTAGATGGCGGCGAGGCTCTGCTCGTGGACGTTGCCGGCGGTCATCCAGCGGGCGAACACGCACGGCCAGACGCTTCCGTCCGGGCCGATGGCGAACTTGTTGCGCCCGCAGCGTCCGCACAGCTTGGTGATGTCCGGGCCCGCTCCGTTGGCGCCGCGTCCGAACGGCCTGATCTTGTCCGTGCGGACATCGCGGAGTCCGATGTCGAGCAGGTCGCGGCGGGCCTCGGTCGCACGCTGGCCCTGGAGCACGTTGATCACGCTGCCCCGCATCGGGATGCCGAGGGCCTTGGCCTTCTCGACGTTGGCGCGGGTGCGGGCGTGGGAGCCGCGGCTCTCGGTCACGTCGTCGTGGTCGTCGCCGTCGTCGGAGTAGTAGCTGAAGGCCAGCCGGACGCCCGGGAGCTGGAGCGCGGACCATACCTCGTCGGTGATGTGGGTGAGGTTGCTGAACACCTCGATCCGCATCCGGTGCTTGCGGGCGTGGGCGATGTAGGCGGGCAGGGACGGGTGGAGGGTGGGTTCCCCGCCGATGAACTGCACGTCGCGGACGTGCAGCGCGTCGAGTTCGTCGAGGACGCGGAACCAGTCGTCGTCCGTCATCGTGCCGTGCGTCCCCTCAGGGGAGGAATCGGCGTAGCACTGGCGGCACTTGAGGTTGCAGAATCCGGTGATCTCCAGCCAGGCGAATTGCGGGCCCAGCGGGGCGAGCGAGCGCGGCAGTAAGGGCATGGACTCTCCTTGTGGGAGTGCTGGTGACCCGCCCCGGCGACCGTCCTCTCCAATGGGCGCCGGGGCGGGGTGGGGCCGCCCGAACCTGCGGGCAGGTCCGGGCGGCCGGTGCTCCGCACGTCCCGCACATCACGGGGAGGGGCGTGCGGAGCGAGACCCGTTCGGCCAGGCTCGGCCGCTCAGCCGAACGGGAGCAGGGGTTAGGACGCCACCGGCCGGGCGGCGCCTTCCAGGTACACCGCGCCGCCGCCGATCTTGTGCACGTACAGAGCGGCCTGCACCCGGGCGGCGGTATGGGGCTGTGCTGCGTCCGCGAGCTGGTCCGGGGCGATGAACGCGTGCTCGCTGAACTCGACTTCCCTCAGCCGGACTTCCGCCTCGGGGGAGAGTTCGCCGCAGTCGAAGATCAGGTTGCTGCCCTCCGCCCGCCCGGCCGTGGCCGGCATGTAGTGCTCGACGAGCAGCAGGCCGGGGGGGGGCGTGCAGTCCGGTCTCCTCCAGCACCTTGCGGCGCAGCGCCGCGAGGGCGGATTCGCCGCCGACGGCGCACCCTCCGGGCAGGCACCACGGGAGTTCGTCGCGGTTGCGCTTGCGGAGCATCAGGGGGTGGCCGGCGGTGTTGCGGAAGAGGGCGAGGGCGCCGATCCTGCGGCCGTCCGGGTTGGTGAACTGGTCCCTTGTGACCGTCACTTGGTTCACCTACCGGTGCCGTGGTTGCGGGCGACGTTCGCGGCCTGCTCGGCGGCGAGGTCGTCCAACACCTCGCGGACCGCGGGCGGCAGGCCCTCGTCCCGGGCGGCGTTGGCCGTCTCGCCGAGGGCAGCGACGTCGTTGAAGAGCTGCTCATCGTCGGGGGTGGATTGGGGTATGGCTGTGTCCTCGTCGTGGGGTGCTGGAGAGAGGTGCGCCCGCCCGCTGCTGATGCTGCAACCTGGGGCCGGCGCTGCGCTCCCCGTCTGCCACCGCCGGCGAGCGCGCCCGGCGATCCGTGCGCCGGGAGTCTGTGAGATCAGGTGGAGGGGGCCTGCTCGTCGTTGAGGCAGTAGGGGCAGTTGACCCGGCGGAACCACTCCTCGACCCGGTCATCCGGGGCGCCGTCGCCGCACTTCGGCCGCTGCTGGCCGGCGACCCAGATGAGTTTGTGGACGGTCATCACGTCGTCGCCGATGGTCCCCGACATCACGCCGTACGGTTCGCTGCTCGTCGTCATCGCCGCGCCCACCACATGACCATCCCGAGCGTGGGCACCCGCTTTCGGTGAGCGCCCGCGTGCTTTCGGCGCCCGTCGCACCGGGCCCACCTCGGGTGGCCGAGGGGGCGGTGTGGGGCGGGCCACGGGTGACGCGCGCTGCACTGCCGGAATCTCACGCTCGTCTCCCCGCGGTAGGCGCCTCGGGAACCGCAGCGCTGGCCGGCGTGCGGCGGGGCCTGTATTCACCGCGGCTGGCGGTGTAGTAGGCCAGGAGCCATTGGCAGTCTCGGGCGCGCTGGGGCACCTCGGCGTACGCGGACAACATGCCCTTGCCCAAGGGGAAGGCCATGTGTTTCGAGATCCGGTCGAGGCGGTAGCGGTCCGGCGGGTGAGGGCTGGTGTTCCTGCGGGCCTCGGCGAGGAGCAGCGCGACGTGACCGCGCAGTACCTCGTCCGTGGCCGCGAGTTCCTCCCGGCTCGGCCGGATCGATCCGAAGTAGAGCGCCTTGCGGATCGTCTCGGCGATCGTGTCGGTGTCGATCGGTGGTGGCTCCAGGGGCCCAGCCCCAGCTACATGTCCGAGGTCGGCTTGCATCACCGTGCCCCATTCGGTAGGCCATCAGGTTCAGGGCCAACCGTGGCAGAGCACAGTACGCACAACGCTCACAGTTTTGTGAGCGTGGCAACCGCAGCGAGAGGCTACACGCCCACCCACGCCGCCATGCTCCCAAGCGTGTCCGGGGTCCGTCGGGCCATGTGCACCAGCCCCGTAATCGCCGATCGTGTTCCGGGGTGGTAGCGAGTCTGTTCCGGCGCCGCGCGACGAGCTTCCACCAGGTGCTTCAGTGCCGCATCGGCACGCCCCGTTTCCATCTCCGCTACGGCACGGTCCACCAGGAAGCGAGCGCGACGAGAAGTCAGCGTGGACGGGGGAAGCCGAATCTTCCGCGCCTGCCTTAGTGCCGTGTCGTAGTGACGCATCGCGAGGGAAGCGCCCATCTCATGCAGAGCGACATTCCGCAGGCCGAAAGACAGCCAATGCACCTCTCCGGCCTCACCGCCAATGCGCTTGGCGATATCGCGGGCCGCTGCAATGTGTGTGGTGACGGCGTGCTGGCCTTCGGCCCTGGCGGCGACCGCGGACAGGCCGAGGTGGAGTTGCCCTCGGACCGCCAGCGCCTCGCGCGTCGTCTGCCCGTCCAGCATCGTGTGCCCCGACTCGATCAACCGTCGGCCCAAGGTCGATTCGCCGATCTGCTTGTAGACCAGCGCCCGCTTGTACTGTCGGATCGCACCCAGGCAAGGATCAGAGGCACGCTCGGCCGCCCACCCCATACGGTCCAGAGCGACGGTGGCCAGGTCGTGATTGCCGCCGAGCTTCAGCGCGATGTCGGACGCGGTGCGGTAGCTCGACGCCAGCGCCCGCCAGGTCTGCGTTGTCGGCGCCGAGACGGCGAGAGCAGTGAGATCGCCGATGATGCCCGGCAGGGCGACAGCTGCCTTGCGAAGGTTCGTAGCACGTACCTGCTGGCACACGTCGTCTGCCGCTACGGCGAGCTGTTCAGCCGTCCGTGTGACGGCACCCACGGGCTCCAGGTCATAGAGGCTCAGCGCGGCTTGGATCGGTCGTACTAAGCCGACCAGGATGTCACTGCTCACTTCGCCTCCCAGCAGTACCGTGACGTCAATGCCTAGCGCGCCAGCCACAGCAACTAGGAACTCGTCGCTCGCTGACCGTGCCCCGCATTCCACCTGATTCAGCAGGCTGTACGAATACGGGATCCGCGAGGCCAAGCCACGCTGTGTGAGGTGAGCGAGTTTCCGCTCGCGTTGAATGCGGGCACCTGCGTGCTCGTCGCCGAAAGAAGGCATACTCGTCTCCGTTCCTTGCAGCCACTTGGAACATACCCACCACAAAGAGGGTGGGTGAACGCTCCGCCCCCGACTCCAACCGGACCGGGGGCGGTTGCCTGTGGTGGGATGAGCGCATGACGCGCCCTGTGATGTATCTGTTCGGGTCCGCTGCTCCACCTGTGCACGATGTCCCGGACGTAGTGCACCGCCTCCAGGAGCAGGGATACGACGTATGCGTCGGGCTGACGCCGACGGCCTACCGGTGGCTTGCTGACGACATACCTGCGATCGAGGACTCGACCGGGTATCCCGTGCGCTCCGAGTACAAGGCCCCGGGGGCCGGTGATGCTTGGCCGCAGGCCGATGCCATCTTGTTTGCCCCCGCCACCTTCAACTCGATCAACTCATGGGCACTCGGGATCACAAACCAGTTCGTAGTTGGTGTCGTTGCCGAGGGCATCGGCAAGCGGATCCCGATGGTGACGATGCCGTGCGTGAACGCGGCCTACGTGCAACACCCTCAATTCGCCCAGTCGATCGCGACACTGCGCGGGGCGGGAGTGAACGTGCTGTACGGGCCCGGAGGGTTCGAGCCCAACCAACCGGGAGAACGACGAGCCGAGGGCTACCCCTGGCACCTCGCATTCGCCGCAATTGAGGCGGTTGTCACTGGCCAGCCGTAAAGTTGGCCCATGGCGGCCACTCGTGTCCCCGACGCCACCGCCGAGGCCAACGCACGGATCCGCGCGTTCATGGCCGCCCGTGCGGGGCGTGCGCCAGCGTAAGGGCCCCCTTCACTCACCCCAAGTGCCAGGCCTCAGACTCTCTCCACACCACCAGCGAACGCAGTTGCGGCATACATCCCGTGCCCGATCTCACGGGGAACAGCGAGGAACGCTGAGGAAGGGGGCAGTGCCTAGCACTACCCCGTGTGGGTGTTGGCGCCGTGTGCTTCCCGTGCTGCACAGGTGGTCTCCCGGTCCGCTCCTTCGGTGTCGGCGCCTCGTGGCAGGCTGCATGCATGATTGGTGAACTGCCCAACGTTCAGGCTGGCATGGAGTTCAGCACCCGTCGTCTTGCCCATGAGGCAGGTGTGCACCGCCCCCTCCAGGCCGGCATCTGCGGGACCAAGAAGAAGGGCGCGGAGTCCATCGTCGTGTCCGGCGGCTACAAGGACGATGAAGACTTCGGTGACGTCATCGTCTACACCGGGCACGGCGGCCAGGACGGGCGCGGCAATCAGGTCAGCAACCAGACCTTGGACGACACTGGCAACGCGGCACTGGTGACCAGTTGCCTTGAAGGGCTGCCCGTGAGGGTTTTGCGCGGCGCCCACGACGGCTCGGCCTACGCGCCCAGCGACGGCTACCGGTACGACGGCCTGTACCGCGTGACGAGTTACGGTAGCAAGCAGGGGCTCGACGGCTTCTTGATCTGGCAGTTCCGGATGGAAGCGTACGAGGGCACGCCGACCCCGCAGGTGCAGCCGGAGGAAGTAATCCCTGCCCCGGGGATGCTCCCGGTGGACCACGAAGCCGACCAGCAGCCGGCCGGTAACGAGCAGCCCGGACGCGTGACCAGCACGGTACAGCGCATCGTCCGCAGCAATGCCGTGAAGCGCAAGGTCAAGGAATGGCATGACAACCGGTGTCAGGTCTGCGACCTCCGGATCGAGCTGCTTGGCGGCAGTTACAGCGAAGGCGCCCATATCCAGGCCCTCGGCAGCCCACACAACGGGCCGGACACGACCAGCAACGTGCTCTGCCTGTGCCCGAACTGCCACGTCATGTTCGACGCCGGTGCCATTGTCCTCAAGGACGACCTCACCGTAGTCCGTGCCGGCAAGGCGAAGGGCCCCCTGCGAACTCACTCGAAGCACACCATTGACCTGGACTGCGTGAAGGCACACCGTGAACGTTGGCGGGGCTGATAGGGCGCACAGCTGACATCTGTTGCTGACATCAACAGCGGCGGACGGCGGTAGACGCGAGCGGGCCAGCGCGGCCCCGAAGCGGTACGGCACACAGGCCCCGGCAGACGGCCGGGTGAACTTACAAAGCAGATGTCGGCGGTTCAAATCTGTCTGTGCCCACCAGCCGAAAGGCCCCTCGCCGATCATGGCGGGGGGCCTTTCGCCGTCCGGAACCGCCGTGAACGGTGGCGGTCGGTCGGACGTGGGCCGCCGCTTCAGCAGCCTGTCCAGGTGGCTCACGGCCTCAGGCTGCGTGTCCTGGACGACGTGGGTGTATGTGTTCATCGGCTCGGTCAGCACCCGCAGCCACACCTCACTCCTGCCCGGCTCGTTTCGTCGGGATCGACAAGGGGAGTACGCCATCGTCTGGCTCAAGGGCTTACGAGCGGCATGTGTGGGGGCGTGATGAGCTGGGGGACGTTGGTCGGCACGATAATTGGTGCGGTCCTGGGGATCGGATCGACGCTGACGGCGGATCGTGTCCGATGGCGACGAGAGCGCGCCTTGAACGGTGCCCTAGCGCGTCGAGAACTCTATGGTCAGTTTCTCGGCGCCCTGATTGCGACCCGCATGAAGCTGAGCGAGCTTCTGCGAGATGACGAGTGTGGCGCAGGTGAACGACGCCGGCAGGCTAGCAACCTGCTCCATGGCGGCGGAGCTTACGAACTGCGCTATCAGATCAGGATCACGGCGCCGTCCGATGTAGTCGACAAGGTCGAAGTTGCGTTTCAGACTCTCAGGTCTATGCGTGACTGTGTAGCCGAGGGACTAGAGACGGACTCGCCTGAGTACACGCACGCTAGGGAGCTTCACCGTGCAGCGGCCAGCGACCTCACTGCCGCTATGAGGCACGAGCTGGCCTCGCACTTAGGAGCTGACTGGCTCTAGCTCTCCTGGCCCACGACTCTTGGCTCTCGTCCTGACGTCCACGGTTGACATCAATAGTGGCGGATGCCGGCCGTTTCCGAGAGGTGTCCACAGTATGAGGGCCAGCGCATAGGGCCGACGCTCCGGAAGCCGGGCCGAAATTGTAATGCCGTGGTCAGTCGGCGCAGGACGGTCGGGCATCGCGATCCCGATTCCTCATTTTGTGACGATCTTGCCAGATCGCTGACTAACCTGACGGCATGGGCAAGCGAGGAAAGCACGGCCCCAAGAGCTCGGTGAGGTCCGTCTGAATGACAGAGCGGGGCGAAGTTTTTCATCGTTTTCCGACCTGCAAAGCTTTGAAGGAAAGGCATTGAGCGCGCCGCGAGTTTGGGCATGCGCACTTACCGTCCGGGCGAAGTATCGCAGGCCTATGCCGTGGTGAAAGGGCGTGCTGCGTGTTCCTACTGCTTCCGGGTCTATCAGCCCGGATAAGAAGTAAGAGTTGAGACTACGGATCGCTCGGGTCGGCTCTGCTCGGGATCTCGCGGTACAGCAGCGGAGCACAGCACCCATAGTTTGCAACGAGGGGTCCCTGTCCCAAGCAACAGAGCGTCCCTGAATGGTCCGGAGACGGCCTGAGAAGGGGCGCTCTGTTGTAGCCAGCGAGGGCAACCGATGGCGGACCCAACTGGTCGACGTGCCTAAGCAGGATGAGGGCCAGAGGGTGGAAGAAGCGGCTCGTGGCGGTGCCAGATGAGATAGCGGTCCTCGCGGCGTAGCTCTGCGGTGCCCCATTCGACGCGCATGACCCCTTGTTCCATCGAGCAGGCATAAGCGACGGTGATCAACCGGTACTCCGGTGGGAGAAGCGCGATGTCGGGGTGCACGTTCGGTTCGACGATGTCATCGAGGCCCAAGTCAAACGCCTGTTGCATCGGTTCAGGCCCGTGGCGCCTGATCAGTTCCGCGCGGAAGCCGACGGCCCGACGCAGTCGCGCCGAGGTCACAGGGACGTCCTTCTTTGCATACCTGATCGGATAGATGACGTTGTTACCGATGACCATGACCGTGCGGCCTTGTAGTCGTATGGCCGTTGCACCTTCGAACGGCTCCAGACCAGCCGCCAGCGCCTCGTACTGCACCGCATGCAACCCGTGACCGTAGGCTTCCAGAGTCTGAGTATTGACGCCTTCATGGCCGTGGCGGGCTCTGTCATGGGCCTGTAAGAGGCATGCTGGGATGGTTATGGCCAACTGTCCGGCCATGCTTCCAAAAGTCTCCTTCGCCCACGGAGTTACTGAGCCCACACCGCACCGCCCCCCCCTGAGGCGTCAAAACGCCGAGCAGCATCCACCCAAACCATGCGTTGGGTCCGCGAGTTGCACAAGGGGGCACGGGCGTACGGGCCGCGCACATTCCTCATCTCTGACATCCGTGAGTGACATCAACGGCCGCGGATCGCGGTAGCGCCAAGCGAACACCCACTGCGGACGGGCCGACGGGAGCAAGACCAGCCCGGGGCCTGGATCGGACTTACAAAGCAGATGTCGGCGGTTCAAATCCATCTGTGCCCACCAGTCGAAAGACCCCTCGCCGATCACGGCGGGGGGTCTTTCGCCGTTCGGAATCGACGTGAACGGCGGCGCTCGGTCGGACGTGGGCCGCCGCTTCAGCATCCGGTCCATGTAGCTCACTGCCTCGCGCTGCGTGTCCTGGACGACGTGGCGTATGTGTTCATCGGGATGGCGCGCTGGCTGTGCGCCAGGATCTCCATGGTGGTCCGGGGGCCGGCCGCGGTGAGCAGGGTGGTGGGGCTGTGCCGGGTATCGGCGGCCGAGTCGTTGTGGGGGGCGGGACCCGCGACCGACGCTGCCAACCAAGTGTGGGCTCCGGCAACGGCGTGCTGAACGCGTGCAACGACGAACTCACCGTGGACGTGTGGGAGGTCGCGCGGAGGCGGGCCATGGTGGCTGACCGAGACGGTCAGGTCCTGGGGTTCACGACTCTTGAGGGAGGGCCGCCCACAGGCGTGCTGGGCATGATGTTCGTCGAGCCCGAGGCCATCACGGCTGGTCATCACCATCCAGCGCTGAGTCAGTCGTGGGGCGAAGGAGAGGGGTGCGCCCGTCCGTCGCGGTGGGCAGGCTACGGGCGGGCGCTGAGCCGGCGCATTGTGGGTGCGGTTGTCGGCGGTCAGTCGTACCATTCGCCCCATGGCGACCACTTGCGTCCCCGACGCCACCGCCGAGGCCAACGCGCGGATCCGTGCGTTCATGGCCGCCCGTGCCGGGCGCGCGCTCCGGCCCGAGGAGCAGGCCGAGTACGAGCAACTGCTCACCGCCTGGGCCGACTCCCGCCACCCGCGGTCGACTCCGAGCTGAACGACGAAGGGCGAAGCCGACCTCCGAAGGAACGTCGGTACGGCCGTTGGCGTCGAGGGTGATTGCGGGCTCCCGTTCGGCGGTGCGGGGGAAGTTGGCGCCCGTGTACGGCAGTTCGGGGGTGGCCGGTGGTGTTCAGTGCGCCGTGGTCCGGGGTGGGAGTGGGAGTGCCGCGGCCTGCGAGTATGCGAGCGGATCGGTGAGAACGTCGGAGGGGGCAGGCATCACATGGCGCAGCAAGGGGCGGCCGTCGCGGTGGAGTGCATGGACGGATCGGCCGCCGTGCGGGCCGAGTTCGGGTTCAGGCTGATCTATGCCGAGGCGTTCGCCGCGCCTCCGTACGGCGAGACCGCGGACGACGTCGCCGCCGCCTTCCGTCGTTTCCCCGCCCAGGCCCGCAAGCCCGGATTCCGCGCTGCCTTGGCGCGTGGTGAGGACGGCGAGCCGGTCGGCATGGCGTACGGGCACCGGCTCGCCGCCGACACGGGCTGGTGGGACGAACTGACCGGGCCGGTGCCCGAGGACGTGCGGCGGGAGGACGGACACCGCACCTTCGGGCTGATGGAACTCGCCGTGCGCGGACCGTGGCGCGGGCAGGGCGTCGCGCGGCGTCTGCACGCGACGCTGCTCGACGGCGTGCAGGCCGAGCGGGTGCTGCTGAACGTCCACCCGGGCAGCGAAGCGGCGTCGGCTGCCTACCGGGCGTGGGGATACCGCAAGGTCGGCGAGGCGCGGCCGTGGGGCACGGGCGCCGACCTCCACGACGTGATGCTGCTCGACCTGGGCGGGCCCCGGGGCGGGTCGGCGAACCGCAGGGGTGGCGTGGGGTAGTGGGGGAGCCGGCCGTGATCGGTCTCGGTGTCGGCGGGCGTACCGGTGTTCTTTGAGGGTGGCGAGTCCCGTGGGTTTTGGGAACTGAAGCCTGTTCAGGGGGAGTTCGCGGGTTCGGAGGGTGGCGCGGCTTCGGTGGGGCGATCGCGCTCGACGGTGAGATCGGTGCGCGCGCGCCCGGTCTCACGGGTCTGCTGAAGGCCCGGGGCCGGCACCTCGTCCGCGTCCCCCCGGGCCGGGGCCGGCGGCGGTTTCGCCGGTTTCTCGCTGGTCCGCTGGCCGGTTGATCAGTGCGGCGGGGCGCTGTGGTGTGCAGCGGCCGCTTTCCTCGGCCTCCGATCCGTACCGATCGGGGGCCTTTGGTGTTTCTGGGGGGATGTGTAGGGTGGGAATGACTTGAACTTTCAAGTAAATTGTTGAGGAGTGCTCGACCAACGGCTCGATCGGCCGGTTCGTCGCGCGGTGCAGTGGATGCGTCGCGCGGTGCGGTCGCTCCGGCGCGCGATGCAGAGGAATGAGTTTTTGTCATGACAATCCCCCACAGCATGTCCGGTCCCGATCGGCTCGGCGGCGCGGTGCGGAACGCCCCCTCCCCGCACGGCTACGCCGTCGGCCTGCTCCTGCTGCGGCTGGTCCTCGGGCTGACCATGGCGGCCCACGGCACCCAGAAGCTGTTCGGCTGGTTCGGCGGTCCGGGGCTCGACGGGACCGGCAAGTTCTTCGAGGCGAGCGGCTACCCGTCGGGCAAGGTCATGGCGGTGTGCGCCGGGCTCACCGAGACGCTGGGCGGGCTCGGGCTGGTGATCGGCCTGCTGACGCCGCTCGCCGGCGCGGCGGTGGTCGGCACGATGATCAACGCGTTGGCGGTGAAGTGGGGCGGCGGCTTCTTCGCGCCCGAGGGCGTGGAGTACGAGCTGCTGCTCGCCACCGGCGCGGCCGCGCTGGCGCTGACCGGGCCCGGCCGCTACGCCGTCGACCGCTTCCTGCCGGGCCTGCGCGCACACCGGCTGGCCTACGGGGCGGGGGCGCTGGTGCTGAGCGTGGTGCTCGCGGCGATCACGCTGCTGATCCGGAAGTGACGCGGGGTGCTGCCGGGGCGCGGGCGCGGTCTGGGCCGCGGCGGCGGGCAACGGCGGGGGAACGGCGGGGGAGTGACGTGCGGCGTGACGGAAGAGTGGAGGCGTGATGGCGGTTCGGCGGCTCAACCATGCGGTGTTGTACATCCGTGAGGTGGCACGGTCGGTGGCGTTCTACACCGAGGTGCTGGGGTTCACGGTGGACGTGGAGATTCCGGGGCGGGCGGCCTTCCTGAGCGCGCCCGGTTCGGACAACGACCACGATCTGGGCCTGTTCGCGGTGGGGCCCGATGCGCCCGGCCCGGAGAGCGGCCGGATCGGGCTCTACCACCTGGCCTGGGAGGTCGGGACGCTCGGTGACCTCGCGGCGATCGCGGCGCGGCTGCGGGAGCGGGGCGCGCTGGTCGGCGCCAGCGATCACCTGGTCTCGAAGTCGCTCTACGCCCGGGACCCGGACGGCAACGAGTTCGAGGTGATGTGGCGGGTGCCCCGGGCGGACTGGCCGGGGGCGGACGAGGCGGACCGGCTGCGGCCCCTCGACCTGGCGGCGGCGCTTCAGCGCTGGGGCCCGGACCTGCTGACCGGCGCGGCGGCCGGCTCGGCCACCTGAGGCGCGGCCCGCACGGACACCGACCGCGTGGTGCGACCGTCCCCTACGGGCAGTGGGGACGGCCGCACCACGCGGTCGTGGTGTTCGGTGTTCTTCCGGTGCGGGGCCGGGACTAGGGGGCGTCGGACCCCTGCGTGCCGGGCGCCGGCAGGGCGTCCGCGGTGGCCGGTGCGTCCTGGGAGCGGGCGGTCCAGCGCTTCTCGACGCCGCCCAGTCGCCAGTACACCAGCGCCGCCGCCCACACCACGACGAACAGGCCGACGATGAGGAAGCCCACGTTGTTCAGGTCGAGCGAGGCGATGCCGCCCGTCAGCGGGTCGTCGAGGCCGAGCTTGTCGTGCAGGACGGTCACCAGCTCGATGGTGCCGATGAGGAACGCGACCGCGATCGACAGCCCGGTGATGGTGAGGTTGTAGTAGACCTTGCGCACCGGGTTGGCGAACGCCCACTGGTACGCGAAGTTCATGAAGGTGCCGTCGAGGGTGTCGAACAGGCTCATCCCGGCGGCGAACAGCAGCGGCAGGCAGAGGATCGCGTACCAGGGCAGGCCCGCCGCGGCGCCGCTGCCCGCCATCACCATCAGCGTCACCTCGGTCGCGGTGTCGAAGCCGAGCCCGAAGAGGAAGCCCAGCGGGTACATCTGGCCGGGGCGGCTGATGGACTTGGTGAGCCGGCCCAGGACGCGGTTCATGAACCCGCGGGAATCCAGCTGCGCTTCCAGCTCCTGCTCGTCGTACGTGCCCGTGCGCATCGCCCGGAACACCTTCAGGATGCCGAGCAGGGCGACCAGGTTGAGGGCGGCGATCAGGTAGAGGAAGGTACCGGACACGGTCGTGCCCAGGAGGCCGAGCGTCTGGTGCGCCCGGGAGCCGTCGTTCATCAGCGTGCCGGCGAGTTGGGCGCCGCCCGCCACCAGCGCGGCCATCGCGACCACCACGCTGGAGTGGCCGAGGGCGAACCAGAAGCCCACCGAGACGGGCCGTTTGCCGTCGGCCATCAGCTTGCGGGTGGTGTTGTCGATCGCCGCGATGTGGTCGGCGTCGAAGGCGTGCCGCATGCCCAGGGTGTAGGCGGTGATGCCGAGCCCGGCACCGAACACCTGGCTGCCGACGGTGTAGTGGCCCGGCACGACCAGGAGGAAGAGCACACCGAAGGCGACGACGTGCAGGGCGGCGATCACGGCCATCAGTCCCGCGGTGCGGACCGTGTCGCGACGTTGCCAGCGGAACGACCCGGGGGATCCGGGTATGCCGAGGACGGGGGAGTTGCGGGACGAAGGGAAGTCGTCCGGGGTATCAGTGGACAGGGCCATCCGGCCATCACGCTCCAGCACCTCGTGGATGATTTCGTGAGATGCCGTGGCCGGTCTCCTGGCTTACGGGTGCCCGCGTCCGCCCCGCCTTCCCGGCCGCAGGCTGCGGTCAGTGGCGCCGTGCGCGCACTGGGCGCGCACGCAGAGGGGCGGAAACTCCCCGATCACAGTGGCGAGGGCCGCGCCGGCTTCGGACACGAGGTCCAGCACCGGTCTTCCCGAACACCACGGCCCGGTCACTGTAGCGGGCACCCGTGAGAACCGGCCACGCGCGGTGGCCGGTGCGGGCCGTCACCGGGTGCCGGCGGCTCGGATCACAGGGCCAGGGCGGAGAGGAACGCGTGCAGTTCGTGGTCGAAGAGCGGGGTGTTCTCCAAGTTGACCATGTGACCTGCGGCCGGTACCCGTATCCGGCGGGCGCCGGGGACCGCCAGCGCTATGGCGTGGGCGTTCGCCGAGATGTCGGAGGAGTCGAGGTCGCCGTCGAGGACGGTGGTCGGCACCCGGATCTCGCCCAGGCGGTCGAAGGCGCCGACCTCCAGGGGCATGCCCGCGCCCGCGCCGTCGGCGTGCACCTCGACATTGGCGGACGCGGAGGCGCGCATCCGCTCCCGGAAGCCCGAGTGCACGCCGGACGGGGCGCGGTGCGGCCCGTCCACCCACATCCGCAGGAAGTGCTCCACGAACCGCTCGACGCCGTCCTGTTCGTCGAGCGCGGCGACCTGCTCCCGGATGTGCTCCAGCAGGAAGGGGTCGGTGAAGGCGCGACCGCTGATGCCGGGGGAGGCGAGGAAGAGGGCCGTGACCCGGTCGGGGTGGGCGAGCGCGGTGTCCAGCGCCACCCGGGCGCCGTGCGAGAGGCCGACGAGGACGGCGCGCGGTATGTCGAGCGCGTCCAGCAGGGCCACCAGGTCGTCGTGGTTGGCCCAGTCTCCGGTCACCGTGGAGGACAGGCCGTGGCCGCGGAAGTCGTAGCGGACCACCCGCAGCCCGGAGTTGACCAGCCAGGCGAACTGCTCGTCCCACATGCGCTGGTCGAGCATCCCGTCGTGCAGGAGCACCACCGCGGGCCCGGAGCCGGCCGTCTCGTAGAACAGCTCGCCGTCGTCGACCGGCACGGTGTCGTTGTCGATCTCGGACCAGGCCTGGAAGTCGTGCGTCATTCTGCGGGCCGTTCTGTGCGCGTCGGGCGGTCGGTCGGACGGGTGGGCGCCGCTGGTCCGTGGCCGGTTCGAGGCGGTATGGGGACGTGTGCGGTGACCGGTGCGGCGGTGTCCCGCTCATCGGGATCGCCGCTTTCCTCCGGTGGAACGCGCGAGCCGTCCGCCAAGTGCCGGAATTCCTCACCGATCCGGTCCAGCACCCGCAGCGCCGTGCGGACCTCCCCGGCCGACAGGTCGGCGAGCCCGCGGCGGAGTTCCCCCGCCTCGGCCTCCTGGACCCCGCGCATCATCGCCGTGCCCTCGTCGGTGAGCCGGATCAGCGACGAGCGGCGGTGCGCGGGGTTGGCGGTCGTCACGACCAGGCCCAGCTCCGCCGCGTGGTTCACCCAGCGCTGTACCGGCTGGCGGTCCAGGTCGAGGGAGCGCGCCAACTGCGGCACGGTGCGCGGGCCGTGGGTGCGCAGCGCGTCGAGGAGGGTGCGCTCGCCGGCGGTCAGACCGGTGCCGTCCAGCGTGCGCTCCGCCGCGCGCACGATCGTCCGCTGGAGCGGCCGCAGCCGCCGGATGACGTCGTACAGCAGCTCCTCGGCGATCCCCGCGTCCCCCTGCGCGACCCCGATTTCCTGAGCTGCTTCGGCGGCTTTGGAGACTTCGACTGCTTCGACTTCTTCGGATTCCTCGGCGGCGCCTGCTACGGCCGCCGGGGAATCCGCTGCGTCGTCCGCTGCGTCGTCCCGCCCGAGGTCCCGCCCCGCGTCCCGCCCCATGGTCCCCTCCATGTGCCGTTCCCCCACCCCGTGATGACATCCATGCTGTCATGATGGCATCCGTGATGTCATTTCGGAAGGGGTGTTGAGGGGCCGTCGCGGGCGGGTGAAGTGCCGTGCGGCGGGGCGGAGTCGGGCGGGGTCAGTCGTCCAGTGGGGGCGGCGCCTCGTCGGTGGTGAAGGAGACGACGAGGTCGGCGCGGGGGCGGGTGGCCGCCACCAGGCGGGCGTTGGCCTCGTCGGAGGTGCGGACGAAGTCCTCGGCGTCGACCCGCAGGCGGCCGTACCGCTCGTGCCGGTCGATCAGCCGGCTCACCCGCTCCTGGGCGTCCAGTTCGACGTACCACGCCTCGTCGAGCAGTTCGCGGATGCCCGCCCAGGGGTCGGAGTGCAGCAGGAGGTAGTTGCCCTCGGTGATGACGAGCGGGATGTGCGGCGCCACCGGGATGCTGCCGGCGACCGGCTCCTCGATGCGGCGGTCGAAGGCCGGCGCGTAGACGGGCGTGCCTGGTTCCGGGGAGCGCAGCCGGGCCAGCAGGGCCGCGTAGCCGGCCGGGTCGAAGGTGTCCGGCGCGCCCTTGCGGTCCGTGCGGTCCAGGCGGCGCAACTCCGCCTCGGCGAGGTGGAAGCCGTCCATCGGCACGAGCACGGCCTGGCCGGTCAGCTCCGCCGCCAGTCGGACGGCGAGGGTGGACTTTCCGGCGCCCGGCGGCCCGGCTATGCCGAGCAGCCGGCGTCGGCCGGGCGTCGCCGAAGCGGCGAGCCGGCGGGCCCGGGCCACGAGGTCGTCGAGGTTCATGATGGGTCCATCGTGCCTGATGGGCGGGGGTGCTCGCCGGGTGGTCGGGAAGGCCGGGCGGCCGGCGTCCGATTCCGCCCGGTGTGCGGCCGGCGGCATCTTCGGCGTGTCCCCCTTCGTCTCCCGGCCCGCCCCACGGAGTCGGCCGCACACCGACACCGAACGCGGTCGCGGCCGCGCGCCGGACGCCGCGGGGGAGGGATGCCGGGTGCGGGCCGCCGGGGAACAACGGCGGGCGGAAGTGGCGGAGTTCGGGCGGGGCCGGGCCCGGTTGCGCGGGAGGGGGCTGGGCCACTGTGGGCCCCGCCCCGTCAGTCCGCCGCGCCCAGCCGCCACAAGGAGGTGACCTCCGCGGCCCGGGCCACGTGGAGCGGGTCGGCGGCGTCCTGGGCGCGCGGGTGGCGGGGGGCGATGTCGAGCCGGTCCAGGACGGTCAGACCGCCCTCGGCGAACGCGTCGAGGAGTTCGGCGTGCGCCCGCAGGCCGAGGTGTTCGGCGAGGTCGGAGAGGATCAGCCAGCCCTCGCCGCCCGGGGTCAGGTGGTCGGCGAGCCCGCCCAGGAAGCCGTGCAGCATCCGGTTGCCGGGGTCGTAGACCGCGTGCTCCACGGGAGAGGTCGGCTTGGCGGGCACCCACGGGGGGTTGCACACGACCAGCGGGGCGCGACCGGCCGGGAAGAGGTCGGCCTCGACGACCTCCACCTGGTCCGCGACGCCCAGCCGGGCGGTGTTCTCCCGGGCGCAGGCCAGGGCGCGCGGGTCCTGGTCGGTGGCCACCACCCGCCGCACCCCGCGGCGCGCCAGCACCGAGGCCAGTACGCCGGTGCCGGTGCCGATGTCGAAGGCCAGTTCCCGGCCGGGCAGCGGGGCCTCGGCGACCAGGTCGACGTACTCGCCGCGGGCCGGCGAGAAGACGCCGTAGTGGGGGTGGATCCGGTCGCCGCCGAGGGCCGGGACCTCCACGCCCTTGCGGCGCCATTCGTTGGCGCCGATCACGCCGAGCAGTTCCCGCAGGGACACCAGGACGGCGGTGTCGGCGGCGGCGCCGGCGGGCAGTCCGGTCACCTCCTGCGGCGCCCCGAAGGCCCGGGCGCACGCCTCGCGGACGTCGGGGGCGCGGTGCAGCGGCACGGCCAGCTCCGCGTCCAGGGGGACCAGCAGCATGCCCAGGACGCGGGCGCGCTGGTTCTGGGCGGCGCGGTGCAGGTGGAACGCCTGGGTGACGTCGGCGGGCGGCGCCTTGCGCGGCCGGCGGTCGACCCGGCGGGCCAGCGCGGTCAGGAGCTGGCGGGCGTTGTGGAAGTCGCCGCGCCACAGCAGCGCGGTGCCCTCGCAGGCGAGCCGGTACGCCTCGTCGGCCCGGGTGCGGTCGTCCGCGAGGGCGATCCGGCGGGGTGGCCGGGCGCCGTTCTCGGAACGCCAACGGGCGGTACGGACGTGGTCGTCCTCGGTCCATTCGACGACCGGGGGGTGGTTCACCGCGGGTGCCTCGTGTCAGTGGTTCGGATCCGCGCCGGAGCGGGGGAGGGGCGGGGTGGGGACGTTCGACTCTACTCGGTGCCGGCGGCGGGACCTTCGTCCCTGTGCGCTCCGGCGGCGCCGGGGCAGGATGGGTCGTACGGCGGCGTAAGCGGACGCACTCGGGTGTACTCGTACGTACCGATGCTTAGCCAGGCGCACCGAGACATAACAAGACGTACGCGGTCCTCAACGGGTTCATGGGTGGAGGCATGTATGGGCACCTCGCCGGTCATCGTCGGTGTGGACGGATCCCCGGACAGCGAGCGGGCGTTGCGCTGGGCGGCCGAGGCGGCCCGGGTGCGGTCGGCGCCGCTGCGCATCGTGCACGTGTGGCCGTACGCCACCGCCGAGCGGGCCGCGGCCGGCGAACGGGGCGGCGACGCGGTACTGGCCGACCTGCGGGACCGGCCGTTCCTGGCCGCGCTGCCGGAGGTGGAGTTCCGGGCGCTCAGCGGGCTGGCCGACACCCTGCTGCCCGCGCTGGGCGCCGAGGGCCAGCTGCTCGTCCTGGGTTCGCGCGGGCGCGGCGGGTTCGCCAGCCTGCTGCTCGGCTCCAACGGCCTGGCCTGCGCCGCCCGGTCCGCCTGCCCGGTCGTGGTGGTGCCGCGGCCGGACCGCGCCGGCACCGAACGGGGGCCGGACGGCGAGGCGGTGCCGCCGGCCGTCCGCCAGGTGACCCTGGGCGTGGACGCCGCCTCCGACGAGCCCGCGGCGATCGGCTTCGCGTTCGCCGAGGCCGCCCGCCGGGGCGCCCGCCTGCGGGTCGTCTCCGGCTACACCTGGCCGATGTTGCTGCCGCCCGCCTTCGAGTACGCGGCGGTCTACGAGTCCACGCAGCCGGATTACGAGGACGCGCTCGCCCTCCAACTGGCGGACGCGCTCGCCCCGCACCGGGCGCGCCACCCCGGGGTGGAGGTGGCGGTGCAGTTGCGGGCCGAGGACGCGGCGGGGCAGCTGGTGGCCGCGTCGGTGGGGAGCGACCTGCTGGTGGTGGCCCGGCACCGGCGGCGGTTGCCGGTCGGCCCGCGGCTGGGGTCGGTGGCGCACGCGGTGCTGCTGCACGCGGTCTGTCCGGTCGCGGTGGTGCCCGAGACCGCGGACGACGACGGTGGAGCGGGGAGCGGCGGGTAGGTCGGCCCCCGGGCGCGGGGTGCGCTGACGCCCTCGCCGGCCGGCGGTCAGTGCGCGGCGGGCTGCCGCTCCGGGCGCCGCATGAGGTACACGGCGACCGAGCCCGCTATGAAGAGCGCCAGGACGGAGAGGGCGGTGCTCATCCAGGAGGCGCCGAGCCAGTGGCCGCCGAAGTAGCCCAGGCTGACGCTGTACGCGGCCCAGGCCAGGCCGGCCAGCGCCGACCAGGGGAGGAACTCGCGGATCGTCCGGTGCGCCACCCCGGCGCCCAGGCTGACCACGGAGCGTCCGGCGGGCGCGAAGCGGGCCAGCACCACGATGCCGCCGCCGCCCCGGGTGAGCGCCACGCCCAGTCGCTGCTGGGCGGCGGCCAAGCGGCGGGAGCGCCCGATGGCGCGGTCGAAGCGGTCGCCGCCGCGCCAGGCCAGCCGGTAGGCGACCAGGTCGCCGAGGACCGAGGCGGACGCCGCGCAGAGCACCAGGGAGGCCATTTCGGCCAGGTGGTTGCCGTGCGGGACGGAGGCGGCGACGTCGGCGGCGGGGCCGTAGCCGGCGGCCGTGGTGGCCGCGGTGACCACCAGGACCCCGCTCGGCAGGATCGGCACGAAGACGTCGAGGACGACCGAGAGGCCGATGATCACGTACACCCAGGGGGTGCCGCTCAGCGACCCCAGGCTCTCCACCAACGTCTTGCTCCCGGTCCGGACCCCGCCGCGACGTCGCTCGGCGCGGCAGGGGCGGCACTACAGCCATACAGCGTACGCCTGGCCGAAAAGTGCGCCCGGGCCGGGGCGGGAAAGCGGTCCCGCCCCGACCCGGGCCCGGTCGTCGGTGCGGACGTCAGACGCTGCTCGTGGCGCGCTCGGCGACCGGCGCCGGCTCCTGCGCCGAGCCGTTGAACAGGCGCCGGTCCAGCGCCCAGGAGCCGGGGCCGACGAAGACGATCAGCAGGAAGGCCCAGCAGAACATCACGGCCGCCTCGCCGCCGTTCTGGAGCGGCCACAGCGCGTGCGGCTGGTGCATCGTGAAGTAGGCGTAGGCCATCGAGCCGGAGCTGACGAACGCCGCCGCCCGGGTGCCCAGGCCCAGCAGCACCAGGAGGCCGCCGGCCAGCTGGATGACCGCGGCGTACCAGCCGGGCCAGCTGCCGGTCGGGAGGGCGTGGCCGGTGCCCATCGCGCCGCCGAGGACGCCGAAGAGCGACGCCGCGCCGTGGCAGGCGAAGAGCAGCCCGACGACGATCCGGAAGAGCGCCAGGGCGTGCGGCGTCGATTTCTCGGTGAAGGAGTGCAGGGGAGCGGACATGAGGTGACTCCTAGGACTTCGGGGACGAGCGCGGGCGCGGGGGACGTCGCGACCGCGGAGTCCTGTAGATTAGGCGCACCTAACTAATGCTTGCAAGTTCAACATTCCGCGTGAAAGCGGGAGCTATTGGTCCGAACCAATGAGATTTGAGGCGGTCTTTGCGGCACGCAGTGCCGCCCGCGCCACCGCGTCGGTGTCGGCCAGCGTGACCGAACCCACCCCCGGGCGCGCGCCCGCCGCCGTCACCCAGTGCACGCCCTCCGTCGGCACCCCGACCGCGAACCGCCGCGGATGCGGCCGGCCGTCCGCCCCGATGAGGTGGTACGGGCTCGGCGACACGTCCAGGCCGCCGGTCTCGTAGCCGTCCGCGGCGTGCGGCCGGCAGCCGCCGTCCGCCAACAGCCCGGCCAGCAGCGCGTCCCCGGTCCGCCGTAGGTCCGGCTCCGGCAGCCGGGCCTCTATCAGGGCCCCGGCAGTGATCCGCGAGCCGGGGACGGCCGGGGAGTCGGCCGTGAAACCGGGCGCCGTCCCGTCCGCGCCGGTCGCCCGGACCGCCATGCCGGGGCCGACCACCTGAAGCACCCCCGCCTCGACGAGGGCCGCCATCTCCGCTATCCGGCGGCGCGGCGGGCCGATCGACAGGAAGGCGTTCAGCGGGGTGTACCAGCGGTCCAGGTGGTCACGGCGGGAGGCGCCGGCCAGGCCGCCGTGGTCGACGATCAGCCGCAGCTCGTTGCGCAGGTCCCGCAGCACGTCCAGGGCCGCCTTCACCGGGCCGGTGACGTTGCCCTGCCGGGCGTGCGCGACGTCGGCCCGCAGGCGGTCCAGCAGCCAGGCGCGGAACGCGGCCCGGTCGGCGAACGGCCCCGCGGGGCACGGCCGGGTGATCCGGTCCCAGTCCCAGCGGTCGGCGGGCGCCAGGCCGAAGGCGTCGAGCACCGCGGCCTCCCCCGGGCTGCGGTGCGCGCTGCCCAGGAAGCGTTCCCGGAAGCGGTCCCGTTCGGCGTCGGGCAGACCGCCGCGACCGGCGCCGCGGCGCGCCAGCAGCGCCTCGTAGTAGACCGTCTCCACCTCCTTGGCCACCAGCGGCCAGACCTCCGTCAGGAAGTCGGGTGGGTCGCCGGCGTCCGCCCGCTTGCGGAACGCCGCGATCACGTCCGCGGTGAGCAGCAGCGGCAGGTGCCGGCCGTGCGCGCCCTTCGCGTTGTCGCCGCGCGCGTGGTACGGCACGCCGCGCCGGGAGCCGGCGTAGAGGCGGGGCTCGCGCCCCGACGGGCGGTAGCGCAGGGCGCCGTCGGGGCCGGTGGCGAACCGGCCGCCGCGGCCCGCGGTCAGCAGCGCCAGGTGGTCGAAGAAGTTCAGCCCGAGGCCGCGCAGCAGCACCGGGCGGCCCGCGGGCAGCGCCGCCAACTCGGCGGTGAGGTCGGCGGGGTTGGCGGGCGGCAGGTAGTGCAGGCCGTGGGCGGCGGCGTGGTCGGCCAGGCTCCGCTGGCCGGCGTCCGGGCGGGCCGGCAGGTGGCCCTGGGCCAGCACCACGGCGCCCAGCCCGGACAGTGTCCGACCGTCGTCGAGGGTGAGCGCCTGGGTGCCGTCGGCGGCCTCGGCCAGGCGCATCGCGCGGGCCCGGTGCGCGACGATCCGCACCCCGTCCGGGGCGGTGCGCACCGTGTGCCGGAAGACCCACTCCAGATAGCGGCCGTACAGCGCGCGCCCCGGGTAGTCGTCCGGTCCGACGTCGCAGCCCTGCCAGTCGTGCAGGCTCGGCCCGGTGCGGATCGGCCCCGCGCACTGAACGCTGGCGTCGGTGAAGAGGGTGACCTGTGAGGCCACGGTGTTCATGAGGAGGTCGGCGGGTTGGTCGGAGCGCCACACCTGGCCGGCGCCGGGCGGGGCCGGGTCGACGACGTGGACGGTCAGCCGGGTGCCCGGTGCCAGCTCGGCGGCCGAGGCGCAGATCCGCTCCAGGACACTCGTCCCGCGCGGACCCGCCCCGACGACGGCGAGGCGGGCGGTGGGACGGTCGGCGGGGTGGGCGGCGGCCACGAGCGGCTCTCCCTGGGGCGGCGGACGGCCGGCGCGCGGGACAGCGCTCCGGCCGTCAAGGGGCGGACGACGGCAAATGTGCGCCCCATCATCACCGTCCGGTGCGCCGCCACGGCACCCGGGTGGGCAAAAGATTCGGCCGGAATCCCAGGTGGGCGGGGCGCCGGTGGCGGCGAACCGCACCGCATCGGCGCTTCACCGGCAACGGAGGCATCGGGCCCACAACCAGCCCAAACCCCTACCCGGCGCCCCGCCCCGCCGGCTCAGCAGCCGTCCAGGATCTTCTTCAGTGCGGCCTTCTCCGCCTGGTCCGCGGTCAGCCCGTAGGTGTGCTTCACCCACACCCACATCCGGGCGTACTCGCAGTGGTACGACGCCTTCGGCGGCAGCCACTCGGCCGGGTCCTTGTCGCCCTTGGCCTGGTTGACGTTGTCGGTGACGGCGATCAGTTGGGAGTGCGTCAGGTCGTTGGCGAACTCCTGGCGGCGTGCGGTGGTCCACTGGGCGGCGCCGGACTTCCACGCCTCCGACAGCGGGACGACGTGGTCGATGTCCAGATCGGACGCCTTGGTCCAGGTCGCGCCGTCGTAGGCGGAGACCCAGGTGCCGCTCACCGCGGCGCAGCTGCCGTCCTGCTGGACGTTCTTGCCGTCGCGCTTGAGCACCACCTCGCGGGTGTTGCAGCTGTTGCCCTGGTCGATCCAGTGCGGGAACTTGTCGCGGCTGTAGCCGTCTTGGGGCCCCTCGGCCTGCTCCTTGATCTGCCCGAGGTAGGTCCGCGCGGTGGCGGCGCTCGGCGGAGCGGGCGGGGCGGCCTGGGCGGGCGGTCCGCTCAGGACGAGGGTGCAGGTCAGGGCGGCGGTCGTGGCCGCGATGAAGGACACGCGACGCGCGTAGCCCAGTGGCATCGGAACTCCCTTGGGATGGGGGGAAGTTGACGTGCGCTCGGGCCCATGCTGGGCGCGTGGGGTTGCCGGCGCATGGGCTCCGGGTGACAGCGTGGCGACATGTGCACGTCACTTCAAGGGCTCGGCGTTCCCCCGCCTACAGTGGGCGGGTGCTGCTGCCGGTCAATCCCACCCTCGGCGTCGTCCTCGCCGTCCTCCTGCTCGCCGCGGTGGCCGTCGCCGCGCTGGCCCGCCTCGGCCACGCCCGGGCGATCGCCCTCGCCGGCCTGCGCGCGGCGGTCCAACTCGCCGCCGTCTCCGCCCTCATCGGCTGGGTCGTGCGCGTCCTGCCCGCGTTGCTGTGCTTCCTGCTCCTGATGTTCGCGGTGGCGGTCCGCACGGCGGGCCGGCGGATCACCGCCAACCGCACCTGGTGGTGGGCCGCGGCGCCGATCGCCGCCGGCGTCGTCCCCGTCGTCGGGGTGCTGCTGCTCACCGGCCTGCTGCCGCCGCGCGGCCTCGCCGTGATCCCGGTCGTGGGCATCCTGATCGGCGGCGCGCTGACCGCGACCGTCCTCGCCGGGCGTCGGGCACTGGACCAACTGGAGCTGCGGCGCGGGGAGTTCGAGGCCGGACTGGCCCTCGGGCTACTGGACCGGGAGGCGCGGATGGAGGTGGCCCGCCCCGCCGCGTCGGACGCCCTGCTGCCGGGCCTCGACCAGACCCGGACGGTCGGGCTGGTCACCCTCCCCGGGGCGTTCGTCGGCATGCTGCTGGGCGGCGCCTCGCCCGTGCAGGCCGGCGCGGTCCAGCTCTTCGTCCTGGTCGCGCTCCTGGCCGTGCAGGCGGTCGCGTGCGCGGTGGTGCTGGAGCTGATCGCCCGCGGAACGATCCACCGCGCGCCGACGGGGCGCTGACGCCGTCGCCTCCCGGCCCGGGGTACGCCGACGGCCCGGCGGCGTACGGCCGTCAGGGCCTGACCGAGGGGCCGGTCGCGGGTCTCAGGCGCTGATGCGGACCGCGATCCCGCCGTCCACCAGCGCCTCGACGCGGATCTGGGTGAGGTCGCGGACGTGCGCGGTGGGGGCGAACCGGGCGGCCCGCTCGCCGACCCCGACGACCCGCATCCCGGCGGCCCGGCCGGCCTCGATGCCCGCCTCGGAGTCCTCGAAGACCAGGCAGTCCTCGGGCGCGAAGCCCAGCTCGGCGGCGCCCTTGAGGAAGCCCTCCGGGTCCGGCTTGCTGGCGCTCACGGACTCCGCGGTGATCCGCACCTGGGGCATGGGCAGCGCGGCCGCGCCCATGCGGGCCTCGGCCAGCGCGACGTCGGCGGAGGTCACCAGGGCGTGCGGCAGCCGGGCGAGGGCGGCCATGAAGGCGGGGGCGCCGGGCACCGGCACCACGCCCTCGACGTCGGCGGTCTCCTGCGCCAGCATCAGCCGGTTGTCGGCCAGGTTCTGCTCCATCGGGCGGTCCGGCAGCAGTGCCGCCATGGTGGCCCAGCCCTGGCGCCCGTGGACGACCTGGAGCACGTCCTCGGCCGGCAGTCCCTGCTCGGCCGCCCAGCGCTGCCAACAGCGCTCCACGACGGCCTCGGAGTTCACGATGGTCGAGTCCATGTCCAGCAGCAGGGCGCGGGTGATGAGCGTGGTGGTGGCCGGCATCGGCGGGCTCCTGGGCGCGGTGGGGCTGGCAGCTGCGCTGTCAGGGCGGGCGGGAGGACACAAGCGGTCCCGCCCGCCGGTCAGGGGGTGCGGGCGGAACCACTTTGTTTTTTCACGATACAAAAAGCTGAGGGCCACCGACAACCGCTCACGCCTGTGAACGACATGGCATACGTCACGGTCCGGGGGACATGTCGCCCTCCGAGGGCGCGCGCCGCACGGACCGCGGGCGCGGAACGGGGCGCGCCCACCGGGTCCGCCGGGCCGACCGCTCGGTCACGGCTGTGCGGTGCGCGCCTCCAAGGACGTACGGGTCGCGGACCCGTAGACGCCGTCCGGATCCCCGTGCACCCCGTAGGTCCGCTGGTAGCGCGCCACCGCGTCCCGCACCGCCGCGCCGTACTGGCCGTCGGCCGCCCCCGCGTAGAGCGCCACCTGCCGCAGCCGCCCCTGGAGCTCGACCACCTCCGGGCCGCTGGAGCCCTCGCGCAGCACGATCGGCCCGCTGGGCGGCGCGCTCGGAGCGACGCTGCCGGTCGGCACCGCGACGCTGCCGGACGCCCGCACCGGGGACGGCGGCGGGGCCGGCGGGCGGGGCGGGGCAACGGTCGCCCCGGGGCGCCGGGAGCGCGAGGTGGCGGGGGCCGGACGCTCGGGGGCCGGCGCGGAACGGGTGGGCCCGGCGGTGGTCGCGGTGGTCGCGAGGGCCGTGGTGGGGGCGATCGCACCGCCGTCCGGGGGCGCCGCCCGGTCGCGGTCGCCGCCCTGGAGCACCCCGGTGCCGAGCGCGATCGCCGTGGCGGCCACCGCGGCACCGGTGACGGCCAGCAGGGCCGGCCGGCCGCGGCGCCGCTCCGTGGGGGCGGGCGGCCCGGGGGCGCCCACCGGGGCGAGAGGCGCGGCCGGCGGCTCGGACGGGCCCGGCCCGGCCGCCCGGAACGTCCTGGACGCCGGGCCGGCGGGGCGGGACGCCCGGTGGACCGCGGCGTCCACGCCGGGGAGGTCCTCCAAGGCGTCCAACCGCCCCCAGTCACCGACGCCACCGGCTCCGGCGTCGCCCGCCGCCCCGTCCGGCCCGCCGCCGTCCCGGTCCGGCAACGAGACGTACGGCCGTAAGCGCAGCGGATCGAAGTCCTCCGCCTCGGCCGCCGCGCACAGGCAGGTCGGCCGGCCGTCGGCGCGTACCGGGGCGAAGCAGTGCGGGCAGGTGGCTGCTGCCGTCACGAAGGGTCCCCTCTCTGGAGGCGCGAACCGGCAGCCGATTATGCAGAGCGCCCGCCCCCGCCCGCAGGCGCTCCACGACATCCGCGCGACCTCTTCCGGCGCCGTCCGCCCGGCATCGCCCCTTCCGCCCGTCCCGTCCCCCGCTCCGGGCCCCGTCTGCCGGCCCGCGGTCCTCGCGCCGTCCCCGGGGCGGCCATCGGTCGACGGCCGCTCAGCGGGCCGTTTCGCGCGCAAACGCCCACGATGGAGTGAAGGAAAACGAAGGAAGTGCAGAAAGCGAAGGACGCCAGACGAGGGAGACGACGCTCATGGCGCAGGACACCGGTGCTCCTGCCGTTCCCGGCGAGGACCGCTCGCGACGCACGGTCCTGGTCGCGATCGGCGCGCTGCTGCTCGGTCTGCTCATCGCGGCACTCGACCAGACCATCGTCGCCACCGCGCTGCCCACCATCGTCAGCGACCTCGGCGGCCTGGACCACCTGTCCTGGGTGGTCACCGCCTACCTGCTGGCGTCCACCGCCGCGACGCCGCTGTGGGGCAAGCTCGGCGACCAGTACGGCCGCAAGAAGCTGTTCCAGGCCGCCATCGTGATCTTCCTGATCGGCTCGGTGCTCTGCGGCCTGGCCCGGAACATGGGGGAGCTGATCGGCTTCCGGGCCCTCCAGGGCCTGGGCGGCGGCGGCCTGATCGTGCTGTCGATGGCGATCGTCGGGGACATCGTGCCGCCGCGCGAACGCGGCAAGTACCAGGGGCTGTTCGGCGCCGTGTTCGGCGGCACCAGCGTCCTGGGACCGCTGCTCGGCGGGCTGTTCGTGGACCACCTCAGCTGGCGCTGGGTCTTCTACGTCAACGTCCCCATCGGCATCGTCGCGCTCGCCGTCATCGCCGCCGTGCTGCACATTCCGGCCCGCCGGACCCCGCACCGGATCGACTACCTGGGCACCGCCCTGATCGCCGCGGTCGCCGCCTGCCTCGTCCTGATGACCTCGCTCGGCGGCGTCAGCTACCCGTGGGGCTCCTGGCAGACCGCCCTGCTCGCCGGGCTCGGCGTGGTGCTGCTCGCCGCGTTCGTCGTCGTCGAACGCCGGGCCGCGGAACCGGTCATCCCGCTGCGCCTGTTCACCTCGCGCACCTTCACCCTCTGCGCGGTCATCGGCTTCGTGATCGGCTTCGCGATGTTCGGCTCGATGACGTACCTGCCGACGTTCCTCCAGGTCGTGCAGCGGGTCTCGCCGACCATGTCCGGCGTGCACATGCTGCCGATGGTGTTCGGCATGCTGCTGTCCTCGACCGCCTCCGGGCAGATCGTCTCCCGCACCGGCCACTACAAGGTCTTCCCCGTCGCCGGTACCGCGGTGGTCGCGCTCGGCCTGCTGCTCCTGCATCAGCTCGACCCGACCAGCGGCGTCGCGCTGATGAGCACCTACTTCTTCGTCTTCGGCTTCGGGCTGGGCCTGGTCATGCAGGTCCTCGTCCTCATCGTGCAGAACGCGGTGGCCTACGAGGACCTCGGGGTGGCCACTTCGGGCGCCACCTTCTTCCGCTCCATCGGTGCCTCGTTCGGCGTCTCGATCTTCGGCACGCTCTTCGCCAACCGGCTCGGCCCGCGGATCGCCGACGTCCTCGCCGGGCAGCGCCTGCCGGCCGGCGTCTCCCCGTCGGCGATCGCCCAGGACCCGCGGACGATCACCAAACTGCCGCCCGCACAGGCCGCCGGCGTCCTCGGCGCCTACTCCTCCTCCATCACCGACGTCTTCCTCTACGCCGTCCCCGTCGTCCTGGTCGCCTTCGTCCTGGCCTGGTTCCTCAAGGAGGAGCCGCTGCGCGGCAGCGTCATGGCCCCCGACACCAGCGAGGTCCTGTGTTCCAACCCCGTCGAGCGGTCCTCCCGCGAGGAGGTCGCCCGGGCACTGTCCAAACTGGGCAGCATGGCGGGCCGCAAGGACATCTACGAGAAGATCACCGCCCGCGCCGGCCTCGACCTGAAACCGGCCGCCAGCTGGTTGGTGCTGCGCATCCACCGCTGCGGCTCGGTGGAACCGGCGCTGCTGGCGGAGCGCACCCGGGTGCCGCTGGGCGTGATCACCGAGGGCGTCCGGCAGATCGAGGAACGCGGCCTGGCCCGGCGCGAGGGGCTGATGCTGCTGCTCACCGACGACGGCCGGGCCGCCGCCGGACGGCTCTCCGAGGCCCGTCAGGCGTCGCTGGCGGAGCTGCTCGGTGACTGGTGGACCACGGACCGGCCCACCGACCTCACCGACCTCGTCCGGGAGTTGACGACGGAGCTGTGCGGCTCGGACGACGAGGAGCCGCACGACGGCGACGCCCGCCGACCGCTGCCCCGCACCCCGGCCGCCACCCCGCCGCGCCCGCCGGACCTCACCAAGTGACCGGCCGCCACCACGCGGGCGGGCCTCACCCGTCGGCGCGCGCCCCCGCCCCCACCAGCCGCTTCTGGAAGAAGATCTCCGCGTAGCGGTCGTCGTGGTACGGGGCGATCTCGACGTAGCCGCGGCGCCGGTAGAGGGCGACGGCCTCCGTCAGGTCCAGCCGGGTGTCCAGCCGGATCCGCTCCGCGCCCAGCCGGACCGCGGTGCTCTCCGCGGCCGCCAGCAGCCGCCCCGCCACGCCCCGCCCCCGTCGGGCGGGCCGGACGAACACCTGCTTCAACTCCGCGGTCCGGGCGTCCAACAGCCGCACCCCGGCGCACCCGGCGGGCTCGTCCCCGTGCCGCGCCACCAGCAACACCCCGTGCGGCGGCAGCAGCGCGTCGCTCGGGTACTCCGCCACGCCCTCGTCGATCTCGCGCGGCGTCGAGCGGCGCCCCTCGTGCAACACGTAGTACCGGTCGGCGACATCGGTGTAGTACTCGCGCAACAGGGCCAGCGCCACCGGCGACGCGGGCGGTTCGGCGGTGACGGTCCAGGACGGGGCGGCGGCATCGCTCATGGCGGCCATGTCACGCCGCGGCGACGCCCGGCGCAACCGGTTTTGCCGGCCCGGGTGCGACCGCCCGCCGCACGGGCGGTGCGCCGCCGGGGCCGTTCGGCGCGGTGCTACGCGCCCTTCGGCGCGGCCTGCTGGACGACCTCGAACGACCAGACCGTGGACCCGCTGGCGGCCGGCTTCGGCCGGTCGCCGCCGCCCTGGTGAGCGGCCTTCATCGGCCCCTCCATCCACGCCTGGAACGACTCCTCGTCACGCCACCGCGTGTACACCAGGTAGTCGTCGGTGCCTTCGACCGGGCGGAGGAGTTCGAACCACTCGAAGCCGTCCGAGCTCTCCACCGCGTGCGCACGGGAGGCGAAGCGCTGCTCCAGCGTCTCGCGCTGCTCGGCCGGGACGGTCAGGACGTTGATCTTTACCACGCTGGGCACAAGGCACCTCTCACGAAACGGATGGTGACCGGCCGCACGACCTCGACCAGTTGCGTGCAGTCTCCTACATCGGCCGGTCAAGGCGCCGTGAGGATCGCGGCCGGTCGGCGCGGGTCGGCCGCGCGGAGGTGGCCGGCGGGGCCGCGACCGGGGAGCGGTGACGCCCCGGCCCGGCGAACCCCACCGGCCGCCGGTCGATCAATTGATCGCGAGCAGCTCCACGTCGAAGACGAGGGTGGCGTTCGGCGGAATGACGCCGGGGACGCCCCGCGGGCCGTAGCCGTAGTCCGCGGTGATGACGAGCTTCGCGTGCTCGCCCAGCGACATCTGCGGAACGCCCTCGTCCCAGCCCTTGATCAGCTGGCCGACGCCTATGTCACAGACGAACGGCTCGTTCCGGTCGCGGCTGGAGTCGAACTTCTGCCCGTTCTCCAGCGTGCCGGTGTAGTGCATGGTGATCGAGTCACCGGCCTTCGGAAAGTTCTTGCCGTCCCCGGCCGTGATGACTTCCCTGGTCACACCCATGTCAGATCCTTTCAACAGTGGTCAGTAAGAGCGGTCAGAAGACCCTACCGAAGCGTGTTCGCGGATCCGCACGGGCGCCGGCCGGGCGGTGGTCCGCCGGCGGGCGCCGCCGACGAGTCGGCTGATTTGTGACGCTTACCGGGCGGCCCGGCCGGACAGGTACCGCCCGCCCCTCGAACGAGGTCCGGGGCCCGCACAGGCACGCGACAGGCACGCGACAGGTGAGGAGCGGAACGTGGCCGAGGCACGCGCGGGGAACACGCAAGGCGCTGACGGGGCGGCGGACGCCGCACGGGCGCGGCTGGCGGCGGCGCGGGACTACGCGCGGCAGATGGCGGCGGAACTGGTGGCGGGGCGCGTCTGGCACGACGAGGACGGACGGGAGCTGGAGTTCCCGCCCCTCGGGGACCCGACCCGGGCGCACATCGTGTCGTACACGGTCATCGCGGACGTCCTCGACCGGGCCCTGTAGCCGCTTCGCCGCCCACGGCGGGTCGTCAGCCCGGCGGCAGCGGGGGCCGCACGGTGGGGACCGCCGGGCCGCGGCGACGGCGGCCGGCGGTCAGCGCGGCGGTGGCCGCCATCAGCACGAACAGGGCGGCGCCCGCCGTGGGGATCCAGAGGGGGATGCCGCCGACGGTCAGCAGGGTGTCGACGTGGCGCACCCGCCGGTACGGGGTGTCCGCGGCGGCGCGGCGGAATTCGTGGTCGCCGCTGATGCGCTGCGGCTGCGGGAAGTCCTGGTCGAGGGCGGTCAGGAAGACGGGGGCGGGGCCGGCGAAGTCCCGGACGACGTCCTGCGGTCGGATCCGGCCCGCGTAGACGACGCGGGGCGGTGCGCCGCCGATGGCGCCGCGCGGTGCCATCCGGTGCGGGGCCAGGAGGTACAGGCTCAGCGCCTGCGGGGTGGTGGCGAGGCGGGACAGCCGCATCGGGTAGACGAGGCGGTCGGCGGCGAAGGACACCACGAGCGGGTCCAGGGTGCCGGTGAGGCGGGTGCCGTGGTCGGCGGGGGCGAGCCGGACCGCCACGTACTCCCAGCGCTGCGCCACGTACGGGCGGAGCGCCTCGGTCAGCGCGGGGGGCAGCCGGAAGCCGTGGGCGGCGAGCCAACCGCGCAGCGCGTCGGGGTCGGTGGCGGTCAGGCGGGCGACGTCGAACGGGCCCAGCCGTTCGCGGCCGACGACGCCGACCGACGGGTCCGCGGGCGGCGGGGCGGCGGAGACCGAGCCGTCGAAGTCCGACGCGAACGGCCAGTCGGCTTCGTGCGGCCAGAAGTAGTGCCGGTGCTCGACGGCCGGGGCGGTGATCTCGTCGAGTTCGTCGGGGAGTTCGGGGTCGCCCAGCCGTACGGTGGCGCGGTGCGGGACCGGCAGGATCCAGGCGGCGTCCGGGGCGGTGCCGTCGACCGTGAGGCTCATGGCGATCCGTTCGGTGCCGCCGTCCCACCGCACCACCGACGTCTCGTGGTGCACCGCCACCGTGGTGTCCGGGCCGTGCACCATCGCCCCGCAGCCACAGGCGTACGCGGGCCGGGCGAGCCACCCCATCTGCACGGCCAGCAGCACCAGGACCAGGCACAGCGCCCGCCGGCGCCCCACCGCGCCCGCCGTCCCCGTCGTTCCCGTCGTCTTGTCCGTCGCCACGGCCATGGTGGTCCCCCGTTCCGCGCCCGTCGATCCGCACGATCGCCAGGGTCACAGACGGGTGGGGCGGTGTCACCGGTTCCCCTTTTCCGTCCGGTGTCACCCGGATGCGGTGGCGCCCCAGGGCGAACGGCCGGTCGCCGGACCCTCGGTGGGGTTCGGCGACCGGCCGTCGTGCGGTGCGGGCGGGCTCAGCGGGCCGCGGCCGCCGCGGTCAGCTCGCGGGCCTCGGCCTCGGTCTCCACCGCCGGCGGGGAGCCGGGCAGCGGCTTGCGTGCGGTCTCCGACATCAGCAGGACCGCGATGCCGCCGATCACGGCCGCCGCCATCATGTAGTAGGCCGGCACCATCTTGTTGCCGGTCGCGCCGATCAGGGCGGTGACCACCAGCGGCGTGGTGCCGCCGAAGAGCGACACCGAGATGTTGAAGCCGATGGACAGCGAGCCGTAGCGCACCTTGGTCGGGAAGAGCGCGGGCAGCGCGGAAGGCATCGCGGCGGTGAAGCAGACCAGCAGCAGGCCGAGGATGCCGGTGCCCACCGCGACGGCGACCAGCGAACCCTGACGGATCAGCAGCAGCGCCGGCACCGACAGCACCAGGAAGCCCACGCAGCCGGTGGCGATGATCGGGCGGCGGCCGAACCGGTCGGACAGCTTGCCCACGAACGGCTGGACGCACATCATCGCGACCATGACGACGAGGATGACCATCAGGCCGTGCGTCTCGTCGTACTTCAGCTCCGAGGTGAGGTAGCTCGGCAGGTACGACAGCAGCATGTAGTCGGTGACGTTGAAGACCAGGACCAGGCCGACGCAGAGCAGCATCGCGCGCCACTGGCCGAAGATCATCTCGCGCAGCCCGATCCGCTTCTCGACCTCGCGGCGCGCCTTCTCCTTGGCGTGCGCCTCCTTCTCCAACCGGGCGAAGGCCGGGGTCTCTTCGAGCCGCATCCGCAGGTAGAGGCCGATGATGCCCATCGGGCCGGCGATCAGGAACGGGATCCGCCAGCCCCACGAGTGGAGGTCCTCGGTGGACAGCAGCGCGGTCATCAGCGTGACCAGGCCGGCGCCGCCGACGTAGCCGGCGAGGGTGCCGAACTCCAGCCAGCTGCCGAGGAATCCGCGCTTCTTGTCGGGCGCGTACTCGGCGATGAAGGTGGAGGCGCCGCCGTACTCGCCGCCGGTGGAGAAGCCCTGGACCAGGCGGGCGAGGAGCAGCAGGATCGGTGCGCCGACGCCGATCATGGCGTAGGACGGGATCAGGCCGATGGCGAAGGTGCCCGCGGCCATCATGATCATGGTGATGGCGAGGACCTTCTGGCGGCCGATGCGGTCGCCGAGCGGGCCGAAGAACATGCCGCCGAGCGGGCGCACCAGGAAGGCCGCGGCGAAGGTGCCGAAGGTCGACAGCAGCTGCGCGGTCGGGTTCCCGGACGGGAAGAAGACGTGGCCGAGGGTGACCGCGATGTAGCTGTAGACGCCGAAGTCGAACCACTCCATCGCATTGCCGAGGGCGGCCGCCGACACCGCGCGCTTGACCATCGCGGGGTCGACGACGGTCACCTCGCCCGGTGTGTACTGCTGGGAGGCCATCTGCCGCGGCTCGGGGGCGGCGTCGGCGCTCTCGCCGACGTCCTTACGGGACCCGGGTGCGAGGGGGGACTGCGTCGGCACGTGTTCGCTCGCCTGCGCTCTCTGGGACGACTACAAGGGCATGCTTCCGCCATGGCGCGGAGGGGCAAAGGACGACCATACGGGCAGACCAGGTCATCACGGACGGTGTGCGGGTGGCTGCACAGTCGCTCGTCTACCCCTTCCTCGCTGGGCAAACGTGCACCCGCGAACTTTTTCGCCGGGGTGCCGTTTGTGATCCATCTCGCGGGGATCGGCCGCAACCGCAGGTGGATTGTGGTCCGCGTCACGCGCAGAGGTGGGTGAGGGAGGGGCTGCGTTCGCATACGGAAACGGCACGGGGGGATGCGGAGCGCAACGATCCGCCCGCGGGGCGGCCCCGTGGTGGACAGGGAAACGGCGCGGCGGTGCGTTCCGCACCACCGCGCCGAAGGATCGTCGCGTTACTCCAGGATCGGCCAGGGTCGGGCGCCCCGCCACTCGGGCCGCCGCCGCGGGGCGCCCGCCTCACGGCATCCACGCCTCGTACGACATCACCGCACCCGCGGTGATCCGGAAGTCGGGCAGGTCCTTGGTGAAGGTGATCTCCGTGCCCAGCAGTTGGCCGGTGCGCGGATCGAGGATCACCATCTGGCGGGTGGCGTCCATCGCGCCGTCGGGCCCGTCGTGCACGAACGCCTGCCCGCGCCGGCCCAGTCGGTCGGTGACCGCACCGGCCGGCCGCAGCCCCCCGGTGTCCGCCAGCAGTTCCACGATCGCCGCGGTCTCCCGCGGGCCCGGCGTCCACTCCTGACGGAACGACGAGAGCGCCATCAGGAGTTGCGGGACGCTCGCCGTGTCGTCGCCGTCCGCCGCCCCGTACAGGGAGGTGAGCAATGCGCGCAGCGCCGCGGGGTCGGTGGGCGGCTTCGTCCGGGCGGCGAGGCCCTCGTGCGGGGCGCCGGACCCCGGCGGATAGGTCGCGCGGTGCAGCACCTTGCCGTCGCTGACGGTCCGCCAGTGGCCGCCGGCGTCGTGGATGACCGGGCGGCCCGGGTGCTGCGGGTCGGTGGCGACGACCAGTTCGGAGCCGCTGCCGTCGGCGTTCCACCGGGTGATGCGCTCCTCGGGGACGGTCACCGGGGACGCGGTGTCCGGGCCGGTCCCCATGGACAGGTTCCAGCTCTGCAGGTGGCTGCCGCGCCGCGGCCCGTCCTGCGGGCCGGCCGCCCGGGCCCGTTCGGCGGCGATGCGGGCCAGCCCGGCCAGGGAGGGCTCGGCGGCGGCGGCGTGCGGGACGAGGGCGGCGGGGGCCGCGACGGCCGGGCTGCTGCCGGCGTCGGTGAGGGTGAAGGCGAGCACCGCGACCAGCGCCAGCACCGCCGCCTCGGCACGCAGCACCAGGCGGCGGCGGGCCCGTCGGGTGCGGCTCTGGTGCAGCAGGCGGTTCAGGCCGCGCTCGGCGGTGGCGTCCAACGGGCGCTCCCGCCAGCGGCCCTCGTCGGCCGGCACCGGGTTGGCCGCGCGCAGCAGCTCCAGTTCGTCATGCATGGCCGTCGCCTCCTGCTCGTGCGGACACCGTGGTCCGGGTGCGGTCGATCTCCGTGCGCAGGCGGCGCCGGGCCCGGTGCAGCCGCATGGCCGCCGCGCTCCGGCCGCAGCCGAGGGCCACCGCCAGTTCCTCGACGGTCAGTTCCTCCCAGGTGGTCAGCCGCAGCACCTCCCGGTCGCCGGCGGGCAGCCGGTCCAGCACCTCGTGCACCCAGGAGCCGGGCCGCTCGGCGTCCGGGCTCTGGACGGTCTGCCGGCCGTGCGCCGCCTCGTGGTTGCCGATCCGGTGCAGCAGTCGCCGGTAGCGCCCGATCCCGCGGACCGTATTGGCCAGGCAGTTCCGGGCCACCCCGTACAGCCAGGGCAGCGGCGGGTCGGGGAGTTCGGCCCGGCGCCGCCACGCTATGGAGAAGACGTCCGCCACCACCTCCTCGACCTCGTGTGCCGGGGCGTCCAGCCGCCGCGCCACGAAGCGGCTGACCGCCCAGTAGTGCGCGCGATAGGCCTCGGCGAAGGCGTCGTCCGTGCTCATGGAACCCCTGTGTCCGGCAACGACTGGATCTTCACACCCGACCGGGGTGACCCTTCACACCCCGGCGGCGGGCCGCCCGGAGTGACGCTCCACGGCGAGCCGGACACCAACGGGGCATGAAGCTCCCCGCACTGTCGTCACCGGCGGCCGGGTCCGCGGCGCGCCCGCACGGCGCGGCGCCATCCGCCGCGCCGCGGAACCCGGTGAAGTGGCTGACGACCACCGACCACAAGACCATCGGCACGCTCTATCTGGTGACCGCCTTCGCCTTCTTCTGCGTCGGCGGTCTGCTGGCACTGTTGATGCGCGCCGAACTGGCCCGCCCTGGGCACCAGTTGATGTCGAACGAGCAGTTCAACCAGGCGTTCACGATGCACGGCACGATCATGCTGCTGATGTTCGCGACACCGTTGTTCGCCGGGTTCGCGAACTGGATCATGCCGCTGCAGATCGGTGCGCCGGACGTGGCGTTCCCGCGGCTGAACATGTTCGCCTACTGGCTGTACCTCTTCGGCTCGCTGATCGCGGTCGGCGGGTTCCTCACCCCCCAAGGGGCGGCGGACTTCGGCTGGTTCGGGTACGTGCCGCTCTCCGACGCCGTCCACTCGCCGGGCGTCGGCGCCGACATGTGGATCATGGGTCTGGCCTTCTCCGGCTTCGGCACGATCCTCGGTTCGGTCAACTTCATCACCACCATCATCTGCATGCGCGCCCCGGGCATGACGATGTTCCGGATGCCGATCTTCACGTGGAACGTGCTGCTGACCGGTGTGCTGGTCCTGCTCGCCTTCCCGGTGCTGGCCGCCGCGCTGTTCGCCCTGGAGGCGGACCGTAAATTCGGTGCCCATGTCTTCGACGCGGCCAATGGCGGCGCCTTGCTCTGGCAACACCTCTTCTGGTTCTTCGGCCATCCGGAGGTGTACATCATTGCCCTACCGTTCTTCGGCATCATTTCCGAGGTCATTCCGGTCTTCTCCCGGAAGCCGATGTTCGGTTACGTCGGCCTGATTGCCGCGACGATTTCCATCGCCGGTCTTTCGGTGACGGTGTGGGCGCACCACATGTACGTGACCGGCGGTGTGCTGCTGCCGTTCTTCTCCTTCATGACATTCCTGATCGCGGTGCCGACCGGTGTGAAGTTCTTCAACTGGATCGGCACGATGTGGAAGGGCTCGCTGTCCTTCGAGACGCCGATGCTCTGGGCGATCGGCTTCCTGATCACCTTCGTCTTCGGTGGTCTGACCGGCGTCATCCTGGCGTCGCCGCCGATGGACTTCCACATCTCCGACTCGTATTTCGTGGTGGCCCACTTCCATTACGTGGTCTTCGGCACGGTCGTCTTCGCGATGTTCGCCGGCTTCCACTTCTGGTGGCCGAAGTTCACCGGCAAGATGCTCGACGAGCGGCTCGGGAAGATCACCTTCTGGACGCTGTTCATCGGTTTCCACGGCACGTTCCTGGTCCAGCACTGGCTGGGCGCCGAGGGAATGTTGCGCCGGATTCCCGATTACCTCGCGGCGGACGGCTTCACCACCTTGAACACCGTCTCGTCCCTCTTCTCGTTCCTGCTGGGCATGTCGATCCTGCCGTTCCTCTACAACGTCTGGAAGACCGCCAAGTACGGCGAGAAGATCGAGGTGGACGACCCGTGGGGCTGGGGCCGCTCGCTGGAGTGGGTGACGTCCTGCCCGCCGCCGCGGCACAACTTCCTCACCCTGCCGCGCATTCGCTCCGAATCCCCGGCGTTCGACCTGCACCACCCGGACGTCGCGGCCGCGATCGAGGCGTGAGGGGTGCGGCATGGGTGAGGAGATCGGCGCGGGGGAGGACCTCCGCATGGCGGCGGCGATCAACGAGATCGAGGGCTATCTGCTGTGGGAGGCGGAGCAACGGCGGGCCCGCGGCCGGGCGGAGGAGTTCTGCGCCCGACTGCCCTGGCTCACCGACTCCCAACGGGCGGACGTGGTCCGCCACTACTGCCGGGAGCAGCACGAGCAGTCCCGTTCCTACCTGGAGCGCGTCGCGGTCCGCAGCGCCGCACTGCGGACCGAGTACGAGGACGCCTACCGCGCGCTGCGGCGCCGCCTGGTGGCGGCGCTGCTCGGCGCCGGCGCCCTCGGGACGCTCGCCCTGACGGTGCTCTCCCTCAGCGGTAGTGCACCTGGAGTTCCTTGACCCCGTTGAGCCAGGCCGAGCGCAGCCGTCGCGGGTCGCCGGCCAGGGAGATCCCGGGCACGGCGTCCGCGAGGGCGTTGAAGATCAGGTTGATCTCCAGCACGGCCAGCGACTTGCCCAGGCAGAAGTGCGGGCCGCCGCCGCCGAAGCCCAGGTGCGGATTGGGGTCGCGGGTGATGTCGAAGACCTCGGGGCGGTCGAAGACCGAAGGGTCGTGGTTGGCGGAGGAGTAGAAGATCCCGACCCGCTGGCCCTTCTTGATGCGCGCGCCGCCCAGTTCGGTGTCCTGGGTGGCGGTGCGCTGGAAGGAGACCACCGGGGTCGCCCACCGCACGATCTCCTCGGCGGCACTCGCCGGCCGCTCGCGCTTGTAGAGCTCCCACTGGTCGGGGTGGGTGAGGAAGGCGTGCATGCCGTGGGTGATGGCGTTGCGGGTGGTCTCGTTGCCGGCCACCGCCAGCAGCAGCACGAAGAAGCCGAACTCGTCGGAGCCGAGGTTCCCGTCGTGCTCGGCCGCCACCAGCCGGCTGACGATGTCCTGGGCCGGGCACTCCTTGCGGGCCGCGGCGAGGTTCATCGCGTACGAGATCAGCTCCATGGCCGCGTTGGCGCCGACCTCTTCGGTGATGGCGAGTTCCGGGTCGTCGTAGGCGATCATCTTGTTCGACCAGTCGAAGATCCGGGCCCGGTCCTCCTGCGGGATGCCGATGAGTTCGGCGATCGCCTGGAGGGGGAGTTCGCAGGCGACGTCGGTGACGAAGTCGCCGGAGCCCTTGTGCCGGGCCTCCTCGACGATCTGCCCGGCCCGCCGGCGCAGCGCCCCCTCCAGGGCGCGGACGGCCCGCGGGGTGAAGCCGCGCTGCACGATCTGGCGGACCCGGGTGTGCTCCGGCGGGTCCATGTTCAGCATGATCAGCTTCTGGACCTCGATCTGGTCGCGGGAGATGCCCTGGTTGAACCGGATGATCGAGGTGTTCACGTTGGCCGAGAAGACCTCCGGCCTGGTGGAGACCTCCTTGACGTCCTGATGGCGGGTGACGACCCAGTAGCCGTCGTCGTCGAAGCCGGCGATGCCGTGCGGCTGGGCGTTCCACCACACGGGCGCGGTCTGCCGCAGCCGCGCGAACTCCGGCAGCGGGACCCGGGACTGGTAGACGTCGGGGTCGGTGAAGTCGAACCCTTCGGGCAGCGCGGGGCAGTGCATCGGCGACTCCTGGTCCAGCGGACGTCGGACGCTCTGACGGTACCGTCCGACAACGTCTCTGACGGTGCATCAGATGCAGGTCGCGGTGAAGGTAGTGACGAGTTCCGCAAGTGGCAAGGGCCACGGCAAGACCTCTTGTGCACAAGGCCGTTGCAGCCCCCTTGCGCCACGCCGGGCGGCTCACGAGACTGTTCGCAGAACTAGAACGCGTACTAGTTCTTCCCTCCGTGGGCGTCGGGACGCGCACGGACGCGAGGAGAGGACGAGTTGAAGTCATGGCCGCGGAACCCGTCATCGTCGAAGCCGTACGCACCCCGATCGGCAAGCGCGGAGGTGCGCTCGCCACCCTCCACCCCGCCTACCTGCTGGGCGAGACGTACCGCGAACTCCTCGCCCGCACGGGCATCCAGCCCGACTGCGTCGAGCAGATCGTCGGCGGCACCGTCACCCACGCCGGCGAACAGTCCATGAACCCCGCCCGCAACGCCTGGCTCACCATGGGCCTGCCCTACGAGACCGCCGCCACCACCGTGGACTGCCAGTGCGGCTCCTCCCAACAGGCCAACCACATGGTCGCCAACATGATCGCGGCCGGCGTCATCGACGTCGGCATCGGCTGCGGCGTCGAGGCGATGTCCCGCGTCCCCCTCGGCAGCGGCTCCAAGCACGGCCCCGGCAAGCCCTGGCCCGACGAGTGGAACGTCGACCTGCCCAACCAGTTCGAGGCCGCCGAACGGATCGCCCGCCACCGCGACCTGACCCGCGCGGACGTCGACGGGCTCGGCCTGCTCTCCCAAGAACGCGCGGCCACCGCCTGGGCCGAGGAACGCTTCAAGCGCGAGACCTTCGCCGTCCAGGTGCCCACCACCGAGGAGGAACAGGCCGCCGGCCAGGGGATGTGGCGGCTGGTCGACCGCGACGAGGGACTGCGCGACACCAGCACGGCGGCGCTCGCCGGCCTCAAGCCCGTCATGCCCTCCGCCGTGCACACCGCCGGCAACTCCTCGCAGATCTCCGACGGCGCCGCCGCCCTGCTGTGGGCCTCCAAGCGGATGGCCCGCGCGCTGCGCCTGAAGCCGCGGGCCCGCATCGTCGCCCAGGCCCTGGTCGGCTCCGACCCGCACTTCCACCTCGACGGGCCGATCGACGCCACCCGGGCCGTCCTCGGCAAGGCCGGCATGTCGCTGAAGGACATCGACCTGGTCGAGATCAACGAGGCGTTCGCCTCCGTCGTGCTGTCCTGGGCCCGGGTCTTCGGCCAGGACCTGGAAAAGGTCAACGTCAACGGCGGCGCCATCGCGCTCGGCCACCCCGTCGGCGCCACCGGCGCCCGCCTCCTGGCCACCGCCCTCCACGAACTCGAACGGCGCGACAAGGAGTTCGCCCTGATCACCATGTGCGCGGGCGGGGCGCTGGCCACCGCGACGATCATCCAACGGCTGTAGTGGCCGCCGGGTCCGGCCGAAGACGCCGGCCGGACCCCGGGGCCGCCGCGCCCGACGCCCGCCCGGGGCCGGTCAGGACCGGTCCGGCGGCCCGCCCGGCGTCTCGAACGCCACCGGCGTCTCGAACGCCGCCCGCCGCGTCGCGCGCCGCAGCGCCTTCAACACCGTGCCGCCCAGCGCGAAGGTGAGCACGACCGTGACCACCGCCCGCGGCAGGTCCCACCCCAGCGACGTGGCCAGGCAGTACGCGAGGTAGCGCGTCAGATTGGCGGAGAGCGGATCGCCCGGCACGAACGAGACGCCCGACGCCAACCCCCCGATGTAGGGCCACCCCTGGAGGTTCATCACCAGCCCGTAGCCGACCGCCGCCACCGCCCCGTACCCCGCGAGCAACAGCAGCTCACGGCGGCCGCGCAACCGGTCGGGCCCCGGCAGCAGCCCCGCCCCCATCGACACCCAGCCCATCGACAGCATCTGGAACGGCATCCACGGCCCGACGCCACCGGTCAGCAGCGCCGACGCGAACATCGCCACCGACCCCAGGACGAAACCGAAACCGGGCCCCAGCACCCGCCCGGACAGCACCATCAGGAAGAACATCGGCTCGATGCCCGCGGTGCCCGCACCCAGCGGCCGCAGCGCGGCGCCCGCCGCGGCCAGCACGCCGAGCATCGCGATCGCCTTGGCGTCCAGGCCGCGGTCCCCGATCGTCGCCACCACCACCGCCAGCAACAACGGCAACAGCGCGGCGAACAGCCACGGTGCGTCCTGGGAATGCGCCAACCCCGAACCGGAACCGGCCAACAGCGGCCACCCGAAGGCCACCACCCCGATCGCCGACACCAGGCACAGCGCGGCCACCGACCGCGGACCGAGCCGGACCGCACGCACCTGCCGCGCGGACGCCGTCACGCCACCGCCCCTTCCAACGAGCGCGCCACCTGCGCGACGGTCAGCCACGGCAGCGGCGCCAGCACCTTGGCGACCTGCGGGGCGAACGCGGGGGAGGAGACCACCACGTCCTCGGTCGGGCCGTCGGCGACGACCTCACCGTCCGCCAGGATCACCACCCGGTGCGCCAGCTCCGCGGCCAGTTCCACGTCGTGGGTGGCCAGCACGCACGCCTGCCCCTCGGCGGCCAGCCCGCGCACCACCTCGACCAACCGGGCCTTCGCCGCGTAGTCCAGCCCGCGGGTCGGCTCGTCCAGCAACAGCAGCGGCGGCCGCGCGGTCAACACCACGGCCAGGGCCAGCGCCAGCCGCTGCCCCTCGGACAGGTCCCGCGGATGCGCCGCGTCCCGCACCCCGGGCAGCAGGCGGGCCACCAGCTCCCGGCAGCTGCCCGCCGGCGCGGCCGCGTCCCGGTCCGCCGCGCCGCACTCCGCCGCCACGGTGTCCGCGGACAGCAGGTCACGCGGCTCCTGCGGCACCAGCCCGACCCGGCGCACCAGGTCCCGCGGCCGGGTCCGGTGCGGGACGGCACCACCGATCCGCACCGACCCCGCCGACGGCTCGTGCATGCCCACCAGCGTCCGCAGCAGCGTCGACTTGCCGGCGCCGTTGCGGCCCATCAGCGCGATCGTCTCGCCCGGCCGGACCGTCAGCCCGACCCCGTGCAGCACCGGCGTCCGGTCCCGGTGGACGCCCAGTCCGGCGACCGTCGCCACCGGCTGTGCGTCCGCCGCCGGCGCCGGCCCGGGCGGCGGCGGGGCCACCGCCGACAGCCGTTCCCGCAGCGGGGCCGCCTTGCGACGGGCGTCGCGCACCGACAGCGGCAACGGGGACCAGCCGGCCAGCCGGCCGAGTTCGACCACCGGCGGCCGGACCGGGGACGCCGCCATCACGCCGGCCGGCTCGCCCATCACCGGGGCCGCGCCGGGACCGGGCAGCAGGATCACCTGGTCCGCGTACTGCACCACCCGCTCCAGCCGGTGCTCGGCCATCAGCACCGTCGTCCCCAGGTCGTGGACCAGCCGTTGCAGCACCGCCAGCACCTCCTCCGCGGCCGCCGGGTCCAGCGCCGACGTGGGCTCGTCCAGCACCAGCACCTTCGGGTGCGCGGTCAGCACCGAGCCGATCGCCACCCGCTGCAGCTGGCCGCCGGACAACGTGCTGATCGCCCGGTCCCGCAGCTCGGCCAGGCCCAGGAGGTCCAGGGTCTCCTCGACCCGCCGGCGCATCACGTCCGGCGCCAGCCCCAACGACTCCATGCCGTAGGCCAACTCGTCCTCGACGGTGTCGGTGACGAAGTGCGCCATCGGGTCCTGGCCCACCGTGCCGACCACGTCGGCCAGCTCCCGCGGCGGATGGGTGCGGGTGTCCCGTCCGTCGACGGTCACCCGGCCGTGCAGGGTGCCGCCGGTGAAGTGCGGCACCAGCCCGCACACCGCGTTCAGCACGGTCGACTTGCCGACCCCGGACGGGCCGACGAGGAGGCACAACTCCCCCTCGGGCACGGTCAGATCGACCCCCTGGACGGCCGGCGCGGCGGCGTCCGCGTAGGTGACCGAGACCTGCTCGAAGCGGATCACTGGGTGGGCTCCTTCATGAACGGATCGGGATCGGGACGCCGGCCGGACGCGGCGGACGCGGCGGACGCGGCGGGCGTGACGGAGGAGGCGGACGGGGTGGTCCCCGTGGACCCGGCGGCCCCGGCGGAGCGGCCGGCCGGCGTACCGCCCCCGGCCCGCGCCGGCACCGGCGCCACGACCGCTGGCACCAGCCCCACCAGCACCGACAGCGCCGGCCACAGCGGCAGCACCGGCGCGGTCAACGGCACCGCCGGCGGATGCAGCGCGCCCGGCGCGTAGCCGTTCGCCGCGATCATCAACGCCGCCACGGCGACGCCCGCCCCCGACACCAGCCAGGCCCGCACCCCCCACGGCTCCGGCCGGTAGCGGGTCCGGACCGACCGGCGGCCCCCCAACCACAGCCCGGCCAGCGCCGCCGCCAGCCCGACCGCCAACAGCGGCAGCCCGTAACCGGCCCCGGTGTCCCCCAGCAGCCCGTACGACCCCGCGCACACCCCGAGCAGCCCGCCCAGCGTCAACACCGTCGTCAACCGGCGCACGGCCGTCGGCACCTGCGCCGTCCGGCCGTACCCCCGGGCGTCCATCGCCGCGGCCAGCGCCACCGACCGCTCCAGCGCGCCCTCCAGCACCGGCATCCCGACCTGGAGCAGCGCCTTCACCCCGCGGTCCGGACGGCCGCGCAACCGCCGTGCCGCCCGCAGCCGCTGCACGTCCGCCACCAGGTTCGGCGCGAAGGTCATCGCGACCACCACCGCCACCCCCGCCTCGTACAGCGCACCGGGCAGCGACTTGAGCAGGCGCGCCGGACTGGCCAGCGCGTTCGCCGCCCCGACGCAGATCAGCAAGGTGGCCAGCTTCAGCCCGTCGTACAGCGCGAAGACCATCCCCTCCGCGGTGACCCGGCCGCCGACCCGCACCCCCTTCGCCCAGTCGGGCAGCGGGAGTTCGGGCAGCGTCACCAAGGTGTGCGTCCCCGGGATCGGCGACCCCAACACGAACGCGAAGACCAACCGGATGCCCAGCACCACCAACCCGAGCTTGACGAAGGCCCCGTAGGACCGCGCCCACGGCGCCTCGGTGCGGCGCGCCGCCACCACGTAGCCGGCCACCCCCACCAGCAGCGCCAGCAGCAGCGGATTGGTGGTCCGCGACGCCGCGGTCGCCAGACCGAGCGCCCACACCCACCAGGCGCCGGCGTGCAGCGCGGTGCTGCGGGTGGCCCGCGGCGCGCTCATCCGCGTCGCCGGCGCGCCTGCCAGACGCCGGCCGCGCCCAGCACCACCACGGCACCGATCCCGCCGACCAGACCGGCCGACGGGCCGCCGTCCTCCTCCTCGCCCGCGGCGCTCGTGCGGGGCGTCGCCGACGGCTCCGCGCCGCCGCCGGACACCTGCTCCGCGCAGCCCGACCGCGGGTAGCCCGCGATCCCGCACAGCAGCGCGTTGGCGTCGTAGCGCAGCGGCTTGGCGACCGCGGCCAGCGCCTCGCCCGCCGCGGCGTCCGTCGGCACCTGCGCGCAGGCCGTCCGACCCGCCGGCGGACGCTCACCCGACGGCGCGTCCGCCGCGGTCCCGAAGTCGAGGACCACACCGACCCGCTTGGCGCCGGAACGGGCCGGGGTCCGGTCGCAGAGCGCGGCGAAGTCGGGGGCGGTCCGCGGGCCGGCCGCCTTGGCGGAGTCCGCGCTCACCGTGAAGCGGAACCCCACGACGGACCCGTCGGCCGGCCGCGCGGTACCGGGCCCCTCCGTGGCGTACGCCCACGAAGCGGCGGCGCCGGCCGCGGCCGGCTTCCCGTCCCAGAACGACCAGTACCGGTACTGCTGCGCCTGCGCGGGGCCGGCGCCCAGACCGGTCGCCATCCCCGCCAGCAGCAGCACCCCAGCGGTCCGCCGCGCCCGCCTCACAGCCCGGTCTTGTTCTTGTTGCGGCCGCTGATCAGGAAGCCGGCGCCGGCGCCGACGGCCAGCCCCACGCCGATCACCCACCACAGCCCGATGCCGCCGGCGTCGCCGTCCTTGGTGTCGTCGTCAGCGGCCGGCGACGCGGCGCTGCTGCCGGCCGGCGCGGGGCCGGTGGCGTTGAGCGCGGCCACCAGGTCGGTGCCGCCGAAGGACCGCGGGTCGGTGCCGGTGGCGTGCGCGGCGAGGACCAGCTGGGCGTAGGCGGCCGGGCCGTTCTGCTTCGCCCAGCCGGTGGCGTTCTTCTCCAGCCAGGCCAGCGGCTGCTGCGCGGCCGCCCCGTGCCCGCCGGCCGCCAGCGCGACCACGGTGTCCGCGGTGTTGCCCACGTCGGGCTGCTGCGTGGCACCCGGCATCGCGGACTTCAGGTGCTGTCCGTTCGCGGCGAGCTGCCCGACCAGCCAGCTGGCGCCGCCGTCCGCGAGCGCCGTACGGGCGTCCGTGCCGCTGCCCGGTGCCCCGTCCTTCGCGCAGTCCAGCGCCTTGACCGGCTGGCCCGCGTCCTTCGCCGCCGGCGCCACGACGAAGCCCTTGCCCAGCGCGCCGGTGATCGCCGCGGCGGTCGCGTCGGCGTTCGGCGCGGCGTTTTTCAGCTGGAAGGTGAACGCCCCGCGCTCGCCCTCCTTCGCGTCGCACCCCAGCTGGAAGCCGAGCAGCGCGTCGTACGGCGACTTGCCGCCCTTCGCCGTCACCGACTCCGGCTTCTCGCCCGCGGCGGCGAGCGCCCCGATCACCACGGCGGTGGAGTTGGCGTCGCTCTCCGAGCCGCCCTGCCCGCCGGGCATCGAGCTCCAGCCGCCGTCCGGGTGCTGGACGGACTTCAGCCATCCGACGGCCTTCTGCACCGCGTCGCCGTGCCCGCCGAGCGCGGTCAGCGCCTGGATCGCGGCGGCCGTCTGGTTGGTGTCCCGCAGGGTGCCGGCACCGCACGCCGCACCGGGGTCGGCCCGGAACGCGGTGAACGCCCCGTCGGCGCACTGCTGCCCCGCCAGCCAGTCCACGGCGGACGTCGCCGGGCGCACCCCGACGGTGTGCTGCGCCAGCAGCGCCAGCGACTGCCGCCACACGCCGTCGTACTGCGGGTCCTTGCTGCCGTACAGCCCCTTGGGCAGCTTCTGCTGCGGCGGGGCCGCTGGGCCGTCGGCGTACGCGGCGGGGGCCGCGGCACCGGCCAGCACGGCGGCGGTCGCCAGGGCGGCCAGCGCCGTGCCGGCGCGGCGCGGCCGGGGGGCGGCGGAGTGCGGCTGCGGCGCAGCCGTGGGGGCCATGCGGGCCATCGGGTGGGTGCCTCTCGGGTCGGTCGGGTCGCGGCGGGGTGCGGAGCCGAGCCGCGCTCGGGCGACCGTCCGCCGCGCCTCGGGGGTGCGGCGCGGTGGCACCGGGCTCAGCTCCGCATACCTCGACGGTGCCGCGCACCGGCCGGCCGCAGGGGCGGCGGGTCCGGTGGCGGGAGCTTTGGTCGTGCCCCACCGGGTGCTCCGGCTCGCAGGGCCGCGCTGCGGGCGGCCGTGCTCACGGATGGGGGTGCCCCCGGGCTTGAGCGAAGCCGAGAGCTTGGGGGAGGGTCAGCGCCGGATTTCCACCGGCTTCCCCCGATCGGGTACGGATGAAGTTGTCCCGCACACCTTAACGCCGGCGCCGACGGCGGTGGGGCGCGCATCGGAGCGCGAGCGGAGCGCCCCCACCGCGCCCGCCGCCCCGCCCCCGCCCCGCCGGGGCCCGGCTAGATCGCCACGTACCGCACCGGCGCCGAGCCGGCGACCGGTTCGACGTGCCCCCGTTTGACCAGGTGGCGCAGGTGGGCCTCGGCCTCGGAGACGGCGATGGTGCGGGAGCCGGCGGGGATCTGCTCCCAGGGGCGGTTCCACTGCATGGACGTGGCGAGCTGCCAGGCGGTGAGCGGCTCGCGCAGCAGCCGGCGGAGGTCGGTCAGCCGCTCCTCGTGGTGGGCGAGCAGCTCCCGGACGCGGCCGGCCGCGTCCGGGAAGGCGTGCTGGTGGGCCGGCAGCACCTCGGCCGGCGCGAGGCGGGCGATCCGTTCGAGGGAGTCGAGGTAGTCGCCGAGCGGGTCGCCCCGGTCGAGCAGGTCGGGGGCGACCTCGTCGGGGTCCTCGTACAGGCCGATGTGCGGGGTGATGCCGGGCAGGAGGTGGTCGCCGGAGAAGAGCCGGCCGAAGCCGGTGGGGCGGGCCGCGGTGGGGGCGCTCTGCTGGGCGGGGTGGGTCTCCTCCAGGTGGAGGCAGACGTGGCCGGGCGTGTGGCCCGGCGTCCAGATCGCCCGGACGCGGCGGCCGGCCAGGTCCAGGAGCGCGCCGGGCTCGATGGCCCGGTCCGGCAGGGCGGCCCGCCGCCCGGGCGGCTTGCGGCCGCGCCCGGCGGCGCGGGCGGCCCGCAGCGGTTCCAGGTGGTCCTCCGGCGCCCCGGCCGCGGTGAGCGTGCCGAGCACGTAGTCGAGCCACCGCCCTGGTTCGGCCGCGCGGCTGCGCCGGACCAGCGCGGTGTCCGCGGCGTGCATGGCGACCCATGCGCCGGAGGTCTCCCGCATCGTGGCGGAGAGTCCGTGGTGGTCGGGGTGGTGGTGGGTGATGACCACCCCGTGGACGTCGGCGGGGTCGAAGCCGCAGGCGGTGATGCCGGCGGTGAGGGCGTCCCAGGAGTCCGGGTCGTCCCAGCCGGTGTCGATCAGGACCGGGCCGCGGTCGGTCTCCAGGAGGTGGACGAGGGTGTGGCCGAGGGGATTGTCCGGGATGGGGACGGCGATGCTCCACACCCCGCCCTTGTGGTCGATCACCTGCGGTGCCATGGCTACCGTCCCCTCCCGCGCCGTCGTCGCCTCAACTATAACTAGAACGAGTTCCAACAACAGGGTGACTGCCGCGCCGGAGAGGGGAGTTGGGATTCGGTGGTGGGCGTGGACTCCGCCGGGTGGAACTGGTATCAGTTCTGCTGGCACCGCAATCCTGATGGACCGTCAGAAATCGTGGTCCGTCGGGAGCGCAATCCGTCGAGACCGTCGGGAGGCGGGCAGCAATGAGCGACCTCGTCGAGCACGGAAAGCTCTACATAGGCGGTGAGTGGGCCGATCCGGCCGGACCGGACGCGATCGAGGTCGTCTCGCCGCACACCGAACGCGTCATCGGCCGCGTCCCGCACGCCGCGCGGGCCGACGTCGACCGGGCGGTGGCCGCGGCCCGGGCGTCCTTCGCGTCCGGGGTGTGGGCCGACGCCCCCCTTGCCGAGCGGATCGCGGTGGTGACCCGCATCAAGGACGCGTTCGCGGCGCGCAGCGAGGAGTTCGCGCGGGTCATCGGCGCGCAGAACGGCACGCCGGTCACCTCGGGCGTGATGGTGCAGTCGCTGGCCGCGCTGATGGTGTGGGACGCGACGCTCACCGTGGCGCGGGAGTTCGCCTTCGAGGAGCGGCGGGCCGGGGCGTTGGGGCCACTGTTGGTGCGCCGTGAACCGGTGGGGGTGGTCGCGGCCGTCGTGCCGTGGAACGTCCCGCAGTTCACCGCCGCCGCCAAGCTCGCGCCGGCGCTGCTGGCCGGGTGCTCGGTGGTGCTGAAGGTCTCGCCGGAGACCCCGTTGGACGCGTACCTGCTCGCGGAGATCGCCTCGGAGGCCGGACTGCCGCCGGGGGTGCTGTCGATCCTGCCGGCCGACCGCGAGGTCAGCGAGTACCTGGTCGGCCACCCGGGCGTGGACAAGGTGTCGTTCACCGGCTCGGTGGCGGCCGGCAAGCGGGTTATGGAGGTCGCCGCCCGCAACCTCACCCGGGTGACGCTGGAGTTGGGCGGCAAGTCGGCGGCGGTGATCCTGCCGGACGCGGACCTGGACGCGGCGGTGGCCGGCATCGCGCCGTTCGCGTGGATGATCAACGGCCAGGCGTGCGTGGCACAGACCCGGATCCTCGCGCCGCGCAGCCGCTACGACGAGATCGCCGAGCGGTTCGCGGCGGCGGCGGGCGCGCTCGTCGTCGGCGATCCGCTGGACCCGGCCACGGAACTCGGGCCGCTGGTCGCCCGCCGCCAGCAGCAACGCTCGCTGGACTACATCGCGTTGGGCCAGCAGGAGGGCGCCAAGGTGCTGGCCGGCGGGGGCCGCCCCAAGGGGCAGCCCACCGGGTGGTACGTCGAGCCGACGCTCTTCGGCGAGGTCGACAACGGGATGCGGATCGCCCGGGAGGAGATCTTCGGCCCGGTCATCTGCCTGCTGCCGTACGGGGACGAGGCGGAGGCGGTGCGGATCGCCAACGACTCGGAGTACGGGCTGTCGGGGTCGGTGTGGACCGCGGACACCGACCGCGGCATCGACCTCGCGCGGCGGGTGCGCACCGGGACGTACTCGGTGAACACCTTCAGCATCGACATGCTCGGTCCGTTCGGCGGCTACAAGAACTCCGGCATCGGCCGGGAGTTCGGGCCCGAGGGGTTCGCCGAGTACCTGGAGCACAAGATGATCCACCTGCCGGCGGGTGCCTGATGGCGGAGCGGTGGCGGGTGGCGGTGGACCGGGGGGTCTGCATCGGTTCGGGGCTGTGCGCCGGGACCGCACCGGAGCGGTTCCGGCTGGACGCGGCGCGCCAGGCGCACCCCGTCGAGCCGGAGACGGAGGCCGCGGACGGCGTGCTGGCGGCGGCCGAGGGGTGCCCGGTGGAGGCGATCGCGATCACCGCGGCGGACGGCGGCGCGGCGGTCTTCCCGCCGGACGAGTGAGCGGTGGGACGGGGGAGTTGGGCCCGTAGGGGGTGGGGCGGTCCGGCCCGTAGGGGGTGGGTGGGCCCCTTGCGGGCCCGCTACCCGCGGCCGGGGGAGGTCATGCGGAGGGAGGCGGACGGTGGTGGGACCGCCCCGGGGTGGTGAGGTCGATCAGCCGGCAGACCGTCTCGATGTCGATCTTCACCTGGGCGATCGAGGCCCGTCCGGACAGCCAGGTGATCAGCGCGGAGTGCCAGGTGTGCTCGATGACCCGGACCGCGGAGAGCTGCTCGGGGGAGGGCGGACCGTCCAGCCCCATGGCGTCGAGGATGATCGCGGTGGTCAGCCGGGAGACGGTGTCCACCTCGGGGCTGACGGACCGGTCGGCGAAGGTCAGCGCGCGCACCATCGCGTCGGCCAGGTGCGGTTCGCGCTGGAGGGCGCGGAAGGCCCGCATCAGCGTCTGGGCGACCCGGGCGCCGGGGTCCTCCTCCGACGGGGGGCGCTTGCGCAGCGTCTCGTGCAGGTGCTGGAGCTGGTCCTGCATGGTGGCCACCAGCAGGTGCACCTTGGAGGGGAAGTAGCGGTAGAGCGTGCCGAGCGCGACCCCGGAGGATTCGGCCACCTCGCGCATCTGGACCGCGTCGAACCCGCCGCGGCTGGCCAGCCTGGCGCTGGTGTGCAGGATGCGGCGGCGCCGGGCCTCCTGACGCTCGGTCAAGGGAGGACTCGCCGGAAGCGCCGGACCGGCCGCCTTGGATTCCGTAGTCATGTGTCCCATTCCGTGGCTTTCCGTCCGCGATGCGGTGCGTGCCGGTGGTGCGATCGGCACAGCATGGCAGGGCCGGTGTCGTGGCGCGAATCACCTGGTGTGGCTCTTTTCGCTCCGTTCCCGGCCGGTAGATTCGAAACTCGGTGAACTGATCAGTAGCTTTTCAGTTCTGAAACTTGTTCTAGATTACCGCCAGCGGTTACGCTCCGGCGAAAGTCCAGCGAGAAGGGGGCCGTGCGTGACCGCAGAGGCCGTCCAGGCAGCCGCGCCCCGCCCGGCGGAGACCCCCTCGGCCTCCGCCCCGACGGACGGTGAGCGTCCCTTGCGGATCGCCATGCTCACGTACAAGGGGAACCCGTTCTGCGGCGGTCAGGGCGTCTACGTCCGCCACCTCTCCCGCGAGTTGGCCCGCCTCGGCCACACCGTCGACGTCATCGGCGCCCAGCCCTACCCCGTCCTCGACGCGGTGGACCCCGCCCGGTCGGGGTCCGGGGCGGTGACGCTGACCGAGCTGCCCAGCCTCGACCTCTACCGCCAGCCCGACCCGTTCCGCACCCCCGGGCGCGACGAGTTCCGCGACTGGATCGACGGCCTCGAAGTCGCCACCATGTGGACCGGCGGCTTCCCCGAACCGCTGAGCTTCTCCCTCCGCGCCCGACGCCACCTCGCCGCCCACCGCGGCCGGTTCGACGTCGTCCACGACAACCAGACCCTCGGCTACGGCCTGCTCGGCGGCCCGGACGCGCTCGGCGCCCCGCTCGTCACCACGATCCACCACCCCATCACCGTCGACCGCCGGCTCGACCTGGCCGCCGCGCAGGGCTTCAAGCGCCGCGCCTCGGTCCGCCGCTGGTACGGCTTCACCCGGATGCAGAAGCGGGTGGCCCGGCGGCTGCCGTCGGTGCTGACCGTCTCCGGCTCCTCCCGCCAGGAGATCGTCGAGGACCTCGGCGTGCACCCCGGCCGGATCCACGTCGTCCCCATCGGCGCCGACACCGACCTCTTCTCCCCGGACCCGGCCGTCCCCGAGGTGCCCGGCCGGATCGTCACCACCTCCAGCGCGGACGTCCCCCTCAAGGGGCTGATCCACCTCGTCGAGGCGCTTGCCAAGGTCCGCACCGAGAACCCCGAGGCCCACCTGGTCGTCGTCGGCAAGCGGGCCGACGACGGGCCGGTCGCCGCCGCCATCGAACGGCTCGGCCTGTCCGGCGCCATCGAGTTTGTCAAGGGCATCAGCGACGCCGCACTCGTCGACCTGGTGCGCGGCGCCCAGGTCGCCTGCGTGCCCTCCCTCTACGAAGGCTTCTCGCTGCCGGCGGCCGAGGCGATGGCCACCGGCACCCCGCTGCTCGCCACCACCGGCGGCGCCATCCCCGAAGTCGCCGGCCCGGACGGCGAGACCTGCCTCGCGGTGCCGCCGGGCGACGCCGGGGCGCTCGCCGCCGGCCTGCTCCGGCTGCTCGGCGACGAGGGGCTCCGCCGCCGGCTGGGCGCCGCCGGCCGGGAGCGGGTGCTGGCCCGCTTCACCTGGCGGCAGGCCGCCATCGGCACCGCCGAGCGCTACCGGGAGGCCATCGCCCGGCAGGCGGCCGGCGCCGCCGTGCGGGCCACCGGCCGCCGGTGACCCCCGCATACCGTCCTCCCGCCGCCCACGACGCACTCCACCCCGCCCCTGACCGCCGGACGAAAGCGTAAACGCCGTGCTGACCGTCGACTTTTCCCGTTTCCCGCTCGCCCCCGGCGATCGCGTGCTCGACCTGGGCTGCGGCGCCGGTCGGCACGCCTTCGAGTGTTACCGGCGCGGTGCGCAGGTCGTCGCCCTGGACCGGAACGGCGAGGAGATCCGCGAGGTCGCCAAGTGGTTCGCCGCGATGAAGGAGGCCGGTGAGGCCCCGGCGGGCGCCTCCGCCACCGCGATGGAGGGCGACGCCCTCGCGCTGCCGTTCCCCGACGACAGCTTCGACGTCGTGATCATCTCCGAGGTGATGGAGCACATCCCGGACGACAAGGGCGTCCTCGCCGAGATGGTCCGGGTGCTGCGCCCCGGCGGCCGGATCGCCGTCACCGTGCCGCGCTACGGCCCGGAGAAGGTCTGCTGGACGCTCAGCGACGCCTACCACGAGGTCGAGGGCGGCCACATCCGCATCTACCGCGGCGACGAACTCCTCGACAAGATGCGCCAGGCCGGCCTGGAGCCGTACGGCACCCACCACGCGCACGGGCTGCACAGCCCCTACTGGTGGCTGAAGTGCGCGTTCGGCGTGGACAACGACCAGGCGCTGCCGGTGAAGGCGTACCACAAGCTGCTGGTCTGGGACATCATGAAGAAGCCGCTGGCCACCCGCCTCGCCGAGCAGGCCCTCAACCCCCTCATCGGCAAGAGCTTCGTCGCCTACGCCACCAAGCCGCACTCCCCCTCGCTCCGCGAGGGGGACCCCCAGCCCGAACCGGCGGCGCGGCCCGAGCCGGCCGAGCCGAAGGCGGCCAAGCGCCCCCGATCCGCCGCCAAGCCCGCCGCCAAGCCCGCCGGCGCCCGCGGGGCCGCCAAGTGACGAGTCCCGGACGCACCGAACGGCTCGTCCTGCCGGGCGTGCTGACCGCCGAACAGGCCGCCCGCACGGTCGCCGGCATCCTGGCGACCCAGCGCACCGACGGCGCCATCCCCTGGTTCCGCGGCCACCACCTCGACCCGTGGGACCACACCGAGGCCGCCATGGCCCTGGACGCGGCCGGCGAACACGAGCGCGCCGAGGCCGCCTACGACTGGCTGGTCCGGCACCAGAACCAGGACGGCTCCTGGTACGCCGCCTACGCCGACGGCGACGCCGCCGCTCCCACCGACCGCGGCCGGGAGACCAACTTCTGCGCCTACCTCGCGGTCGGGGCCTGGCACCACTACCTGTCCACCAGCGACGAGACGTTCCTCGACCGGATGTGGCCGGCGGTCCACGCGGCGATCGAGTACGTCCTGGAACTCCAACAGCCCGGCGGCGAGGTCGGCTGGAAGCGGGAGGACGACGGCACGCCCGTCCGCGACGCGCTGCTGACCGGCTCGTCCTCCGTCTACCAGGCGCTGCGCTGCGCCCTGGCGATGGCCGAGCAGCGCGAGGAGCCACAGCCCGACTGGGAACTGGCCCTCGGCCGCCTCGGCCACGCGATACGCCACCACCCCGAGCGGTTCCTCGACAAGTCCCGCTACTCCATGGACTGGTACTACCCGGTGCTGGGCGGTGCGGTGCGCGGCGCGGCGGCCCGCGAGCGGATCGACGCGGACTGGGACCGCTTCGTCGTCCCCGGCCTGGGCGTGCGCTGCGTGGTGCCCAACCCCTGGGTCACCGGCGGCGAGAGCGCGGAACTGGCGCTGGCGCTGTGGGCGATGGGGGAGTCCGACCGGGCCGTGACGATCCTCAAGTGGATCCAGCACCTGCGCGCCGACAACGGCATGTACTGGACCGGCTACGTCTTCGAGGACGACGCGATCTGGCCGCGGGAACTGACGTCCTGGACGGCCGGTTCGCTGCTGCTGGCGGTGGCCGCACTCGGCGGTGACGAGGCCACCACCTCCGTCTTCGGCGGCGAACGGCTGCCGGTCGGACTGGCGCCGGACTGCTGCCGGTAGGCCCGGACCCTGCCCCGGCCGGGTAGGAAGCGCCCCCATACGGCCGATTCCGGCTGGCGCCCCTCCGGCGGGTGGGACAGGCTGCGGACGATGCTCCCCAGCCGAACCGAGCCCGCCGGAGGCGCGCCGTGACCGTTCCGCAGCCCCCCGTCCGCAGCCGCGCCGCCCTGCGCCGGGCCGCCGTCGCGCTGCCGTTGGCCTGCACGCTGAGCCTGGGCGCCGTCGCCTGCGGCGGCTCGAAGAAGGACGAGGGCGGGGCCAGCGCCGCCCCCGCCGGCTCGCCCAGCCCCACCAGTTCGGTGGAGAAGCAGAAGTTCGCCAAGACGCGGTTCGTGACCAACGCCGGCCTGGCGGCCGGTGCCACCTACCAGTGGATCATCAAGCCGTACAAGGCCGGCGGGTTCCACAAGGGCGCCAACCACCGCAAGACCGCCCTGGTCAAGGCGGGCCTGGCCGGGGTCTTCACCTACAACCGCCTCAAGGCCGCGGTCCGCAACGCGCAGGGTGACCCGACGCTCTCCAAGGCACTGGCCCCGCTCAACAGCGGCATCGACTCGCTGAAGAACCTCGGCACCAAGCTCCGCAAGGGCGAGGCCGGCCCCGGCGACGTCGACCAGTTCCAGAACGTCATCAACAACGTCAAGGACGTCGGCAAGAAGAACGGCGCCGAGGTCACCAACCAGGTCCCGAGCGCCTCCCAATTGAGCGGCGGCTGACGGGTCGCTGCGCTTGGCTTTGCTTCCCACGTTGTTCTCTTTCCCGCCGTGGTGGTTGCCGTCTTTGCGCCTGCGGCGCGGGGCCGCTGCGCGGGGCTTGTTGGGGTGCGGTGCCGGGTTGGCGGGTGGTGGGGTGCCCGGACTGCTGCGCTTTACGTCCGGGCACCCCACCACCCGCCAACCCGACCCCTCCCGTAGATGGGTGGAAGAAAGCTGAGCGGGGGTCTGTGTTGGTGGGTCCCTGCAACTCCGTGGGTGGATTCACATCCTTGAGCGCGCTCAGTGGCTGCGCCAGCACCAACCCACCGGGCCTCTGCCCCCACCCACCCCTCTTTCAACCCACCCTCAACGGGAGGGGTCGGGCCTGCGGGGGTGGTGTGCAGGACGTAAAGCGCAGCAGTCCTGCACACCACCCCCGCAGGCCCGACACCGCCACCCGACAGCCCCGCGCAGCGGACAACGCCCCGCGCCGCAGGCGCAACGGCGAGACGCCACACGGCGGCAAACCGGCAACGTACGAGCAAGCCCCGCGCAGCGGCAGGCGCAACGGTGGGAAACCCCGCAACGTGGGAACAGGCCCGCGCCGCCAGGCGCAAACCGCAACCACCACGGCGGGAAAGAAAAAATCGTGGGAAGCCAACCGCTACGCGGTGGGCCGCCCCAAGGCCCGGTACGTCCAGCCGGCCTTGCGCCACAGGGTCGGGTCGAGGGCGTTGCGGCCGTCGAGGATGCGGCGTTCGCCGGCGACCTCGGCGAGTGCGGCGGGGTCCAGCTCGCGGAACTCGCGCCACTCGGTCAGGTGCAGGACGACGTGTGCGCCGCGCACCGCTTCCAGGGCGCTCTCCGCGTAGCCGAGGGTGGGGAACAGCCGCTGGGCGTTGGCCATGCCCTTGGGGTCGTAGACGGTGACCTGGCCGCCCTGGAGGTGGATCTGGCCGGCGACGTTGAGGGCGGGGGAGTCGCGGACGTCGTCCGAGTCGGGCTTGAAGGTCGCGCCGAGGACGGCGACCCGCTTGCCGAGGAAGCCGCCGCCGACGGCGTCCCGGGCGAGTTCGACCATGTGGCCGCGGCGGCGCATGTTGATCGAGTCGACCTCGCGCAGGAACGTCAGGGCCTGGTCGGCGCCGAGTTCGCCGGCGCGGGCCATGAAGGCCCGGATGTCCTTGGGCAGGCAGCCGCCGCCGAAGCCGATGCCGGCCCGGAGGAACTTCTTGCCGATCCGCTCGTCGTGGCCGATCGCCTCGGCCAGCTTCACCACGTCGCCGTCGGCGGCCTCGCACACCTCGGCCATGGCGTTGATGAACGAGATCTTGGTGGCCAGGAAGGAGTTGGCGGCGGTCTTCACCAGCTCGGCGGTGGGGTAGTCCATGACGACGAACGGCGAGCCCTCGGCGATCGGGGTGGCGTAGACCTCGCGGAGCAGCGCCTCGGCCCGTTCGCTGGTGACGCCGGCCACGAGGCGGTCCGGGTGCAGGGTGTCCCGGACGGCGAAGCCCTCGCGCAGGAACTCCGGGTTCCAGGCGAGTTCGGCGTCGGCGCCGGCGGGTGCCGCGGCCGTCAGGCGCCGGGCGAGCCGGGCCGCGCTGCCGACCGGCACCGTCGACTTGCCGACCACGAGGGCGGGCCGCGTCAGGTGCGGTGCCAGCGCGTCGAAGGCGGCCTCGACGTAGGACATGTCGCAGGCGTACTCGCCGTGCTTCTGCGGGGTGTTCACGCAGACGAAGTGGACGTCACCGAAGGCGCCGACCTCCTCGTAGGAGGTGGTGAAGCGGAGCCGGCCGGTCGAGCCCTCGATGCCGGCGACGTGGCGGCGCAGCAGCTCCTCCAGTCCCGGCTCGTACATCGGGACCTCGCCCCGGCGGAGCATCTCGATCTTTTCCGGCTGCACGTCCAGGCCCAGCACCTCGAAACCCAGCTCGGCCATCGCGGCGGCGTGGGTGGCACCGAGGTAGCCGGTGCCGATCACGGTGATCTTGAGGGCCATTGAGGGGCTCCAGACGTCTGGCGGAAAGTGGTGCCGACCGAGCATATCCGCGCACGGAACGCCCTCTCCCGACCGTGGTGGGCCCCATGGGGGACTGTCGGGAACCTCACCTACCCGCGGCCCCGGTATCCGCCCTAGAATCCCTTCTCAGTAAGGGTTACTTAACGGTAGTTAGCGCTGCCGGCACCTCTGGGGAGTGAGAGACCTTGGCGGGAACCGCTGATTTCGATCTGTACCGGCCGTCCGAGGAGCACGACATGCTCCGCGAGTCGGTGCGCTCGCTCGCCGAGGCGAAGATCGCGCCGTTTGCCGCCGCGGTGGACGAGGAGGCCCGCTTCCCGCAGGAGGCGCTGGACGCCCTGGTCGCCAACGACCTGCACGCCGTGCACGTGCCGGAGTCCTACGGCGGCGCGGGCGCCGACGCGCTGGCGACGGTGATCGTCATCGAGGAGGTCGCCCGGGTCTGCGCCTCGTCGTCCCTGATCCCGGCGGTCAACAAGCTGGGTTCGCTGCCGGTGATCCTCTCCGGCGGCGAGGAGCTGAAGAAGAAGTACCTGACACCGCTGGCCAAGGGCGACGCGATGTTCTCGTACTGCCTGAGCGAGCCGGACGCCGGTTCGGACGCGGCGGGGATGAAGACCAAGGCGGTGCGGGACGGCGACTTCTACGTCCTCAACGGCGTGAAGCGGTGGATCACCAACGCCGGCGTGTCGGAGTACTACACCGTCATGGCCGTCACCGACCCGGAGAAGCGGTCCAAGGGCATATCGGCGTTCGTCGTCGAGAAGGGCGACGAGGGCGTCTCCTTCGGCGCCCCGGAGAAGAAGCTCGGCATCAAGGGCTCGCCGACCCGCGAGGTCTACCTCGACAACGTCCGCATCCCCGCCGACCGCATGATCGGCGCGGAGGGCACCGGCTTCGCCACCGCCATGAAGACCCTGGACCACACCCGCATCACCATCGCGGCCCAGGCGCTCGGCATCGCCCAGGGCGCGCTGGACTACGCCAAGGGCTACGTCCAGGAGCGCAAGCAGTTCGGCAAGCCGATCGGTGACTTCCAGGGCGTGCAGTTCATGCTCGCCGACATGGCGATGAAGCTGGAGGCGGCCCGGCAGCTCACCTACGCGGCCGCGGCCCGCTCCGAGCGCGTCTCGGCCGGCAGCAAGGGCGAGGACCTGACCTTCTTCGGCGCCGCCGCGAAGTGCTACGCCTCCGACGCCGCCATGGAGATCACCACCGACGCCGTCCAGCTGCTGGGCGGCTACGGCTACACCCGTGACTACCCGCTGGAGCGGATGATGCGGGACGCCAAGATCACGCAGATCTACGAAGGCACGAACCAGGTGCAGCGGATCGTGATGGCGCGGAACCTGCCGTAGGCAGGGTTCGCCCTACGGGACGGGGCCCCGACCGCAGATGCGGTCGGGGCCCCGTCCCGTAGGCGGCTGGTCCGGTCAGCTGTTGCCGCCGGAGACGGTGACCGGCTCGTCGTTGTTGAGCTGCTGGACGAGCTGCTTGAGCTTGGCCTGGTCCCAGACCAGGTTGCCGCCGACGGTGCCGGAGATCGGCATGTTCATCGACTTGCCGTTGCCGCTGCTGACGTCCTTCATCGCGAAGAACATCTGGCCCAGGTCCCACAGGCTCATGTCCTTGTCCACCTTCAGCGTGTCCAGGCCGGCGCCCAGCGTCGGGTAGAGCTTGAAGGGGTTGAGGATGGTGCCCGGGGTGGCGGCCTGCTTGGCGACGGCGGCCAGGAACTTCTGCTGGTTCTTGGTGCGCTGGAGGTCCTGGGAGGCGAAGGCGTGCCGGGTCCGGACGAAGGCGAGCGCCTGCGCGCCGGTGAGGGTCTGGGTGCCGGCCTTGAAGTCGGCGCCGGAGTCCTTGTCCTTGAACGCCTGGGGGATGTTCATCTCCACGCCGCCGAGCGCGTCGACGATGTTGGCGAAGCCGGCGAACCCGATCTCGACGTAGTGGTCGATGTGCAGGTGGGTGTTGTACTCGACGGTGCGGACCAGCAGGTCGGGGCCGTCCTCGGCGTAGGTGGCGTTCAGCTTGGTGTGCCGCCCGGACGCCGGGTACTTCTTGCCGGAGGTCGAGCCGACGTACGAGGGGATCTCGACGTTGGAGTCGCGGGGCAGGGATATCAGCGTCGGGCCGTTGCTGCCGTCGTGCAGGATCAGCATCGAGTCGGTGCGCCCGCCGTCGGTGGGGCCGCCGGTGTGCAGCTGCTTCTTCATCTCGTCGGTCATGCCCTCGCGGCTGTCCGTGCCGACGATGAGGTAGTTGGTGCCGTCGCCGGTCGCGGGGCGGTCGATGACCTTGCTCAGGTCGACCTCGCGGCGCAGCTTGCCGTCCGCCCAGAAGTAGGTGCCGATGGAGGCGGCCAGCACCACCACGACCAGGATGATCAGGGCCCACTTGATGCGGCGGCCCCACCGCGGGCGCGGGCGGGCGTCGTAGCCGTCGCCGCCGCCGTAGCCGTCATCGCCGCCGCGGCCCCGGCCGCCGCCCCCGCCGTAGACCTGGCCGGTGTTGTAGCCGTCGTCGTGGCTCCGGGACTGCTGCGGCGGCACGCTGCCGCCGCGCGGCGAGAGCGAGGGCGGCAGCGGGGGCTCGTTGCGCTGGTAGCCGGGGCCTGCGTCGCGCCGTACGTGCGGCATGGCGCGCGCGCCCTCCGGCTCGGCGCCGCTGCCGCGCCCGTACCGGTTGCCGCTCTGGTCGCCGGACCGTCCTTGGGGCCACTCATTCATAGAGGGAAGTGTGCACGCCGCGGGGGTCCGCTCCATAGGGCGGGTACCGGATCGGTCCTCGGCTGTTGCAGAGCTGATGCAAAGCGACGCAGCCCTAACGGGCCATACCCCGAAGGGCCCGACGATTCCGGCGCGGCCATCGGAAGCAGCCATTCCGGATGGTTCCCGGCGTCGGGGAGGAGAGCCATCTCACGCCCCCGCCGAGAGCTGCGTCACGCCGGCCCCGGGGCGTTCCCCGGCCCGCGCCGTACGGTCCCGTACGGCACCCGCTTACGCTGTTCTGCATGACCGACCTCGCCACCAACAGTCCGGAGGACGCCCCTGCGGGCAAGCCCACCTCCGTCTCCCGCACCACGCTGTCGCACATCATGACCGCGGCCGACACCAACCTCCTCGGCACGGTGCACGGCGGCGTGATCATGAAACTGGTCGACGACGCCGCGGGCGCGGTCGCGGGCCGGCACTCCGGCGGCCCCGCGGTGACCGCGTCCATGGACGAGATGGCCTTCCTGGAGCCGGTCCGGGTCGGCGACCTCGTCCACGTCAAGGCGCAGGTCAACTGGACCGGCCGGTCCTCCATGGAGGTCGGCGTCCGGGTGCTGGCCGAGCGCTGGAACGAGTCCACCCCCGCCCAGCAGGTCGGCTCGGCCTACCTCGTCTTCGCCGCCGTCGACGAGCACGGCAAGCCCCGCACGGTGCCGCCGGTGGTCCCCGAGACCGAACGCGACCGGCGGCGCTACCAGGAGGCCCAGATCCGCCGGACGCACCGGCTGGCCCGCCGCCGCGCCATCAAGGAACTGCGCGAGCGGCGCGCCGCCGAGGGCCTCGACGACGCCTGACCGCGCCGGTCGGCCGGGCGGCGGCGCTCACGCCTCCTCGGGCGCGGGCGCCGCGGCAGGGGCCGCCTGGTCGGGCAGCGTCCGGTGGTGCAGCACCGCCGCGGCGGCCTTCGCCAGCAGCGCCAGTGCCGCCCCGAGGACCGTCCCGGCCGCCGCGCACAGCACGTCGTCGATGTCGGCGACCCGGCCCGCCCGCATCAGCAGCTGCGCCACCTCGATGGCGACGCTCAGCCCCACCCCCAGCAGGAACGCGCCGGCCGCCGACCACCGGGGCGCGGCCCACCGCAGCAGCAGCGGCAACGGGACGAAGAGCGCGGTGCCGGCGATCTGGCGCCGCACCAGCAGCGCCACCTGGCCCGGCTCCAGCTGGGCGCCCAGTTCGAGCAGTCCCTCCCCGGGGCGCCACCAGATCGTGGCGTCCCCGGAGCCGATCGGCTGGGTGGGGGCGAGGGTGACCACCAGCGTCACCAGCAGCCAGGCCGCCAGCAGCACCCGCGCGGTGCTGCGCGGGGCCCGCCGGTGCGGGGCCCGCAGCGCCCACAGCGCCAGGCCCAGGGCCAGCGCCAGCGCCCCGAGCAGGAAGAGGACCACCGTCGTCGGCGTGATGGCCAGGACGACCTGCCACATGCTCCGCACCCACCTTTCCGGACCCCGGACGCCGCCGGCCCGGAGTCAGCCGCAGCTCCACTTGGTGACGAAGAGCGTCGCGGTGTGTTCCATGACGCCCCGGATGCACTCGTCCGGCAGCATCTCCACCCGTCCGCTCAGCCGGAGCGTGCCGCCCTGGGTCCGTCCGGTGCCGAACCAGCCGGGGAACGCGGTGATCCGGGAGTTCTTGCGCTGGTAGCCGAGCCGGACGGTGAGCTCGCCGGGCATCGGCTCGTCGCGCCGGTAGACGGCGGTGTAGCGGCCCGGGGCGCCGACCGGCCCGCGCAGGCACAGCCGGCCGCGGACCAGGACGCCGCAGCCGGTCGGCGCGTCCGGGGCCGCCGGGGCCGCCGCCGCGGTGGCCGCGAGGAGCGCGAGCACGCCGACGGCGGCCGCGGTCCGGCCCGCGCGGTGCCGCCGGCCCGGCCCGGGCGGCGGCGGCCCCGGCGCGGTCCGTCGGGGCGCGGGAACGGTCATCGGCACACCGCTTGGTCACCGGTGATCGCCGCCAGGGACCCGGGGGCCGGCGTCGGCTCCTCGGCCCGCACCGGCCGCACCGCCCGGAAGCCCGTCCCCACGGTGAGCCGCATCACCGGCCCCTGCCCGGCCGTCGGCCGCAGCCGGGCGCCGGGCAGCGCCGCGGCCAGCGAGCGCGCCGAGCGGTCCCAGTGGGGGTCGTAGGAGAGCACCGTCTCGGTCGCGGCGCCGTGCGCCCCGTCGCCGGGCACCTCGGTGGTGAAGCCGGTGTCGTGCAGCTGCCGGGTGACCTGGGCGGCCAGCCCGGGCCGCCCGGTGCCGTTCTCGACCTGCACCCGGACCTGCCCGGGCGGGACGTCCACGACCGGCGCGGCCGGCGCCTTCGGGTCCGGGCGGGCCGCGAACGGACGGTCCTCGCGCAGCGCCCGGAACAGCTGCGGCGCCCGGACCGGGTCCCAGCGGACCGTCGAGCCCAGTCCCGGCACGTTCTCGGCCTCGCCGCGCAGCGGCACCGAGGCGAACTCCGAGGAGGCCGGGCCGAAGCCGCGCATCGCCTGCGCCAGGTCGGCCAGGTCGCCCGCCCCGAAGCCGTCGTCGGCCCGCACCGAGCGGAGCATGGCGTCCGCCACCTCCTTGAAGCGGACCGGGTTCATCAGCACCCCGGACGAGGTGATCCGGTCCAGCAACGCGGCCAGGAACCGCTGCTGGCGCTGCATCCGCCCCAGGTCGGCGGAGGCGTCCACGTGGCGCGAGCGGACGTATTGGAGCGCCCGGCCGCCGTTGAGCCGCGAGGTGCCGGCCGGCAGGTCCAGCCCCGAGTAGCGGTCCCGCAGCGGCCGCACCGTGCACACCTCCACCCCGCCGACCGCGTCCACGGTCCGCATGAAGCTGGTGAAGTCGACCTCCAGGTAGTGGTCGATGTGCACCCCCGTCATGTGCTCGACGGTGCGCACGGTCAGGTTGGGGCCGCCCTCGGCGTAGGCGGCGTTCAGCTTGAGCGCGTGCCGCGGGTGGCGCCGGCCGTCGGCGTCCTGGTGCGCGGGCACCTCGGCGTACGAGTCGCGGGGCAGGCTGACGACGCTGGCGCGGCTGCGGTCGGCGGACAGGTGCACCAGCATCAGGGTGTCGGTGCAGTGACAGGGGTCACCGCCCAGGTGGTACTTCTGCTTCTCGCCGTCGGTCAGCTTGTCCCGGCCGTCGGTGCCGACGACCAGGAAGGTCAGGCCGGCGCCGCCGCCGGGCCGGTCGCTGATGCCCTGGAAGGCGTCCACCCGGCTGATCCCGGTCTCCACGCCGGTGACCATGGCGTGCCCCACTCCGCTCGCGGACAGCAGCAGGGCGGTCGCCGCGGCACTGATCCGCACCCCCCAGCGGGCCTGCCGCGGCCGGCATCGCAGGCGGCGACGGGACCGTCGGGGGCGTCGGCCCGGGACGGTGCGGGAGGAGGGGGACGGCACGGTCACGGGCCACCTCCGCGGTGGACGGGGACAGGGGCGGCGGGGCCGCGCGGGCGGGTCCGGCCGGTGCGCGGACGGGTGCGGTGCGGACCCCGTCACGGAACGGACCGGGTCACCATAAACCCGTACGATCTGCATCAAAACGCCACACACCGGGCGGTCGTCGTCCGGCCACCCGGTTGCCGTCCGAAGGGGTCGCCCGTTCGCGGTACCGTGAGGCGGAATACCGCAGTCTCCCGGCGGGCGCTGCCGCCCCGATGGCGGCTCGCCGCGGGCCGTACCCCCGAGGAACCATGCCCCAGCAGCAGCTCCCGGCCGTCTCCGTGATCATGCCGGTGCTCAACGAGGAACGTCACCTGCGCAACGCGGTCCGGCACATCCTGGCGCAGGAGTACGCCGGCGAGATGGAGGTGGTGATCGCCCTCGGCCCCTCCACGGACCGCACCGACGAGATCGCCGCGGGACTGGTCCGCGAGGACCCCCGTGTGCACACCGTCGCCAACCCCACGGGCCGCACCCCGGCCGCCCTGAACGCCGCGATCAAGGCGTCCCGGCACCCCGTCGTCGTCCGCGTCGACGGCCACGGCATGCTCTCGCCGAACTACATCGCCACCGCCGTGCGCCTCCTGGAGGAGACCGGCGCGGCCAACGTCGGCGGCATCATGCACGCCGAGGGCGAGAACGCCTGGGAGGAGGCGGTGGCCGCCGCCATGACCTCCAAGATCGGCGTCGGCAACGCCGCCTTCCACACCGGTGGCGCGGCCGGCCCCGCCGAAACGGTCTACCTCGGCGTCTTCCGGCGCGAGGTGCTGGAGCAGCAAGGCGGCTACAACGAGGAGTTCATCCGCGCCCAGGACTGGGAGCTGAACTTCCGCATCCGCGAGGCCGGCGGGCAGGTCTGGTTCTCGCCGGAGCTGCGGGTCCAGTACCGGCCGCGGCCCAGCATCAAGGCGCTGGCCAAGCAGTACAAGGACTACGGCAAGTGGCGGCACGTCGTCGCCCGCTACCACTCCGGATCGATCAACCTGCGCTACCTCGCCCCGCCGACCGCGGTCTGCGCCATCGCGGCGGGCCTGGTCGTCGGTGTGGCCGTCACGCCCTGGGGCCTCGTCGTCCCGGCCGGCTACCTGGCCGCGATCACCGCGGGTTCGCTGCCGGCCGGCAAGGGCCTGTCGTTGAAGGCCCGCGCCCAGATCCCGCTCGCCCTGGCGACCATGCACCTGTCGTGGGGCACCGGCTTCCTCACCAGCCCGCGCGCGCTCGCACAGAAGGTCATCGCCAGCCGGCGGCCCGCGGTGGTGCCGGCCCCGGCCGCGGAGTAGCCGCCCCGGTGCGCGCCTTGCGGGGCGCGCACCGGCACGGCGCGTCGGCGCGTCAGAACGAGTACTGCGGATTGACCTTCATGCAGGCCGAGGAGTCCTTCTCCGCGTTCAGCGGGTCCGCGCTCTTGGGGGCCTGGTGCGCCGACCCGCCGTCCCCGCCGGCCGCCGCCGGGTAGGCCGTGCCGGTTCGCCAGTCGTTCCCGACCACCAGCCGCATCGTGCCGACCGCGGACGACTCCCGCACCGCACCGCTCGGCAGCCCCAGGGCCTTGGCGAGCGCCAGGGCGTCGCCGCGCTGGGCGGCGTCCCGGTAGACCAGGGCGGTGTCGGCCCGGCTGGTGAGCCGGGAGTCGGTGCGCGCACCGGTGTAGCCGAGCGCGAGCAGCCGGTCGTGCAGCTCGTTGGCGCGACCGCCCGCCGGGCCGCGCGCACCCTCGGTGCCGTTCTGCACGACGACCTCCAGCTTCGCCTTGGGCGTCGACGCTCCGGGCTCCGGCGTCTTCTTGGTGCCGGTGCCGGCTCCGTCCTTGCCGCCCTTGCCACCCTTGCCGTCCAGCGCGACGTCGTTGCGCAGCATCGCGAAGGTCGCCTGGGCCTCACCGGGCTTGGGGAGCACGTACTCCTCGCCGGGACCGTACTGCCACGGCATGGTGGCCATCGTGATGCGCTGGGTCGGCACCCGCTGGAGGTCGCCGCCCAGGTCGTAGAGCTTCTTGACCGAGCCCAGCCCGTCGTCGACGGTGAGCGCGCTGGTCGCGGCCTCCGCGAGGTCCCGCAGCTGCACCGGATCGGTGAGCTTGGTGCCCTGCTTGAGCTGCCGGATCATCGAGTTCATGTACATGTGCTGGGCCTTGGCCCGGCCGATGTCGGTGTTGTCCTCGAAGCCGTAACGGGTGCGCAGCCACTGGAGCGCCTGGACGCCCTGGACGGAGTGGGTGCCCTTGGTCAGCTTCAGCCCGCTGCCGTGGCCCCTGCGGTCGTGCGAGTAGACGTTGCGGTCGACGCAGACCGGCACCCCGCCGACCGCGTCGGCCATGTCCACCACCCCGGCGAAGTCGACCATCATGAAGTGGTCGATGTAGACGCCGGTCAGCTCCTTCCAGGTGGCGACGGTGCAGCCCGGACCGCCGTGCTGGAGCGACTCGTTGATGGCGGCGGTGGTCCGCGGGTAGACGTGGCCGTCCTTGGGGTCGGTGCACTGCGGGATGTCCACCCGGGTGTCCCGCGGTATGGAGAGCACCGACATGTTGCTGCGGTCGGCGCTGACGTGCAGCAGCATCTGCACGTCCGCCAGCGGTTTGCGGTCCGCGTCCTGGCGGGCCCCGCCCAGCTCGATGTTCTTCTCGCTGTTCCGGCCGTCCGAACCCACCAGCAGGATGTTCAGCGGCGTCTGCCCGAACGCGTTGGGCTCCGGCTTCGCCAGTCCGCCCGGCCCGAGGTCCAACGCCTCCTTGCGGAGGTTGGAGTTCAGGTGCTGGTAGTAGAGGTAGCCGCCGGTCGCCCCGGCCACCAGCAGCACGCCCAGGCCCAACGCGGTCCAGCGCAGCACCCGGCGGCCCCTGCGGCGGCGCGGCCCCCGTCCCGCGCGGTGCGCGGCCGGCTCGTCCCCGGGCGGACCGCCGTCCCCGTCGGGAGCCGGGCCGCCGGCACCTCCCTCGGGGGCCCAGCCCGGCGCGTCCGGGGGCAGTCCCTTGTCCTCGAAGCCGTCCGGAGCCGTCCAGCCGAGCCGCTTCGGCTCGGGCTCCGCCTCCGACTCCGCTTCCCGCCGCCCCCGACGCTGCCCCTCACCGCGCACACCGCTCTGCGGCATTCGGCCCACTCCCCGTCGTCCGTTCCGGTGCGCGCGACGGCCCGGCCCGAGGGCCGGTGCCGCCGCAGCGCCCGGCGCGAGCTCCGGCTCCGTCGGCCGCGGCGGACGCCGCGCCCGCTACGGGGCGCCCGTGCCGGGGCCCGCCGGATTACTTCGCGCAGATGTTCTTGTCATCTGCATTGACGTGCTGAACCCCCTCCGGGGTTTCGGTCGGAGCCTCGATCGGTGAACCCGGGGCGGTGAAGTCCTTGCCGAGCACCAGCTTCATCGGGACCCGCGCACCGGCGTCCGCGGTCGCCTGCTTCAACGCGCTCTTGGGCAACCCCATCCATTCCGCCAGCGTGGCGGCCTGGTCGGCCTGGTTGGGCGCGTACTCCAGGCGCGTCGCGGACAGCTTCTCCGGGGCGTTGCCGGCGTTGGTCGAGAGCCGCGCGCCCTTGTTGTTCTGCAGCCAGTCGACGGTCTCCTGGGCCGCGCCGAACGGCCCGCCCCCGTTGGTGACGTCGACCCGGACCAGCTCCGGCGGGGCCTTCTTGACCGGCGCGGACGTCTTGCCGCCCTTGTCCTTGGCGGCCTTGGAGAGCGTGTGGTCCTGCTGCACCATCTTGAACAGCGGGTCGGCCTTGGCCTGGTCCAGTATCACGGTGGCCTTGTCCTGGGGGTTGTCCAGCACCGGGACGGTGGCGAAGGTGATCTTGTTGAGGTCGACCTTCTTCAGGTCGTTGCCGAAGTCCATCAGCTTCGAGGCGCTGCCGATTCCGGTGTCCACGGTCAGCGCCTTGGTCGCGGCCTGCGCCACGTCGAGCAGCTTGCTCGGGCTGCTGAACGCGCTGGACTTCAGCTTGCGGATCAGCGATCCGACGAACTGCTGCTGGAGCTGAATCCGACTCAGGTCGCTGCCGGTGCCCACCGCGTGCCGGGTCCGCACGAACGCCAGCGCCTGCTCGCCCTTGACGACGTGCCGACCGGCCGTCAGCTTCAGGTGCGACTTGGGGTCGTCGATGTCCTTGCCCGCGCACACCTCGACGCCGTCCACCGCGTTGGACAGGTCCTTGACGGCGTTGAAGTCGGCCATCATGAAGTGGTTGACCTTCACGCCGGTGAGCTTCTCGACGGCCCGCCAGGTGCACCCCGGGTCCCGACCCTCCTGCCCCAGGCTGGTGTTGAACCGCACGTGCTGCTGGCCGGGGATGACCTTCGTCGAACCGTCCGGCTGCTTGGTCGGACAGTCCGGGATGTCGGTGATCAGGTCGCGCGGGATGCTCAACGCGGTGGCGTTGGTCCGGTCCTTGGACACGTGCATCAGGATCGTGGTGTCCGCGTGGCCGACGCTGCCCGAGTCGCCGTAGCCGGCGTCGCCCTTGCCGGTGCGCGCGTCGGTGCCGATGACCAGCAGGTTCACCGGGCCGTCGGTGACCGCGGAGTTTTCTTCGCCGACGTCGACCTTCTTGATGTTGCCGTCGAGCTGCTGGTAGATGACGAACGCCGTGCCGCAACCGGCGACGAGCACGAAGCCCACCACACCGGCCGTCCAGTACACGAACTTCCGCTTGCCCGACTTCTTCGGCTTGGGCCTGCGGCGACCGGCCGCCGCGCCACCAGCCGCCGCCGCTGACCCGGCCCGTTCCGCGGCCCGGCGCGCCGCCCGACCGCCCGCCGCGGGCTCGCCGGCGTCGTCCGTGCGCCGGCCCCGCTGCACCGGCAGCGGACGGGTGTCGGTGTCGCCGCCCCCCGCGCCCGGATTCCTCGCGGAACGTCTGCCGGGCGCCTTGCGGTCGGCGGGCCGAGCCGGGCCCTGACCCGTCGGGTCAAGTCGCAACTCGTAGTTGCCGGTGTTCGGATCGAACACCCACTGATCGGCGGGGTCGACGTTGTCGTCGCCCGCCTGCCCACGGCCTTGCGCGTCCACGGTGCCTTGAGTCCTCCGTCGGTACCCCGCGGCGCCATCCCCTCAAGGCGCTCGGTCGGTCGATCGCGTAGTAAATGATTCAGTACTTGGTCGCCGGTCAACGGTCATCGGTCAGCTGGTCGAGCGGACCGGATCGCTCACACTATCCGCCCAGTTCAGCGTCGGGCGACGCCCGTGACACATTCCACTTCCCTACAACTGGGCAATCCGCCCATTCCCTTCGAGGCGCCGCGGCGCACTTTGCGGCCTTTTTATTCGCAGGCGCCGTGTTCTGCGGTGGTTCCGGGAAAAGCCGGTGGTGAACTCGCGGCGGGCCCCGGCCGACCGGCCCGGCCGTTGCCGGGTGCCTTACCGACCGCCTTACCGAGCGCGTTGTCGATCGCCTTGTCGTCGGCCGCCGCGGACGGCGGCTGCGGCACCACCGTCACCGATTGATCCTTGCGCAGCTGCCCGAAGAGCCGTTCCGCATCGGGTTGCACCAGCTCATCGCGATTGGAGTCGTAGCGGTACGCGGTGCGCGGCACGGTCAGGAACTGCACGTGCGCGGTGGGAATGCCGCGCATGCTGCGGACCAATTCGTACAACCCCCTCAGGGAAGCCAGTCCGGCATCGGTCGTCAGGGAACTCGTCGCGGCATCCAGCACCGGATACAGCCGCATCGGATTGAGCAGCACACCATTGCTCTGCACTTTCTTCACCAAAGCGGCGAGGAACTGTTGCTGCCGCTCCATGCGCTGGGTGTCGCTGCCGTCGCCCAAGCTCTTACGGGCCCGCACGAAACCGAGCGCCGCCTCGCCGCCCAACGTCTGCCGACCGGCCGGCAACGTCACGTGCGCCTCGTCGTCCTCGATGGGCCTGGCCAGACACACCTGCACCCCGTGCACCGCGTCCACCATGTTCTTGAAGCCCGTGAAGTCCACGATGACGTGGTGGTCGATCCGGATCCGGGTCATCCGCTCCACCGTGCGGATCGCGCACGCCGCACCGCCGAACGCGAACGCCCAGTTGAACTGCACCGTCTGCGGCGCCGACTCCGTCCCGTCCGCGCGCTTGCAGTGCGGCACCGTCACCATCACGTCGCGCGGCACGCTGACCGCGGTGGCGCTCTTCCGGTCCGCCGCCAGGTGCAGCAGGATCGTGGTGTCCGAACGCTGGGTGCCGCTGTCCGCCCCGTACTCGCCGTTGTCGCCGCCGCGGTTGTCCGAGCCGATCAGCAGGATGTTCTGCGCGTTCGGCGGGCCCGCCGGCGGGCGTTCCGACTCGTACTTCTCCAGCTCCCGCTCGGTGGCGCTGTCCGCGCGGATGTTGCCGTTGAGCCGGGTCCAGACGGCCCACCCCATCCCCGCCGACGCCAACACCGCGACGGTCAGCACCAGCGCGGCGGCCCGCAGCCAGTGGCGGTGCCGCGGCGCCGGGGTGCGCACCGGCCCGGGCCGGTCGGCCGCCAACCGCCCGACGGGCCGCGCCGGCCAGCCCCGGAACCGCGCCCCGCGCCCACCGCCCCGTGAAGGACGCCGGCGGCCGGGCGGGGTGTCGGGGCTCTCGGTCACGGGGCGTCCCTCCCTCACGGCGTCGGCGACACGCTCCCGCCGCCGGGCACCGCCGGGGAGGAGACCGCCGGACCCCGTACCGGGGAGCCCGTACGCGCCGGGCGTACGTACACCGAGCATGGCCCCGCGGGGCCGGCGCGGCCCGTCCGGCGGGACTCTCCTGCGCCGGACGGGGGAGCCGGCGCCCCCGGGCCGGGCCGCCCGCCCCGCCTACGGGCGCGGCACGGTGAAGGTGACCTTCTCGGTGGCCTCCCGCGCGGCCAGCGCCGCCGCGTCCAGCCGGTCCGCGTGGCGGCACAGCACCACCGAACCACCGGTCGCCAACGGCGCGTACAGCCCGAACGACAGGCCGCGCCAGGTGTCGTACGCCAGCCCCGACAGCACCCGCGGCGCCGCCGGCAGCCCGGCGTCCGCGACGTCCGCCGCCGCCCGTCGACCGATGCCGGCACCGGTCAACTCCACCCCGTCGACGACCAGCGCCGGCGCGCCCGGATCCACCGGGACGAACGGCGCGAACCGGTCGCCCTGGGCCGGCACCTCCACCGCGTAGTCCGCGAACCCGGCCGGCGGCTGCGGGAACCGGCCGCCCAACGGGCGCAGCGCCAGCGCCACCCGCTCCCCGGAACAGGCCCGCGCCGCGTCGAGCGTGTCCGGGCCGCTGACGACGAGGTCCGCCGCGGCCGGATCACCGCCCACGTCGGCGACCACGCCCACCGACGCGCACGCCACCAACCAGACGGCGGTCTGCCAGTGCGCGGGCAACAACAGCGCGAGCCGGTCGCCGGGCTCGGCGGCCAGGTCGCCCTGGAGGTAGTTGGCGGTCTTCGCCACCCAATTGGCGAAGGTCGCGACGGACAGTTCCACCCGCTCGCCGGTGGCGTCGTCGTAGAAGGTCACCAGCGGGCGGGCCGGGTCCGCGGCGAGCGCGGAACCCAGCAGGTCGGCGGGGGTGCGATCGGTGGCGTTCATCGCGGCCAGCGTACGCGCGCGAGCCGTTGACGGTCAGTCGGGTGTGGCCCGCGGGCCACCGGTTCGGCCGATGCCCCCGCCGACCAGCGTTGGCGGGCCGCACCCGGCCGTGTCCAGGATTTCCCATGCGCCCCTTCCTCGCGTCCTGCCTCGGCGCCGCGTGCACGGCCGCCCTCGCCCTGCCCCCGGCCCCGGCCGCCGCGCGCCCCGCGGACCCCTCGGGCCCGGTAGCCGGGCCCGAGGCATCGCGCGCCAGCGACCTGCCGGGCGGCACCCAGTCCCTGCCGCTGGAGCACCTCGTCCCGGCCGCCCCGGGCGCCCCCGCCCAGGACATGGCCGCGCCGCAAGGAGGCGCCGTCCACGAACTGGCCCCCCGCACCGTCCGCCCCTTCTCCCTCGTCGGCATCGTCTGGGACGACGTCGCGGTGGCCCTCCGCGGCCGGGTCCAGATCCGCACCCGGGGCCGCGCGGACGGCCGGTGGTCCGGCTGGCAGGACCTCCAGAACGAGAAGAGCGACGACGCCCCCGACCCCGGCGCCGCGGAGGGCCTCGGCAGTGCCGCCCACGGCAGCACGGCCCCCCTGTGGGTCGGCGCCAGCGACGCCGTCCAGGTCCGCCTCACGCTCGCCGACCCGCACCGCGCCGCCCTCGCCGTGCCGCACGGCCTCCGCCTCGAACTCGTCGACCCCGGCCCCGACACCCCCGCCGCCCGCACCGCCCCGGCCACCACCCCCGAGGCCACCGCCAGTTCCGCCGCCAACGCACCCCTCGCGCCGCTCGGCGCCACCGAGATCCCGGCCGCCGACCAGGCCGCCGCGCAGGCCGACGTCACCGCCGCCGGCGGCGCCGCACCGGCCGCACCGGTGCACATCGGCGCCCGCCCCCGCATCGTCACCCGGGCCGGTTGGGGCGCCGACGAGAAGCTGCGCGAAGCGCGCTTCGTCTACACCCGCAACGTCCGCGCCGTCTTCGTCCACCACAGCGCCACCGGCAACAACTACACCTGCGCCGAGACCCCTTCGGTCATCCGCGGCCTGTACCGCTACCACGTCAAGAGCAGCCACTGGCGGGACATCGGCTACAACTTCCTGATCGACAAGTGCGGCTCCATCTACGAGGGCCGCGCCGGCGGCGTCGCCAAACCGGTGCTCGGCGCCCACACCCTCGGCTTCAACAACGACAGCACCGGCATCGCCCTGCTCGGCTCGTTCGGCAAGACCGCCCCGCCCCGCGCGGCCCTCGAAGCCCTGGGCAGGCTGACGGCCTGGAAGCTCGGCCTGCACGGCGCCGACCCGCGCGGCCGCACCGCGATGACGTCCACCGGCGGCAACCTCTACCGCAAGGGCAGGGTCGTCGAACAGCACGTCATTTCCGGCCACCGCGACGGCTTCAAGACGGAATGCCCCGGCACCCTCCTCTACGCCGACCTCCCCTCCGTCCGCCAGGCCGCCGCCCGCCTCCAGGGCCGCTGACCTCGGCCGGAGCCCCTGCGGCGGAACAACCGTGAAACTCGTCACCCCGTTCCCGCGGACTCCGTGGCCCACACACTGAACCGATCACCGCCCCCACACGTCCTAGGGGCCGCGAGAGAACCCGTCACCCCGTCACCTCCCCGGCCGCGTCCCGGCGTCCCGCAGGCCGGGCCCGATGTCCCATCTGCCTACACTGGTCCGCCCGACCAGCCGACCCCCAGGAAGCAGAGAAGACCACGTGAGCGTCGCCCCCGCGGCCGCCGGGCCGCGGTCGACGAGACGATCCCCGCACCGCTGCGCTGCGGGGGCGGAGAAGCGAACAAGAGGACACAAGTGACCGAAGCGATCCTCCTGGTCGGCGGCAAGGGCACCCGGTTGCGCCCGCTGACGGTGCACACGCCCAAGCCGATGGTCCCGGCCGCCGGCGTGCCCTTCCTCACCCACCAACTGGCCCGCGCCCGCGCCGCCGGCGTCGAGCACGTCGTCCTGGCCACGTCCTACCTCGCCGAGGTCTTCGAGCCGTACTTCGGCGACGGGTCCGCACTCGGCCTGCACCTGGAATACGTGACCGAAGTGGAGCCGCTGGGCACCGGCGGCGCCATCCGCAACGTCGCCTCCCGTCTGCACTCCGCCCCCGGCGACCCGGTGCTGATCTTCAACGGCGACATCCTCACCGGCCTGGACATCCGCGCCCTGGTCGACACCCACCGCACCAGCGGCGCCGACGTCTCCCTGCACCTCTCCCGGGTCGAGGACCCGCGCGCCTTCGGACTGGTCCCCACCGACGACACCGGCCGGGTCACCGCCTTCCTGGAGAAGCCGCAGACCCCCGAGGAGATCGTCACCGACCAGATCAACGCCGGCGCGTACGTCTTCAACCGCTCGGTCATCGACACCATCCCCACCGGCCGCCCGGTCTCCGTCGAACGCGAGACCTTCCCCGGCCTGCTCGCCGACGGCGCCCACCTCCAGGGCATGGTCGACTCCACCTACTGGCTCGACCTCGGCACCCCGCAGGCGTTCGTCCGCGGCTCCGCCGACCTGGTCCTGGGCCGCGCCCCGTCCCCGGCCGTCCCCGGCCGCTGCGGCGACCGCCTCGTCCTGGCGGGCGCCGACGTCGCCCCGGACGCCAAGCTGACCGGCGGCACGGTCGTCGGCTCGACGGCCACCATCGGCGCCGGCGCCCGGGTGGACGGCAGCGCCGTCCTCGACGGCGCCGTGATCGAGCCGGGCGCGCAGGTCCGCGACTCGCTCATCGGCGCCGGCGCCCGGATCGGGGCCCGCACCGTCCTGGACGGCGCGGTGATCGGCGACGGCGCGGTGGTCGGGCCCGACAACGAGCTGCGCGGCGGCATCCGCATCTGGTGCGGCGCCGACATCCCCGCCGGCGCGGTGCGCTTCTCCTCCGACCAGTAGCGCCACCGCCACCCACCAGGGACGTCACCCCGATCGCCTAACCTGGCGGCATGCCCGCCCGCACCTGGGTCCCGCCCGGCCCGTACGACCTGCACCGCACCCTCGGGGTGCTGCGGCGCGGTCCCGGCGACCCGGCGTTCGCGGTCCGCGGCGACGAGGTCTGGCGGGCCTGCCGCACGCCCGCCGGCCCCGGCACCCTGCGCCTGGTGACCCGCCCGGCCGACGGCCACGTCGCGGCGACGGCCTGGGGCCCGGGCGCGGAGTGGCTGCTGGAGCACCTGCCGGCGCTGCTGGGGGAGTGCGACGACCCGACGGCGCTCACCGCCCGGCACCGCGTCGTCCACGAGGCGCGCCGCCGCCACCCCGGCGTCCGGCTCGCCCGCACCGGCCTGGTCCTGGAGTCGCTGATCCCCTCGGTCCTGGAGCAGAAGGTCACCAGCGACGAGGCGTACCGCGCCTGGCGGCTGCTGCTCCAGCGGCACGGCATGCCCGCGCCAGGACCGTGGGACCGACTGCGGGTGATGCCCGAACCGCGCGGCTGGGCGCTGATCCCGTCCTGGGAATGGCACCGGGCCGGCGTCGACGCCAAGCGGTCGTCGGCGATCGTGCGCGCCGTCCGGGTCGCGGCCCGCATGGAGGAGGCCGCGCGGATGGACCTCGCGGCCGCCACCCGCCGGCTGACGGCCGTCCCGGGCATCGGCCCCTGGACGGCCGCCGAAACCCTCCAGCGCGCCCTGGGCGCCCCCGACGCGCTCACCGTCGGCGACCTGCACCTGCCGAACATCATCGGCTACGCGCTCACCGGCCGCCGCGGCACGACCGACGAGGAGATGCTGGAGCTGCTGGCGCCCTACGAGGGCCAGCGGCACCGCGCGGCCCAGCTCATCCTGCTCTCCGGCCTGGTCCCGCCGCGCCGCGCGCCGCGCTTCCCGGTGGGCGACATCGCCCGGCTGTGACCGGGGCGGTGCCGCCCTCCGGAGGAACGGACCCGGTCCTCAGCGGACGCTGACGAAGTCGTCCACCGCTCGCGCCGGCCGTTCCCGCGGCGGTGCGGCCGGCCGCCCGATGGCCACCGCGCCCATCGGCTCCCACTCCGCCGGCAGTTCCAGCACCTCCCGGACCACGTCCCGGCAGAACATCGTCGAGGAGATCCACGCCGACCCCAGCCGCTCGGCGGCCAGCGTCACCAGGAAGTTCTGGATGCCGGCGCCGTGCGCGACGACGAACATCTCGCGCTCGGCGGCGCCGCGCCGCGCGTCGGGGTAGTTCTGCGCACCGTCGAGCACCATGCACGGCACCGCCAGATAGGGCGCGTTGCGCAGCACGTCGCCGCGGCGCACCCGCTTGGCGATGGCCTCCGCCGACTTCCCGTCCGCGCGCAGATCGGCCACCCAGGCGTCCCGCATCGCGTCCAGCAGGCGGGTCCGGGACTCCGCCGACTCCAGCAGGACGAACCGCCACGGCGCGGTGTGGTGCGGCGCCGGCGCGGTCAGCGCGGCGGCGACCGCGCGCCGCACCGCACCCGGGTCCACCGGGGCGTCGGTGAACTCGCGGACCGTGCGCCGCAGCGTCACCGCCTCCCGCACGGCCTCGGAGGTGCCCAGCCGGAACATGTCGTCCGCGGCGTTGCGCACCAGCGCCCGCGCCCCGCGGTCCGCGGTGCCCGCGTCCTCGTCGGAGTCCGCCCGGTGATCCGCCGCCGGCTCCGCGTCCGCCGGTAGGACGACGTGCGGCAGACCCCGCACCACCGCCACCGGCCGCCCGGTCGCCTTGCCCTTCACCAGGTCGCCCGCGGCGGCGAGTTCGTCCGCGGTGGCCACGATGGTGGCGACCAGCGGATTGCCGTACGCGTCGGTGCCGCCGCGCAGGTCGTCCAGCACCCGCACCCCGGCCGCCCCGATGGCGACGTCGGTCAGTCCGCTGCGCCAGGGCCGCCCGAAGGTGTCGGTGACGACCACGCCGACGTCCACGCCGAGCGTCTCGCGCAGCCCGGCCCGCAGCGCGCGGGCCGAGGCGTCCGGGTCCTCGGGCAGCAGCAGGATGGTGCCGGAGGGCGTGTTGGAGGCGTCCACGCCGGCCGCGGCCATCACCAGGCCCCGGTGGTCCTGGACGATGCGCAGGGTGCCGCGCCGGGCCACCACCCGCGCCGTCTCGGCGTCGATCGCGGCCTCGCGGTCGGTGGCCTCGACGATCCGCCCCTCGGCCTTGCTGACGATCTTCGAGGTGACCAACACCACGTCGCCGTCGGCCAGTTGGGGCGCTCCGGGGGCGTTCGCCGCGGACGCGACCAGCTTGACGAGGTCGTCGCCGGGCCGCACCTCGGGGATGCCCGGCAGCGCCCACACCCGGTAGCCGGGCACCTGCTCCGCCCCGGTCATCCCCGCACCTCCGCGGCGAGTTCCAGCGCCGTGCGGGCCATCGCGGCGGTGGCGTCGACGTCCGTCATCATCAGCGGCACCGCCCGGCAGCGGATGCCCGCCGCCTCGACGTCGGCCACCGCGTCCGCGTCCACGTCGTCCACCAGCCAGCCGTCCAGCAGCCCCGCACTGTAGTGCTGGGCCACCGCCGCCGCGGTGGACTCCACGCCGACCGCCTCCAGCACCTTGTCGGCCATGCCGCGCACCGGGGCGTTCCCGACGATCGGCGACAGCCCGACCACCGGCGCCGCGGCCTCGGCGACGGCCTCCCGGATGCCGGGCACGGCCAGGATCGTGCCGACGCTGACGACCGGGTTGGACGGCGGGAAGAGGATCACGTCGGCCGCGGCGAGGGCCTCCAGCACGCCGGGGGCCGGCTTGGCCTGTTCGGCGCCGACCGGCACCACGGCCAGCGCCGGCACCGAGGCCCGCAGCCGCACCCAGTACTCCTGGAAGTGCACGGCCTTGCGCTCGCCGGTCTCGTCCTCGATGGCCACGTGGGTCTCGACGCGGTCGTCGGACATCGGCAGCAGCCGCACACCGGGCTGCCAGCGGTCGCACAGCGCCTCGGTGACGGCGCTCAACGGGTAGCCGGCGCCCAGCATCTGGGTCCGGACGATGTGGGTGGCGAAGTCCCGGTCGCCCAGCCCGAACCACTCCGGCCCGACGCCGTACGCGGCAAGTTCCTCCTTCACCCGGAACGTCTCGCCCGTCCGGCCCCAACCCTGGTCCTCGTTGATCCCGCCGCCGAGCGTGTACATCACGGTGTCGAGGTCGGGACACACCTTCAGCCCGAACAGGTGGATGTCGTCACCGGTGTTGCCGATGACGGTGATGTCCGCGTCCGGAGCCGCTGCCTTCAGTCCCCGCAAGAAGCGGGCGCCGCCGATACCGCCGGCCAGAACCACAATGCGCATGCCCCCAAGTCTGTCAGCCGCAGGCTGATTCCATGAGGGGCGGTGGCCGGGCGACGGGCGGGCTGTCAGCCGGAGGCCGAATCCATGAGGGGCGGTGGCCGACGAGGGACGGTCCTCAACCGGCCGGAACCTCCTGGACCGGTGCCGCGCACCGCGCGCTGTGCTGCGCGACGGCGTCCCGCCCGCCCGCCCGCGGGAGCATCGGCATCTCGGTCAGACCGGGGAAGTACACGTGCAGGCTGACGGCCGGCACCAGCGCGTCGTTGACGACCTCGTGGGCGTAGCCGGGGGCGAAGACCCGCTGCGCGCCGGCCGCCAGGGTGCGCGGTCCGCCCGCCGCGTGTTCGGTCAACTCGCCTTCCAGGACGGTCAGTACGCCGGAGGACGGCCCGTGGTCGTGCCGTCCGCTGCCCTGTCCCGGCACCCAGCTCAGCAGCCACACCTCGTAGCCGGGGGCGGTGCGCAGCCGGTGGTACCAGCGGGTGGTGGCGTCGTAGCGGACCAGCGGGGCCCAGGCGGCGCGGTCGGCGGCGATCGCGCGGGCCAGGCCGGCGAAGCCGGCGACGGTGCTGGGGTGGGCGGGGACGGGCGGCAGCAGGTGGGGGATGGCGAGCGGGTCGCCGGCGATCTGGACGTCGCTGTTCATGGCGGGGTTCCTCGGCGGAAGTGCTGGGTGGCGCGCGACAGGGGGTGCGGCACGGCGCCGGGCCGTTCCTTGTGGGGACGCGGCGCGGTGATCGCGGCGGAGCGGTGCGCCGGCGGGATGGTGCGGGCGCGGGGGCTGGAGCTCAGTGGCTGCGACAGCTGGAACAGCGACAGCGAGCCTGCACGGCGCAGAGCGACCCGTAGGAACGGGTCAGTCGGTGCGCGGGGGTCGCTGGCATGCGGTCAAGGAGACACGGGGCGGCCGTGCGCTGTCAAACGCGCAGCGGCGCATGGGACGGCGTTCACCTCATCCGGTTACTCCGTCCGGAGAAAGGTTTGTGCAGTCGGCGACGGGGAGAAGCGGTCAGCGATCGCGCTCCGGTTGCCGTTGCGGTCCTGTGATCCCGCTGTGATCTTGCCCGCTCCGGGGCGCGCGGTGCAACGGACAAGACGTTCGTTGACGTCTCACTCGTTGAGAAGGGAGCCACGGGTCACTCGCCCGGGGAAGTGTCCTGTTTTTGGATGATTTGAACACTTTCCGCATACGCTTGGTTCCGCAGAGTGAATAAGAGGCCCAATAGCAGATCTCGGCTTGACTGGCCCGGATCAGCACACTTGTAATTTCACTCGTGTCGTTCAGCCGAATTCGATCACGGCTTGATCACGGGGACGTAAAGACAGACGAGGGGCGCACATGACCGAGCTGTTCCAGGAATTGCTGGTCGAGGAGGCGGACGAGGAGCTCGGCTGGCAGGAGCGCGCACTGTGCGCCCAGACCGACCCCGAGTCCTTCTTCCCGGAGAAGGGTGGCTCCACCCGCGAGGCCAAGAAGGTCTGCCTCGCCTGCGAAGTCCGGTCCGAGTGCCTCGAATACGCCCTCGCCAACGACGAACGCTTCGGCATCTGGGGCGGTCTGTCCGAGCGCGAGCGCCGCCGGCTCAAGAAGGCCGCCGTCTGACCGTGACAGGCCAGCCCCCCGCACCAGCACCCCGCGGTTGCGCCGACCACGCCACCGCACCACCCCAACTCCCCATATCCCCCTATAGCGAACGCACCGCCTCCAGCGCTCTGTCCGCCGGAGGCGGTCTGCTGTGTACGGAGTCGATCGGCGCCCCGGCGCGAACCATTAGTGTGGGGCCCCGTCCGAGACACGCCCGCACCGCCGGCGCGGGGTGCGCGTGTCCCTCGTAGTCCGTCGCAGTGTCTTCCGGGGGCGGGGGCCTTTCAGCGACTTCGCCGTGGGCCCCGGACTCCCGGGTCCGGAGGGCCCGTACCTCGATGTCCGTGCACAGCCAGTCGGCGGCCCAGGCCGCCCCGTACGCAGCTGCCACCCCTGAGTTCCCGCGACACGTCGTCACCGCCGTGATCGTCTCGCACGACGGCGGCCGCTGGCTGCCCGACGCGTTGGCCGGGCTGCTCGGCCAGGAGCGCCCGGTCCAGAACGTCATCGGTGCCGACACCGGCAGCGCGGACGACTCCGCCCGACTGCTCGCCGAGGCGATCGGCGACGATCACGTGCTCCACCTCGCCCGCCGCTCCGGATTCGGCACCGCCGTCGACGAGGCCGTCCGCACCGCCCCCGTCCTCGGCCCCGACGACCTGCCCCACCTCCGTCGCCCCAGCGGCTGGGACCCGGTCAGCCGCACCTGGCACGACGAGGCGTACGACATGCCGGAACTCCCGCACGGGGAACCGGTCCAGTGGCTGTGGCTGCTGCACGACGACTGCGCGCCGGCCCCCGACGCGCTCGCCGAACTCCTGCGGGTCGCGGACGCCAGCCCCTCCACCGCCATCGTCGGCCCGAAGCTGCGCAGCTGGTACGACCGCCGGCAACTCCTCGAGGTCGGCGTCAGCATCGCCCGCAGCGGCCGCCGTTGGACCGGCCTGGACCGCCGCGAACAGGACCAGGGCCAGCACGACCAGGTCCGCCCGGTGCTCTCCGTCTCCACCGCCGGCATGCTCATCCGCCGCGACGTCTACGAGCAACTGGGCGGCTTCGACCGCCGGCTGCCGCTGATGCGCGACGACGTCGACCTGTGCTGGCGCGCCCAGGCCGCCGGCCACCAGGTCCTCATCGCCCCGGACGCCGTCCTGCGGCACGCCGAGGCCGCCGCCCGCGAACGCCGCCCCATCGACTGCGTCGGCCGCTCGGTGGCCAACCCGCACCGCGTCGACAAGGCCGGTGCCGTCTACGCCCTGCTCGCCAACACCCGTGGCGCGCTGCTCCCGTACACCCTGCTGCGGCTGCTGATCGGCACCCTGCTGCGGGTCGTCGCCTACCTCGTCGGCAAGGTCCCCGGCCAGGCGCTGGACGAACTCGCCGGGCTCTTCGGGACCCTGCTGCGCCCCGGCAAGATCCTCGCCGCCCGCACCCGCCGGGGGAAGCCGACGGTCGAGGCGAGCGAGCTGCGACCGTTGTTCCCGCCGCCCGGTGCCACCGTCCGGGCCACCGTCGAACAGGTCGCCGGCAACCTCGCCGGCCGGGCCGCCCCCGACGTGGCCTCCGCCGGCCGGCACGGCGCCGTGGAGTCCGGGCCCGGCGGCGACGACGCCGACTACCTGGAGATCGAGCAGTTCGCACGCCTCAAGCGGATCGCCCGCCGGCCCGCGCCGGTGCTCTTCCTCCTGCTGCTGCTCGTCTCGCTGGTCGCCTGCCGGGGACTGCTCGGCGGCGGCTCACTGGTCGGCGGCGCCCTGCTGCCCGCCCCCGACGGCCTGGGCGCCCTGTGGTCGTCGTACGTCGACAGCTGGCACCCGGTCGGCGTCGGGGACACCGCCTCGGCACCGCCCTACCTCGCCGTGCTGGCCTCGTTCTCCACGCTCTTCCTCGGCAGCACCGGCTTCACCCTGACCCTGCTGCTGGTCTGTTCGGTCCCGCTGGCCGGCCTCACCGCCTACTTCGCCTCCCGCCCGCTGGTCGCCTCCCGGCTGCTGCGGGCCTGGGGCAGCATCGCCTACGCCTTCCTGCCCGCCGCCACCGGCGCGCTCGCCGGCGGCCGGCTGGGCACCGCCGTACTGGCCGTCCTGCTGCCGCTGATGGCCCGCGCCGCGGTCGCCGCCGGCGGACTGCGGCTGGCGCCCGGCACCCGGCCCAGCTGGCGCGCCGCCTGGGCGTACGCCCTGCTGGTCACCGTCACCACCGCCTTCACCCCGATCGTCTGGCCGATCTCGGTGCTGCTCGGCGTGGCCCTGCTGGTGCTGCGCTTCCTGGGCGCGGCGAAGGCGAACGGGGCGAGCGGCGGCGCGGCGAAGCAGGGCGGCCGCGGGCCGCTCCTGCCGTACCTGCTGCGGTTCCTGGCCGTGACGCTCGCCCCGCTGGTGGTGCTGGCGCCCTGGTCGCTGTCGCTGCTCGCCCACCCGTCGCGGTTCTTCCGCGAGGCCGGCCTCGACTACGGCGCCGGCTCCGCCTCCGTCCTCGACCTCATCGGGCTCAGCCCGGGCGGCCCCAAGGCCGTCGGCGGGCTGCTGCTCCTCGGCATCGTGCTGGCCGCGCTCGGCGCGACCCTGCGCGACGAGCGGCAGACCGCGATCCGCACCGCCTGGGCGGTGGCCCTGACCGGCCTGCTGTGCGCGGCGCTCGGCAACGGCTCCGGCTGGACCGGCCCGGCCATGCTCGTCTACGGCCTGGCGCTGCTGTGCGCGGCCGCGATCGGCGCCGAGGGCATCCGCACCCGGATGACCGCGCTCGGCTTCGGCTGGAAGCAGCCGGCCGCCGTGCTGATCGCGCTGGCCTGTCTGATCGCCCCGCTGTACGCCGCGGTCAGCTGGATGGTCACCGGTGCGGCCGGCCCCCTCCAGCGGCGCGACGCCACGCAAGTCCCGGCATTCGTCGCCGAGGAGGCCACCACCACCGACCGCGCCCGCACGCTCGTCCTCGACGGCACCCCCGGGCACGTCTCCTACTCCCTCGTCCGCGGCTTCGGGGCCCAGCTCGGCGACGCCGACCTGGCCGCGGAGGCCGGCCCGGACGCGCGCCTGGACGGGGTCGTCGCCCACCTCGTCGCCGGCTCCGGCGCCGACCAGACCGACCGGCTCGGCGGCTACGCGGTCCGCTACGTCCTGGTCCGCAAGGGCGCCCCGCGCGAGATGGGCCGCGTCCTGGACGCCACCCCGGGCCTGACCCGGCTCAGCCAGGAGGACGGCAGCGCCCTGTGGCGCGTCGACCAGCGCGTCTCCCGGATCGCGATCGTGCCCGGCCAGACCAAGGAAGGCACCGGCAACGGCGACGCCGCCGTCCCCGTCCCGGTGCCGGCCGGACCGGTCGACGCGCACACCACCAAGGTGCCCGCAGGACCCGCCGGCCGGCTCCTGCGGATCGCCGACGCCGCCGACGACGGCTGGCACGCCACCCTCGACGGCACCGCCCTCAAGCCCGTCACCGTCGACGGCTGGGCCCAGGGCTTCCAACTGCCGTCCAACGGCGGCCGGCTCGACCTCACCCACGACAACCCCCTGGGCCACACCCTGTGGCTCTGGGCCCAGGGCCTGCTCGCCCTCGTCCTGGTCGTGATGGCGCTGCCCGGCCGGCGACGGGAGGTCGACGACGACCTGCCCGAGGAGACCGCCGCGGTCGCCGCCGCCCCGGCCTCGGGGGAGGGCCGCCGGGCCCGCCGGCTGCGCGCGCAGGCCGAGGCGGCCGGCGCCGCACCGGCCGCCGCAGCCCCCGACACCGTTGACACCGTCGACGGCGCGCCGGCCGCCGGCACCGGTGCGGAGCCCCTGGCCGCCGCGCCGGCCCCGGAACCGCTCCCGTCCGCCGACCCGTACGCCGCGGTCCCCGCGCAGCCCTCCTACGAGGACTGGACGGCCGCCCAGGACCCGGCCGCCGTCGACCAGCAGCCCTACGTCCCGACCGCCGACCCGTACCAGGCCGGCCCGTACGACGGTCAGTACGCGGGCCAGTACGACGGCCAGCAGCAGCCCTACCCGCCGGCCGACCCGTACCAGGCCGGCACCTACCAGCCCGGTGACTACGCGGTGGACCCCTACCAGGCGGGCGCCTACGACCCGTACGGCTACGGCGCTCAGCAGCAGCCGTACCCGGACGCCGGGACGGAGCAGCACCCGCAGCACCCGCAGCCCTACGACGGCACGACGTACCCCGGCGCCTTCCCCGAGCCGCGCCGTGACGGGAGCGAGCAGCAGTGAAGCGCACCATCATCTCCCTGACCGCCGCGGCCGCCGCGCTGGCCGCCGTCTCCGGTGTCGCCGCGCTCGCGGCCCCCGGCGGCGGTGCGGCCGCGGCCCCCGCGAGCGGCACCCGGCTGCCCGTCCAGCGGTCCACGCTGGTGTGCCCGGCGCCCAGTTCGTCGGAGGTCGCCGACACCACCTACACCGCCTTCGCGCCCCCGGGGGCCGCGGCCGGCGCGGACGCCAAGAAGGGCACCGCCCAGCTCCAGCCCGCCGGCACGGTCGCCGACAGCCACGGCAACCCCGCCGGCAAGGGCGGCAAGGACGCCAAGGACGGCAAGGGCAAGGGCGCCGCCGCGGACGCCGGCGCGCCGCAGACCGTGCCGCCGGCCGACACCAAGCCCGTGGTGCCCCTCCAGCAGGCCGGGAAGCCGGTCACCGCGGCCACCGACAGCCCCGACGCACCGGCCCTGACCGGCTCCGCCGACGGCCTGCTGGCCCCCGGCTGGACCGTCCAGCAGACCACCGCCGTCGCCGCCGGCTCCGGCCGCGGCCTCCAGGGGCTGACCTGCACCGCCCCCGACACCCAGTTCTGGTTCCCCGGCGTCAGCACCGCCGCCGGCCGCACCGACTACGTCCACCTGACCAACCCCGACGCGATCCCGGCCGTCGTCGACCTCGAACTGCGCGGCAAGGACGGCGCGTTGAGCGAGAGCGGCGGCGGCGAGGACATCACCGTGCCGCCGCACACCACCGTCCCGGTGCTGCTGTCCACCCTCACCACCAGCGCCGTCGACGGCGCCGCGCTGCACGTCACCGCGCGCTCCGGCCGGATCGGCGCGGCCGTCCAGGCCGCCGACGCCAAGACCGGCGGCGACTGGCTCCCGCCGGCCGCCGACCCGGCCCCGAGCGCCGTCCTGCCCGGCATCCCGGCCGACGCCACCGACGTCCAGCTGGTCGCCGTCGCACCGGGCGACGCCGACGCCGACGTCAACGTCCAACTGGCCACCCCGACCGGCCTGATCACCCCCGCCGGCCTCGACACCCTGCACATCAAGAGCGGGATGACCACCACCGTCGACCTCAAGGACATCACCAAGGGCGAGGCCGGCTCACTGGTCCTCACCCCGAGCGACGACGGCTCCACCGCCCCGATCACCGCGGCGCTGCGAGTGCTCCGCGGCAAGGGCGACAGCCAGGAGATGGCGTTCATCCCGGCGACCCGGCCGGTGGAGGCCCGCGGCACCGTCGCCGACAACCGGGCCAAGGGCGGCACCCTGACCCTGGTCGCCTCCGAGAAGGGCAAGGACGCCACGGTGAAGGTCACCGCGTCGGCCGGCAGCGGCGGCGGCTCCCCGGTCACCAAGACGTTCACGGTCAAGGGCGGCACCAGCCTCGCCGTCCAGCCGCCGCAGCCGTCCGGCCTGAAGGGCTCCTACGCGCTGACCGTCGAGCCGCAGTCCGGCAGCGGTCCGGTCTACGCCGCCCGCACGCTGGCCCTGCCGCAGGGCGCAGTGCCGGCCTTCACCATCCAGCCGGTGCCCGACGACCGCGGTTCGGTGCTGGTGCCCACCGCCGGCCAGGACCTGTCCCTGCTCACCCGCTGATCGACGACGGCGCCGCGGGCGGCGCCGTGCCGGACCCGCGCCGCCGGCTCACTCCTGGCCGTAGCGCGGGTCCACCGACTCCGGCGCCAGCCCGAGCAGCTCGGCGACCTGCTCGACGACGACCTCGTGCACCAGCAGCGCCCGCTCGTCGCGACTCTTCGTGCGGATCTCCACCGGCCTGCGGTAGATCACGATCCGGTCGCGATGTCCGTCGCCGGCCGGCAGCACCCGACCCAGCGGTACGCCCTCGTCCTCCGCGAGCGGGTCGGGCGGGCCGTCCGGCCCGAAGCCCGGCACCTCCAGCACCAGGAAGTCGACCTGCGCCAGCTGCGACCAGTGCCGCTCCAGCCGGTCCCGGGAGTCGTAGACGAGATCCGTGAACGCGTCGGCGCGGGTCACCGACAGCGGCACCTGGGGAGGCGCGATCGGGCCGCGCATGCCACGGCCGTGGCGGTCACGGCGGCGGGGTCGCGGCTCCGCAGGACGGGGAGGTACGGGGCTGTCCATCAGATCGAGCGTAGCCCTCCGGGGACGGGCCGTACGGCGTTGTGCGACAACTCGCCACTTGTCGTCGGGTGACCGGACCGGCCCCGGTTCGGTTCGTTTGTGGCTCCCTCTTGCCCCCTCTCCTTCCCAAGCAGCGACGCAGAATGACACGGATTGCACCACCTAGGGACGGCCCGTCGCCCACCGCGCGCCCCCTCGGCATCCACCCCCGACGGGCCCCGGCCGACGGGTGCAGGTCAGACGCATCGGACGAAGCGGGACGACACGGTTGGGTGAGCCGAGGGAGAGTCGTCGCGGCCCGCTCAAGAGTGCGGTACCGTCCAACGTCGTGAGCCCTGTACGTCGCTGTTCGCGCACTGCGTGCGGCCGCCCCGCCGTCGCAACGCTGACGTACGTCTATGCGGATTCGACCGCCGTGCTCGGACCGCTCGCCACCTACGCCGAGCCGCACTGCTACGACCTGTGCGCCGAACACTCCGAGCGCCTGACCGCACCCCGCGGCTGGGAAGTCGTCCGCCTCGCCATCGACCCCGGACCCGTCCGCCCCAGCGGCGACGACCTCGAAGCGCTGGCCAACGCCGTCCGCGAGGCGGCCCGCCCCCAGGAGCGCGCCGCCGGCGGCCCGGACACCCCCACCCCCACCGGCCGCGACGGCCACCCCATGGAGGTCGCCCGCCGCGGCCATCTGCGGATCCTGCGCTCGCCCGACTCCTGACCCGCCACCACCTGCTCCGCTGCCGTTCACGGCTGGTTCACGGCCCCCGCGCGGAACGTACGGGTAGGTTTGTCAGCCCGTAGCGACTCCAGGAGGGCTGGCTGTGACTGATCTGTCGCAGATCGTGAAGGCGTACGACGTGCGCGGCGTGGTCCCCGACCAATGGGACGAGACCCTGGCCGAACTCTTCGGCGCGGCTTTCGTCGAGGTCACCGGCGCCGACGCGATCGTCATCGGGCACGACATGCGGCCCTCCTCGCCGGGCCTGTCCGGGGCCTTCGGCCGCGGTGCGATCGCCCGTGGCGCCGACGTCACCGAGATCGGCCTGTGCTCGACCGACGAGCTCTACTACGCCAGCGGGGCCCTGGACCTGCCCGGCGCGATGTTCACCGCCTCGCACAACCCCGCCCAGTACAACGGCATCAAGCTGTGCCGGGCCGGCGCCGCCCCCGTGGGCCAGGACACCGGCCTCGCCGACATCCGCGCCCTGGTCGAGCGCTGGATCGCCGACGGCGCCCCCGAGCCGGCCGCCACACCCGGCACCCGCACCCGACGCGACGTCCTGAAGGACTACGCCGGCCACCTGCACTCCCTGGTGGACCTGTCGGACATCCGCCCGCTGAAGGTCGTCGTCGACGCCGGCAACGGCATGGGCGGCCACACCGTCCCCACCGTCTTTGCGGGCCTGCCCCTCGACCTCGACGCCCTCTACTTCGAGCTGGACGGCTCCTTCCCCAACCACGAGGCCAACCCGCTCGACCCCAAGAACATCACCGACCTGCAAGCCCGCGTCCGCGCCGTCGGCGCCGACCTCGGCCTCGCCTTCGACGGCGACGCCGACCGCTGCTTCGTCGTCGACGAGAACGGCGACCCGGTCTCCCCGTCCGCGATCACCGCCCTGGTCGCCGCCCGCGAACTGGCCAAGCACCCCGGCGGCACGGTCATCCACAACTGCATCACCTCCTGGTCCGTCCCGGAGGTCGTCAAGGAGCACGGCGGCGCCCCCGTCCGCACCCGCGTCGGCCACTCCTTCATCAAGGCCGAAATGGCCCGCACCGGCGCCATCTTCGGCGGCGAGCACTCCGCCCACTACTACTTCCGCGACTTCTGGAACGCCGACACCGGCATGCTCGCCGCGATGCACGTCCTGGCCACCCTCGGCAGCCAGGACGGCCCGCTGTCCCAGCTGGTCGCCCAGTACGACCGCTACGCCGCCTCCGGCGAGATCAACAGCACCGTCGACGACCAGGCCGGCCGGCTCGCCGCCATCAAGGCCGCCTACGAAGGCCGCGACGGCATCACCCTCGACGACCTCGACGGCCTGACCGTCACCGCCACCGACTGGTGGTTCAACGTCCGCCCCTCCAACACCGAGCCGCTGCTCCGCCTCAACGCCGAGGCCCGCGATGCGGCCACCGTCGACCGCATCCGCGACGAGGCCCTGGGGATCATCCGCGGCTGATCCACCGCCCCAGGTGGGAGGGCCGCCCAGACCGGTCCTCCCACCTGCCGAAAACCCCTCCGGGCAGGCCCCGCCCCCCACACCGGCGGTACGCTGGCCACGCCGCAACCACGCCGAAGGAGCACCCCGATGCCGGTCGAAGCCAGCCTGATCCAGATCCTCGCCTGCCCGGCCTGCCACGCCCCGCTGGAGGACCGCACCGCGGCCGACCCGGCCGAGCTGATCTGCACCTCCGCCGACTGCGGCCTCGCCTACCCCGTCCAGGACGGCATTCCGGTCCTCCTCGTCGACGAAGCCCGCCGCCCGGCCTGACCCGGCAGCACCCCCGCCCACCGGCGATCGGAGGCCGCGCCACCATGCTCGACGAGTCACTGCTCGACGCACCCGAGGCGCTGGCCGGCGCCGATCGCTTCGGCCTGCTGCGCGGCGTCGCCGAATCCGGCGCCCGGGTCCGCACCGCCGCCCGCAGCGCCGCCGAATCCGGCATCCCCGAGCTGACCCCCGACGGGCGGCCGCGCGCCGTCCTGGTCGCCGGACCCGGCCCGGCCGCCGCCGGCGTCGCCGACCTGCTGCGCGCCCTCAGCGGCGGCAGCTGCCCGGTCAGCCTCATCCAGCCCACCGGCGTGGCCCCCCTGCCCGGCGCCCTCCGCTGGATCCTGCCCGGCTGGGCCGGCCCCCTCGACCTCCTCCTCGTCGCCGGCCCCGACGCCGCCGACCCCGGCCTCGCCGAACTCGTCGAGCAGTCCTACCGCCGCGGCTGCGCGGTCGTCGCCGTCACCCCCGCCGGCGGTCCACTCGCCGACGCCGTCATCCAGGCCCGCGGCCTCGCCGTCCCCCTGGCCACCACCGCCTACGACGCCGAGTTCGACGTCGAGGGCGCCCCGCCCGCGGCCCCCGGCACCCTGTGGTCCGTCCTCATCCCGCTGCTCGTGCTCGCCGACCGGATCGGCCTGATCAGCGCCCCCGCGGACGCCGTCAGCAAGCTCGCCGACCGCCTCGACGAGGTCGCCGAACGCTGCGGTCCGGCCATCCCCACCTACACCAACCCCGGCAAGACCCTCGCCGCCGACCTCGCCGACGCCCTCCCGCTGATCTGGACCGAGGGGCTGGTCGCCGGCGCCGTCGGCCGCCACTTCGCCACCGAGCTCGCCGGACTCGCCGGCCGCCCCGCGCTCACCGCCGACCTCCCCGAGGCGCTCACCACCCACCGCGCCCTGCTCGCCGGCGCCCTCGCCGCCGGCGCCGACCCGGACGACTTCTTCCGCGACCGCGTCGACCAGCCCGCCGCCCTGCGCGCCCGGATCGTCCTGTTCCGCGAGGACGAAGCCGGCCCGCTCTCCGCGACCCGCGCCGCCCAGCAGCTCGCCGACGAACGCGACACCCCCCTCAGCGAACTGGAACCGACCGCCGGCAGCGAGCTGGAACGCGCCGCGGAACTCCTCGCCATCGCCGATTTCGGTGCCGTTTACCTGGCGCTCGCCGGCACCGAGTGATCATGGCTCCGGGGGAGCCCACCGCCCCGCGCCCCACCGGACCATCCACGCCACGTCAGGAAGCAGCCGTCCCATGGACCGCCTCGTCAACACCGTGCGCCCCTATGCCTGGGGCTCCATCACCGCCCTCCCCGACCTCCTCGGCGTCCCGCCCACCGGCGAACCGCAGGCCGAGATGTGGCTCGGCGCCCACCCCGGAGCCCCCTCCCGCCTCGACCGCGGCGCCGGCCCTCGCTCCCTCGCCGACGTGATAGCCGCCGACCCCGAAGGCGAACTGGGCGCCGACGCCGTCCGCGCCTTCGGCCCCCGGCTCCCCTTCCTCTTCAAGATCCTCGCCGCCGGCGCCCCGCTCTCCCTCCAGGTCCACCCCGACCGCACCCAGGCCGCGGCCGGCTTCGCCGACGAGGAGGCCCGCGGCATCCCCCTCGACGCCCCGCACCGCAACTACAAGGACGCCAACCACAAGCCCGAACTCCTCTGCGCCCTCACCCCCTTCGACGGCCTCTGCGGCTTCCGCCACCCCGACCAGGCCGCCGACCTCCTGGCGGGCCTCGACGTCGACGACCTCAAGCCGTACGTCGACGTCCTGCGCGCCAGCCCCGAGGAATCCGCCCTGCGCGAGGTGCTCACCGCCGTCCTCGGCGCCGAACCCGAGGCCCTCGCCGAGACCGTCGAACGCACCGCCACCGCCGCCGCCCAACTCGCCCCCAAGGGCGGCCCGCACGCCGAGGCGTACGCGGCCCTCGCCGCCATCGCCCACCACTACCCGGGCGACCGCGGCGTCCTCGCCGCCGCACTCCTCAACCACGTCCGGCTCCAACCCGGCGAAGCGCTCTTCCTCGGCGCCGGCATCCCGCACGCCTACCTCAGCGGCCTCGGTGTCGAACTCATGGCCAACTCCGACAACGTGCTCCGCTGCGGCCTCACCCCCAAGCACGTCGACGTCCCCGAACTCCTGCGCGTGGTCCGCTTCACCCCCCGCGACGCCGGCGTGCTGCGCCCCGAGGACGTCGACGGCGAAGAGGTCTACGACACCCCCATCGACGAGTTCCGCCTCTCCCGCTTCGTCCTGGCCCCCGGCGCCACCCCCCGCCCGCTCGCCGCCCGCACCCCGCAGATCCTCCTGTGCACCGCCGGCGCCGTCCGCCTGACCAGCGACCGCGGCACCACCCGCGACCTCACCCTCACCCCCGGCACCGCCGCCTTCGCGCCCGCCGGCGAACGCCTCACCCTCGCCGGCGACGGCACCGTCTTCCGCGCCACCGTCGTCGCCTGACGCCCGTCCGGCATCCGGCCTCCCCGCACCGCCCGCAGACCGGGCTGCAACAATGACCGCCGCACTGCATTAAAGGGGCGGTAAAGCCCGGTCTACGGAAGGGACATGGCGCAACCCATGAGCGCATCCGGCGGTACCAAGGCGATCGTGGCGGCGCTGGGCGCCAACCTGGCGATCGCCGCGGCCAAGTTCGTCGCCTTCGCCTTCAGCGGCTCGTCCTCGATGCTGGCCGAGGGCGTCCACTCCCTCGCGGACTCCGGCAACCAGGGCCTGCTGCTGCTCGGCGGGAAGCGGGCCAAGCGCGCCGCCACCGCCGAACACCCCTTCGGCTACGGGCGCGAGCGCTACATCTACGGCTTCCTCGTCTCCATCGTCCTGTTCACCATCGGCGGCGTCTTCGCGCTCTACGAGGGCTGGGAGAAGATCCAGCACCCGCACCCCCTGGACAACTGGTTCTGGCCGGTCGGCGTCCTGCTCTTCGCCGTCGTCGCCGAGGGCTTCTCGTTCCGCACCGCGATCAAGGAGTCCAACGAGCTGCGCGGCCAGCAGAGCTGGGCCCAGTTCATCCGCCGCGCCAAGGCCCCCGAACTCCCCGTCGTCCTGCTGGAGGACTTCGGCGCACTGATCGGCCTCGTCCTCGCCCTCTGCGGCGTCGGCCTCACCGTCGCCACCGGCAACAGCGTCTGGGACGGCGTCGGCACCATGTGCATCGGCACGCTGCTCGTGCTGATCGCCCTGGTCCTCGCCGCCGAGACCAAGTCCCTGCTGCTCGGCGAGGCGGCCGGCCCCGACCAGGTCGCCAAGATCCGCGCCGCCGTCGTCGACGGCGACGTCGTCACCCGCGTCATCCACATGCGCACCCTCCACCTCGGCCCCGAGGAACTCCTCGTCGCCGCCAAGATCGCCGTCGAGCACGACGACACCGCAGCCGAGGTCGCCCGCGCCATCGACGCCGCCGAGGCCCGCATCCGCCAAGCCGTCCCGATCGCCCGCGTCATCTACCTCGAACCCGACATCTACGACGAGAAGGCCGCCGCGGCCCAGCCCCCCAGCAACACCTGACGCCCCACGCGCCACAAGGCCCCGCCACCCCCGGGAGGCGGGGCCTCCCGCATGCCACCGCACCCCACACCCCACCCCCACACCCCCGCACCGCACGGAACAAGCCAACGATCGAACCGACGCGGGCTGGGGCAGCGCAGCCGATCGGTGTAAATTCGAGGGCAGTGCCAGACGTCGCTGCTGATGGCGGTCGGTCGGCCCGCACCGCGGACCGGCCGAGGGAGAGAGGGCCTCCGACGGACTGCGCTGCGGCAAGGGGAGAGGTGCGCCCGCCTCCACGTAGGCTCAAGTGCACCCCGTCACCACTGGGGACCCCCAGCCCGCGCCGCAGACTGCCCGAATGCCCGACCGACCTCGACATCCGAGGAGCAGCCCGAATGACGACAGCAGCCACCGGCCAGGACTTCAAGGTCGCTGACCTTTCCCTCGCCGCCTTCGGCCGCAAGGAGATCACCCTCGCCGAGCATGAGATGCCCGGTCTGATGGCGATCCGCAAGGAGTACGCCGAGCAGCAGCCCTTGAAGGGCGCGC